>DASPXI010000065.1:0-57512 GCA_035637335.1 Acidimicrobiia bacterium
CGGCGAGCAGGAGGTCGAGCTCGGCGAAGCGGTGGCCCTTGCGCTCGAACAGCTTGGCGATCCGTCCCCGGGTGGAGACCCGTTCGCCGTCGCTGACCACGCCGAAGTGGGTGACCTCGCTGACGACGTGCATCCACGGGCCGAGGCGGATGTTCGCGCCCAGGATCGTGTTGGCTGACAGCAGCAGGTAGCCCGGATGCGCGACACCGTCGTCGCGGTAGAGCGCGAGGTCCTCGCCGATCTCGTCGAGGAAGGCGGGCGCGTGATCGGCCCGGAACGTCGCGGTCCACGAACCGAGGTCGCCGAGCGCGGCAAGAGCCTCCTCGGTCGCGGGCGTGCGTTCGCTCGGCAGCGGAACGGCCGGGTAGTCATCGACCGCCGGCGGGGCGTGAGCGCGCGAGGGGAGCGACGCGGTCGCAGTGGCGACGACCTCGTCGGGCTTGCGCCGGGCGACCAGCTCCACGACCCGGGCGTGGGCGACATCGCGCACGGTCGCGTCGATGGTCACGTCGTCGCCGTCGTAACAGGGCCGCACGAACCGCGCTGCCATCGTCCCCCGCTCGAGCCAGGAGCGGCCGAGCGCCGCAACGACAGGATGCGTCATGTACGCGTAGACGGTGACTCCGGGTACGAGCCCACCCTCGAAGCCGTAGCTGCGGGCCACCTCGTCGTCGTGGATCTTGTTCTCCGACGCGGTCGCGGCGTTGTGGGCACGTACCGCGTACGAGGTGTTCACCGGTCCACCACTGCGTCGGACCGATAGACGTCGGGCTCGAGGTAGATCAAACGAGCGATCGGGACCGCCGCACGGATGCGTACTTCGACGGTGTCGATGGCGCGCGTCAGGTCAGGAACCGACGGTGAGTCGAGCTCGACCTTGGCCGCCACCAGAAGCTCGTCCGGGCCGAGGTGGAGTGTGCGGAGGTGGATGATGCGCCGGACTTCGGGACCGTCCCTGATCGCGGCACGGATTGCGCTCTCGGTCTGCGCGGTCGCCGACTCACCGATGAGCAGGCTCTTCATCTCGGCGGCGAGCACGATCGCGATCACGACTAGGAGGATCCCGATGCCAATGCTGCCCACCGCGTCCCAGCGTGGGTTGCCGGTGACCTCTGCCAGGCTGACGCCCACGAACGCGAGCCCCAGGCCGAGCAGCGCGCCGGTGTCCTCGAGGAGCACCACCGGGAGCTCGGGGCTCTTGGACCGGCGGATGAAACTCCACCACGACTCCTCGCCCTTCACCGCGGCCGCTTCGACGAACGCAGTCCGGAACGACAGCGACTCGAGCACGATCGCCACGCTCAGCACTGCGAGCGCGATGGCGACCGACTCGAGCTGGTGGGGATGGAGAAGCTTGTCGATCCCCTCGTACACCGCGAAGAGACCGCCGAGCGAGAACAGCATGAGCGCGACGACGAACGCCCAGAAGTAACGCTCGCGGCCGTAGCCGAAGGGATGCTCGGGCGTCGGCCGTCGTCGGGCGCGGGCGCCGCCGAGGAACAGCAGGGCCTGGTTGCCGGTGTCGGCGACCGAGTGCAGCGCTTCGGCCAGGAGCGACGCCGCGCCGGTGATGGCGAAGCCGACGAACTTGGCGATCGCGATGCCGAGGTTGGCCAGGAACGCGGCCACGATCGCCCTCCGGCTCCCCTCCTGCATGTCCCTCCCTTGTCGCGCCGATTGGCGCCGTCGTCGCGTCGACCCTATTTCGTGGTCGGGTAGCGTCGGGCCGTCCGCGAGATCCCGCCCATCGGAGGCGTCCCATGCCCGAGCCCGTGATCGTCGCCACCGCCCGCAGCCCGATCGGTCGGGCGTTCAAGGGCTCGCTCGTCGATCTGCGCCCCGACGACTTCGCCACCACCATCGTGCAGGCCGCGCTGGACAAGGTGCCGCAGCTCGGCAAGTCCGATATCGACGACCTCATGCTCGGCTGCGGCCTTCCCGGAGGGGAGCAGGGCTTCAACATGGGCCGCGTCGTGAGTGTGCTCGCGGGCCTCGACGACGTGCCCGGGACCACGATCACCAGGTACTGCTCGTCGTCGCTGCAGACGATCCGCATGGCTGCGCACGCGATCAAGGCCGGCGAGGGCGACGCGTTCGTTGCCGCCGGCGTCGAGTGCGTGAGCCGCTTCGGGAAGGGCAACTCCGACAGCTGGCCCGACACCCAGAACCCCAAGTTCCAGGACGCGGGGCTGCGCAGCATGAAGCGCGCCGAAGGGGGTCAGGAGCCGTGGGAACCGCCCGAGGGCTACCCCGACATCTACATCGCGATGGGGCAGACCGCCGAGAACGTCGCCGAGCTCGAGAACGTCTCGCGCGAGGAGATGGACGAGTTCGCAACCCTTTCGCAGAACCGCGCCGTGCGGTCCCAGGAGCGCGGCTTCTTCGAGCGCGAGATCATCCCTGTCGAGCTACCCGACCGACGGGTGATCTCCAAGGACGACGGGCCCCGCCCCGACACGACGGTCGAGAAGCTGGCGCAGCTCAAGCCGGCCTTCCGGCCCGACGGGAAGGTCACGGCCGGCAACGCGTGCCCGCTCAACGACGGCGCGGCTGCCGTGATCGTCATGAGCGACACACGCGCGCGGGAGCTCGGCATCACGCCGCTGGCCCGCATCATCTCGAGCGGCGTCACGGCGCTGAACCCCGAGATCATGGGTCTCGGGCCAGTCGGTGCAAGCCGGCAGGCGCTCGCCCGCGCCGGTATGACGATCGACGACATCGATTTGGTCGAGCTCAACGAGGCGTTCGCGGCCCAAGTGATCCCGTCCGCCCGTCACCTCGGCATCGACCCGGAGAAGCTGAACGTGAACGGCGGCGCGATCGCGCTCGGTCACCCGTTCGGTCAGACGGGCGCCCGCATCATGACCACGTTGCTCAACGGCCTCGAGGACGCCGACAAGACCATCGGACTCGAGACGATGTGCGTCGGCGGGGGCCAGGGTATGGCCATGATCGTCGAGCGCGTCTCGTAGCTCTCTCTTTGTTTTGGCGTCGCTGAGTTACGAGTAGCGGTACTCAGCGACGCCAAAATCAATCAGGGTGCGACCGGGCGGACGTCCCACACGGTCGAAGCGCGGATGCGCATGGGACGTGCCGCGCCGCCGACGCGCACCTGCAGCACTGACGCGCCGCGCTCGTAGCCTTCGTACACGCCCGTGGTCGCGATCGGACCGCCGTCGCGCGCTCGGTAGAGGACGGCGAGCGTCTTGCCTTTCCCGAGACGCAGGCGCTCGTCCCAGCCGTAGTGGAGCCGCCGGTCGGGACCGAGCCTGGGCGCCCGCGCCACCTGCACGCGTTGCTCGCGGTACGACGCCCGCAGCGCCTCCGCGCGTCCGGCGCCGAGGAACTCCTCGGTGGCGTCGAGCAGGAGCCGGGCGAAGGTGCGGCCGTGCGACGGTAAGTCCTCGTCGTCGGCCAGCGCCCAGTGGACCAGCTCGTGCAACACGACACCCTTGGTGCGGTAGCGGCGGGGGAGCGTGATCGTGGTGCCGCGCTCGTCGGTCGAGAAGAACGCCTGCCGGGCGCCGTGGCCCGGCCGGAAGCGCGGCACCTTCGCGAGGCCCCGGTCCGGGAAGCGAGCCTCCCACCACAGCGTGCCGACGACGCGGTCGGCGAAGGCCGCGCAGGCGTCGAGGCCCGGCAGCGGGCTGGTGGGCAGCGGGGTCTCGGCGAGGTAGAGACGCCGCCGTTGGGCGTCGCGAGGCGAGCGCGGCTCGTCCAGAGTCACCCCTCTCATGTAGCACGTGGCGGGCGGCGAGCGGCGTTTTAGCCGTCCTGCGACCGCACCCGTGACCCCATGATCCCCTGCTCCGCCCGGAGCGCCGCCATGCTCACGTTGCGGCCCGTGTACGACGAGGGCTGCCGGAGCATCCACACAATGCCTTCGGCCGGGACTTCGGTCGGCTCCCAGTCGGAATGATCGAAGCCCGGAGTGTTGGCGACGAAGCCTTCTGACGCCACGGGCACATCGATGCGGAACGTGTTTACCGCGATCCGGTGCGGTTGCAGCTGCGTGGCGAGCGAAACAGTGAGGTGCTCCAGCGCGATCTTCGACATCCCGTAGATCATGAGACCGGGGATGTAGTCGAGCGCGGCGGCGGACGAGATGTTGAGGATCGCTCCCTCGCCCTGCTGCTTCATGTGCGGGATCGCCGCGTGCGCCACCACCAGCGGGGCGCGCAGGTTCACGGCCATCATGAGGTCGTAGCGCTTCATCGGCACGTCGATGTCGCCGGGGAACGTGATGGCGGCGTTGTTGACGACGATGTCGAGCCGTCCGAAGTGCTCGACGGTCGTGGTAACCATGCGCTCGACGTCTTCCTCTTGCGCGAGGTTCGTGGGCACGGCGAGAGCGTCGCCTCCCGCGTCGGTGATGCGGCGGACCGTGGCGTCGATAGTGCCCGGAAGCCGTAGCGGACTCTCGTCGGTGGCCCTCGCCGCGCACGCGACCGCCACACCCTCGTCGGCGAGCGCGATCGCGGTTGCAGCCCCGACGCCGCGACTGGCGCCGGTCACGATCGCGACTTTCCCATCGAGGTTCACGCGCCGCGCTTTCCCGAGGTGCGCAACGCCGGCAGCTCTTGCTCGAGTTCGAGGTTCGGACGGTACAGATCTCCGAGCTGCTCGACCCGCTCGAGTACATCGCCGGCCTCGAACATCAGCGCGTCGGTGTCGGGATCGCCGGTATCGAGAGCGTCGCTGACCTCGTCCCAGGTCACCGGAGCCGACACGGTCGGCCGCGCCTTGCCGCGCAGTGAGTATGCGCACACGGTCGTCTTGTGCCGGTCGTTTTGGCTCCAGTCGACGAACACTTTCCCGGGCCGCTCGTCCTTCCTCATGATCACCGTCACACGGTCCGGCTCGCGCTTGGCCAGGAGCTGTCCGAGGGCGCGCGCGAACTCCTTCGTGTCCTCGTCGGTCACGTCGGTATGGAGCGGCACGGCGAGGTGGAGGCCCTTCGACCCCGACGTCTTCACGAGACACTCGAGGTCGAGCTCGGCGAGAACACCGCGCAGGTCCAGGCCGACCCGGCAGCAGTCGAGCACGGTGGCGCCGGGCCCGGGGTCGAGGTCGAACACCATCGAGTCGGGACGGTCGGGGCTCGACACCCGCGCCTGGGGCGTGTGCAGCTCGAGCGCGGCCATGTTCGCCGCCCACACGAGCGACGGAAGGTTGTCGAGCACGCACTGGACGAGGTCGTCGGACACCACGGCCGTGCGCATCCACTTGGGCGCGTGCGTCGGGCACCGCTTCTCGAAGAACGACTGACTGGCGACACCGTCGGGCCAGCGCACGAGCGTCACCGGCCGGTCGGCGAGGTGCGGCACCATCACCGCACCGATGCGGGCGTAGTAGTCGACGACCTGGCCCTTCGTGAATCCGGTCTCGGGGTACAGGACCTTGTCGAGGTTCGACAGGCGTAGGCGCCGGCCGTCGATCTCGACGTCGGTACCCTTGGGGCTCAAGGTGCCCCTGTGAGAGATGTGCGCCGGCCCTTCACACCTGCGACGCTATAGGGGCCGGCGGGCGGCAAGGAGGTGGGCCGACGTGCCCAACGCGATCTGGAGCGGGAACATCAGCTTCGGGCTCGTCACCGTGCCCGTGAAGCTCGTGTCGGCCGTGCGCTCGAAGGACGTGCGGTTCAACCAGCTCGAGGAGGGGACCGGCGCCCGCATCCGCTACAAGCGGGTCTCGGAGGCGACGGGTGAGGAAGTTCCCCAGGAGCGGATCGTCCGAGGCTCCGAGATCGCCCCCGGCCAGTACGTCGTCATGGAGCAGGACGAGCTCGAGAAGCTGCGCCCGAAGGCGAGCCGCACGATCGACATCTCGGACTTCGTCGAGCTCCAGCAGATCGACCCGATCTACTTCGAGCAGCCGTACTACCTCGTGCCCGATCGCGGCGCGGCCAAGCCCTACAAGCTGCTCCTCGACGCGATGTCCGACCTCCAGAGGGTCGCGCTCGGCAAGATCGTGCTGCGCGGCAAGGAGCACCTCGTCGCCATCCGCCCGCTCGACGGCGCTCTGTGCATCGAGACGATGCGCTACGCCGACGAGGTGATCGCGGTGGAGAGCCTCGAGGGGCTGCCCGGCGACGAGGTCAAGCCGGACGAACGGGAGCTCGACATGGCCCGCCAGCTCATCGAGGCGCTGGCCACCGACTTCGAGCCCGAGAAGTATCACGACGAATACCGCGAGCAGGTGCAGGAGCTGATCGAGAAGAAGGCCGCGGGCGAGGAGATCGTCGCCGAGCCCATGGTCGAGGAGCCGGCCAAGGTCGTGGACCTCATGGCCGCGCTCGAGCAGAGCCTCGCCCGAGCCGGCAAGGGTCAGGCTGCGGGCGCGTCCAGGCGCGCCGCGGCGCAGAAGCCGGCGAAGGCGGCCGCGAAGAAGACCAAGAAGGCAGGCGCCAAGAAGGCAAGCCGCTCCCGCAAGTCGGCCTGACCGGCGACGCGGCTACGACGCTTTTCGCTCGGGTAGCGGCGCACGCCGACGCGGCAGCTCTCGTACGACCGCAACCGCGGTGACGGTGGCGTGATCGTCTGCCAGCCACCCGCACGCGTCGCACACCGGCCACGCCGCGGTGTGGTCGTCGCGGAACTCCGCGCACGGCTCGAAACGCACCGGCGGTGCGATATCGCCCAACTCTTGTGCCATCAGTCCTCCCGTGGTTCTGCTCCACCCGTCGGGAGCATCGAACCACGGGGGTGTGACAACTACGCCGAGCTAGCCGCCGCCCTCGTACTTGAACGAGATGTTGACCTTGGCCCGATACGCCGACACGCGGCCGTTCTCGATGGTGACGTCGAGCTCGGAGACCTCGGCGACGCGCAGGTCGCGGAGTGACTGCGACGCCTGCGCCACCGCGGCGGAGACCGCCTGCTCGAACCCCTCGGAGCTCGTCCCGACGAGCTCGATGACCTTGTAGACACTGTCCGCCATGTATCCCCCTCACGTCGTGCCAGGCCACGGCCGGATGCCGCTCGACAAACCCTTCCGGCCGTCGCGGCCGGCGTCAAGGGTCGGTCGTAGGATCCGGCAATGACCGAGAGCTCGACCGTGCCGGTGGGAGCGCCGGCGCCGGACTTCACGCTGCCCCGGTCGGGCGGCGGCGAGGTGGCGTTGTCGTCCTTCCGGGGCCGGCCCGTGGTGCTCGTGTTCCTGCGCGGCTACACCTGACCGTTCTGCCGGCGGCACCTCGCGCAGTTGCGCGACGACTACGAGCGCTTCACCGCCTTCGGCGCCGAGTTGCTGGCGATCTCGGCCGAGCCGCCGAAGCGCTCCGAGGCCTACCTCCGGTCGCACCCGCTTCCGTACCCGACGCTGATCGATCCCGACCACGAGGTGTTCGATGCGTACGACGTGACCAGCCGCCTGATCTCTCTCGGCCAACGACCGGGATTGTTCGTCATAGACGCCGAGGGGATCGTGCGCTTCGAGGAAGTCGGCGCGCAGCAGTACAACATCCCGCCCAACGAGAAGGTGCTGGGCGTGCTTGAGTCGCTCTAGGTCGCGACCTGGACGGTCTTGCCGTCGCGCCATTCACGCAACACGAGGTACTGGCCCTTGAGCGCGGCGTGGTCGTAGTGGCCGAAGCCCATCGTGGTGCCCTCGACGCCCGAGGTGGCCGGAAGCTGCTTCACGCGTTCCAGTCCCTCCTTGAGCCCGGCGCGGGTGAGATGGTGGGCGCGGGCGATGGCTTCCCCCACGAGACGGCCCATGTCGTACGCCGCGCAGCCGATGGGCCCTGCGGCAGCGCGCTTCGACTTCTCTCGCAGGCGCTGCCGCATCGTGTTGTTGTCGGCGACGCCGTCGAGGTACTCCCAGCCGGCCCAGCCATCACGCCAATCGGGACGCGCGTAGCCGAACATCAGCGAGCTGTTGGCGAGGACGGGCACCGACCATCCGAGATCGGCGAGCGCGACTGCGACCGCGCGCGAAGTCACGCCGAGACCGAGGTAGACGAGCGCATCGGGGCCCGTTTCACGTAACCGGGCAACGACGGGCTTCACGTCCTCTGCCAGCGGCGAGATCGCGGCGACGCCGGTGGTGTCGAGGTCGTGCAGCGCCCGAGCGTCCTCGAAACTCTCGGCGTAGCCCCGCCCGACCGGTGACTGGTCGTGGATCACCGCCGCGCTCCGCAGCCCCCGCTCCGCCAGTCGGCGTGCGAGCAGCGGCGGCTCCTCCTCCAGCGAACCGATCTGGTAGTGGAACATGAACTCGCCACGCGTGCGCTCGCCGCCGGTGTAATTGATGCACGGAATCCCGCGGTCGTCGGCGAGCGGCCGGGCGATGAGCCCGTTGTCGCTGATCGACGGGCCGAGGATCAGCAGCACCCCCTCCTCGTCGAGCTCGCCGAACGCGGTCGTGACGTCGTGTGCCGTACCGAGCGGGAGACCCCGCGCAAGCCGCGTGACGAACTCCGCTGGCCGGTCGAGTCGGCCGGTGGCGGTGACCTCGTCGAGTCCGAGGCGGACGGCTTCCTCGAAGCTCGCGCCGCCATCGGCCTGCGGGAAGTCGAACAGCAACCCGACCAGGATCGGCGCCGGGGGCGACTGCATGGCGGGGGAGTGTTCTGGGTCGGGTCGGCTCGCGTCAATACAGTGCGTTCGTGACTTTGATTCCCGACGAGCTGCGTACAGTCGCAGCGCGGTTTCCGGAGCGCGTCGCGGTCGACGTCGTCGACGAAGACGAGATGACGTTCGGGGAATGGGATAGGCGGTCGAACGCTCTCGCCCGCAGGCTCGTCGACCTGGGCGTGCAGCCTGACGACCGGGTCATGCTGCTCCTCCCGCCGCCGATGGCGACGCGCTTCGGGGTCGCCTACATCGCGGCGCACCAAGCCGGCGCAATCGTCGTCCCCGTGAACCCCCGCTATGCCGCCCGCGAGCTCGAACACGTCGCTCGGAACTGCCAGCCGGCGCTGCTCGTCACCGGTGGAGACCAAGAGCAGCGCGCCCGGGCCTTGGGCGTCGCGCCGGTCATCGGCGACGACGAGTGGGCGGCTGCGATCGATGGTGATCGATCACCGTTCCAGGTGCCGCGATCGCCGTCAGACCTGGCCGAGATCCTCTACACGTCCGGAACCACCGGCCTCCCGAAAGGCGTGACCTCTACGCACGAGAGCGTGCTCGCCAACGACGCCGCCCCGCTCGACCGTCCGCTCACGCTGCTGCACTCGGCGCCACTGCCGACGACGTTCGGAAGCCTCGGAGCGCTGATCATGCCGCTACGCCTGGCGATGACGAGCCTGGCGCTGCCGCACTTCGACACCAGCCGCTGTGTCGCGCTGATTGAGGAGCGGCGGCCGGCATGGCTGCTCCTGGTACCGGCGCAGATCCTCTTACTGCTCGAGTCGGGCGCGCTCGATGGCCGTGACACGTCGTCCGTGCGGATGGTGATGTTCGGGAGCGCGCCCACGCCGCCGGATGCGCTGCGGGCGCTGGCTGAGGCGTTCCCGCGGGCGGCGCTCGTGAACGGCTATGGCCTCACGGAGGGCGGTGGCAGCACGTGCACGATGCCGCCGGGTGAGCTCCTGCGACGGCCGGGGTCAGTGGGCAAGCCCGTCGCCGGCGCGTCGGTGCGCATCGTCGACGACGGCGGTGACGAGGTGGCGCAGGGCGAGGTAGGCGAGGTCGCGATCAGGCTCGCGGCCGGGCAGCGGTCGTACTGGAACGACCCCGAGGCGACCGCCCGGACGTGGCGCGACGGCTGGGTCCACACCGGCGACCTCGGGTACTTCGACGTCGACGGCTTCCTCTATCTCGTCGACCGCAAGAAGGACATGATCAACCGGGGCGGGTACAACGTGTACTCGATCGAGGTCGAGAGCGCGCTCTACGAGCACCCCGACGTCGTCGAGGCTGCAGTCGTCGGCGTGTCGCACGACGTGCTTGGTCAGGACGTGTGCGCGGTCGTGCGTCTGCGCGACGGCGTCGCGACGCTCGAGCTCACCGCCGTGCGCGACTTCCTCGCCGACCGGCTCGCCGATTACAAGCTGCCGCGCCGCCTCGTCGTGCGCGAGTCCCCGTTGCCTCGATCGGGAACGCACAAGGTCGACAAGCGGGCGTTGCTGGCGGAGCTGGTCGCTACTTGAGGCCCGTGCGCGTGTACTTGACGACGTCGCGAATCTCGGACGCCCTGAGCGTGCCTTTGAAGGAGGGCATGCCGGCTCGGCCGTTCTCGACCACCCGGATCTCGTCGGCCTCATCGGGGAAGGCGTCCACCACCGCGCCGCCGGCAAGCTTCACTCCGATCCCACCCTCGCCCTCCTGCCCGTGGCACCGGGCGCAGTTGGAGACATAGAGGTCGTAGCCCGGGCCGCTCTTGGCGGCCGCGCCGCCGCCCGGTTCGTTCGCGAAGAGCTCGACCACGAACACAACCACGCCGACCAACACCAGCACCTCGACGACGTTGACGACGCGTTTGAACACCGTGCCCCCTGTCGTCAGAAGCTCGGGAACCCGAACTCTCGCCAGAACCACACGGCGCTCGTCGCCCAGACCGCCACGAGGCCCGCGAAGACCGTGCCACCCACGATGGGTAGCACCCAGTTGGGGAGCCCGTGCGTGCGGACGCAGAGCACCTTGATCGTGAACGCGCCGAAGAAGAAGCAGCCGAGGATCGAGTGCAGCAGCACTCGTGTGTCGGTCGACTGGAATCCGAGCGCCCACAGACATTGATACGCGACGGGCAGCGTGAACGCGAACGCGATCGTTCCGGTGAGGCGGTGGGCGTCACCGAGCCACGGCGGTTCTTCGCGTGGGATGTGGATCTTCCCGTACAGCCGCAGCGCGAGGAGGACCTGTACGGCCGCGAGGAGCAGCGCCGCGCTCGCGAACCAGACCTTGAGGTTGATGGTGTCGCTGAAGAACAAGGTGTAGGGGCGCTCGCCAGTGGGGTCGTGGACCTTGCCGTACACGCCGAGCAGCACAGACACGAGCGCACCGGCGACGACAATGGCGAGCAGCTTGACGGGCACCGAAGCTCGCGTGCTGAGTGCGGCAGCTGGTGCGGTCATACCCGCCCCTTCGTCGTCCGGCGCGGCGATTCTGACCGCAGTGCGGTCCCCATACAAGGGGCCGCACGCTTCTGCGTCGCGTGAGTATCGGAGACCGTGACAGATGTGACACGGAACACTCGATCGCCGCAGAACCTATTCTTACGATATGCATCTCGATGACATGATCCTCGTGAGCGTGGACGACCACGCGGTCGAGCCGCCCGACATGTTCGAGGGTCGGCTGCCGGCCCAGTACGCCGACGTGGCCCCGCGGGTCGTGCGCAAGGAGGACGGCAGCGACGTCTGGCTGTACGAGGGTCGCGAGATCCCGAACATCGGGCTGAACGCGGTCGCCGGGCGTCCGCCGGAGGAGTACGGCATGGAGCCGACCTCCTTCGACGAGATCCGCGAGGGTTGTTACGACATCCACCATCGGGTGCGCGACATGGACGCCAACGGCGTGCTCGGGTCTATGTGCTTCCCGTCGTTCCCGCAGCTCTGCGGGCAATTGTTCGCTCGTTCGCACGACAAGGACGCCGGGCTCGCGATCCTGCGCGCATATAACGACTGGCACATCGACGAGTGGTGCGGCACATATCCCGGGCGTTTCATCCCGCTGGCGCTGCCGCCGTTGTGGGATCCGCAGGCGATGGCCGACGAGGTGCACCGCGTAGCCGCCAAGGGCTGCCACGCGATCAGCTTCTCGGAGAACCCCGCGAAGCTCCGCATGCCCAGCCTCCACTCGGACCACTGGGATCCGTTCTGGGCCGCGTGCTGCGAAGAGGACGCCATCGTGTCCATGCACATCGGCTCGTCCTCGCAACTCGTCGTCACCGCCGACGACGCGCCCATCGACGTGCTCATCAGCCTTCAGCCCGTCAACATCGTGCAGGCGGCGGCCGATCTCCTGTGGTCCCCGGTGCTGCGCAGGTTCCCCGACGTGCGCATCGCGCTGTCCGAGGGCGGGATCGGCTGGATCCCGTACTTCCACGAGCGCGTCGACTGGATCTACACCCGGCACCATCCCTGGACGGGCCAGGACTTCGGCGTGAAGCTCCCGAGCGAGGTGTTCCGCGAGCGCGTCGTGACGTGCTACATCGACGACCTCGCCGGCCTCGAACAGCGCCACCGTGTCGGCGTCGAGATGATCTGCTGGGAGAGCGACTACCCCCATTCCGACTCGACATGGCCCATCTCGCCCGAGTTCGCGATGAAGGCGTTCGAAGCCGCCGGTGTTCCGGACGACGAGATCAACGCGATGACGCACGAGAACGCGATGCGCCACTTCCGCTTCGACCCGTTCGCGACCCGGCCGCGCGAGGAGTGCACGGTCGGCGCGCTTCGCGCCCGGGCTGCCGACGTCGACGTGGCGCCCAGGAGCGTGGGCAAGCGCGCGACGATGACGAAGGCGAGCGATCTGCTGTCCGCAGGGCCACGTCGCAGCTAGCTACAGTCCCGTGAGATGCGGCGGGTTCGATGGGCGGCGGCGGGCGCGGCATTTGTCGTCGCGCTGGCAACAGGCACGCCCGCGATCACGGCCGCGCCGCCGCAGGCTCGGCTGACGGGCGAGGCGCAGCTCGACCCCGTCTACAACCAGGGCATCGCCCGGGGGAAGAACGGCTGGCTCCTCTCGGGAACGCGCGTGCTCGCCCGCGTCGACGACAAGCTCCAGGACATCCAGCGGGTGAACGACGCGATACCACCCGACTGGGCCGCACGTGGGTTCAACCACATCGGCGACGTCGACGTCGCCGGGAAGTACGTCTACGCGCCGTACGAGCAGCCCGAGTACGAGCGCGGTGAGCAAGCGATTGCCCGCTACGACGCCAAGACACTGGCATTCGTCGACGCCGTGACGGTCCCGCAGCACGAGGCCTCGTTCGTCACCGTCGACCCGAAGACGATGATCGCCTATTCGATGGACCGCTTCGGTGGCGACGCCCTGCTGCGCTACGACGTGCGCAAGGGCTGGAAGCAGCTGAAGCCCCTGCGCATGTCGCAGTTCGTCGACCGAGTGCAAGGCGGCGAGTCGCCGCGGGTGCCGTGTGGCTGTCGACCGACGACGCCACCAACGGCCTCTATCGGGTCACGCTCCCGAGCGGCAAGGTCGAAGCACTCGGCAACGCCGGGCACGTCGACGGCGAGGGCGAAGGCATCGACGCCACGAAGCTGCGCAACAACCGGCTCCACATGCTGACGGTCGACGTGAACTTCACACCGGTGTGGCTAGGCAACCTGGCTGTATCCGGGTGACGCTACGCTCCTTCGCCGTGGCCGCAGACCACCTGTCACATTTCCTCGACGTCGGTCGGCGCGTCCTCGGCGATCTCGTGCAGGCGGGATGGTCGGTGGCGGTCGACGTCGGCACCATCAGGCCGGGTCATCGGCGAGCGCGACGGTTCGCGCATTTCGGCGAGCGGAGCGCGATCTGTTTCCCGGTCGCGGCGCTGTTCGGCGAGGGCGCGATCCACATCGGCGACGGCTGCATCATCGGCCCCTACGTGACGCTGTCCGCGGGCGTGTCACCCGAGCACGTGCTCGATGGGGACATCGTCCGCATCGGTGACCGGTGCGTAATCGGGAAGGGGAGTGGCGTCGTCGGCCACCAGCACATCGAGATCGGCGACGACGTCTGGACCGGCCATCACGTGTACGTCACCGACGCCAACCACGGATACATCGATCCCGACCAACCGGTCGGCAGGCAGTTCGCGGCGCCACGGCCGGTGCGAATCGGCTCGGGGTCGTGGCTCGGGCACGGGGCGCTCGTCCTCGGCGGCGCCACGATCGGCGAGCACGTCGTCGTCGGCGCCGGCGCCGTCGTCACCGGCGAGTTGCCGGACTACTCGGTCGCGGTCGGCAACCCGGCGCGCGTCATCCGCCGGTATGTGACCGGCAAGGGCTGGGTGCGCGTCGCCGACGAGGACGACGCCCACCCAGCCCCTCGTCGCTACCCGCCCGCGGCCGGCGACGGGTAGCTCGGCGGCGTGCTCTCCGGCGGCAGCTGCTGCTGGAAGATCGTCGCCGACGCCGCAGTGTCGAACAGCCCGGCTTGGCCTTTGGCCGGGAAGTGCCCGAGCGTGTATCGCTTCCCTCCATCCGCGTATCGGTACAGCCCGGTGCCGTTGTTGGAGGCCTCGTCCTCGCCGGGAGCGGTCGGGTCCCACCAGATGAGCGCGGCGTCGTCTGCTTCGTAGTAGTCGATGAACGGCCAGACCCCGTGCTTCCCCCAGGATTGCTGCGGGTTGACCGGGTCGCCGCCCGACGGCGGGTAGCGGAAGAGCCCGTCACGGAACGTCTTCGGCGTGAGCTTCGGCCCCGCCAGCATGACCCCCCGGGCGAAGATGTAGACGCCTGGGTTGATGACCCCGTAGATGTTGCTCGGCGGGGGCGTGCCGTGGAACCAGTCGTAGAGGAACCACGTCCCGCTGAGCTCCTTCTGCGCCCTTCCCGGGACCAGGCCGATGCCGAACGCGTGCTCCCACTGGCTCTGGTCGTAGGTTCGGCCGAAGATCGACGTGTCGGCGAGATACGTAGGGCCGATGATCCATTCCGGGAAGTAGTCCTGCGCCGTCGCCTCCTTTGTGAGCGACGCCGGCGTGAGCGGATCGCCCGTGTAGATGACGGTCGTGACGCCGGCGTCCTTCATCTTCGTGATGATCGTGCGGGCGTTCTCCTGCAGCTTGGCCGGGTCGAGGAAGAAGGACTGATCGACCTTGGGCGTGATCTTGTACTTCTTCAACTTGTCCTTCAGCGTGGTGAAGAGCCCCTGGTACTGGCCGTCAGGGGTGTCGTAATGAGCAACGCCGTACACCCGATTCTTGGCCTGGATCGCCGGGTCACCGGCGTGTTGGGCCTTGCCCGGCCCGGCTTGCTTGCCGATGAGCTCGGCCGTGAGCTCGGCCCCCTCTTCCGGCGACTGTGCGACCGGGAAGATGTACCCCGCGTTCCGTTCGACGATCTTCTGAGGTACTGCAGCCGCACAGAATCCGACGCAGAGCACTCCTCTCGACGCCAGCTCGTCGGAGAACACAGTCGTCGACTGCTGTGGCGCACCGAGCACCGCGAATGGCTTCTTGTCGGCGATGGCGATGGCGTCGGCTTTGGCTGCGGTGGTATCGGCGCCGCTGCCAGTCCCGACGAAGAACTCGACTGAGATCTTGCGGCCGTAGAGTTCGAACAGCTTGTTGTAGATGTCGACGTAACCTCTGAACGTGTTCTCGATCTCGGGGATATCAAGATTTGCCCCCGCGAGGCGGATCTGGGCGGCAAGCAGGGGGTCCTTGGCCGGATCGGCGACGTAGACGACGAGTTTGATCTCGTCACCCGTGACCCCTTCCGACGTCGCCCCACCGTTCTTGCCCTTGAACGGCTCGACACACGGCGGCGCGTAGACCGACGGCAGCTTCACCCGTCCCGTCGCCGTGTCGCAGTTCGGGCCGAAGTCGATGTTGGTCTTGCCGAGCAGCTTCGCCTTCTGCGGCGTCATCGGACCGGCCTTGACGAGCTTCTGGTTTCTCTGCGCGTCCGACTCGTCGCTGGCTGGAGACGCGGCCGCAGTCGCGGCGAGCATGCCTGCGACGAGCGTCATCGTCATGATGACACCAAGGAGCGACAGAGCGCGAGGACCGGTTCCGCACCGCCGGTTGATGTTGGTGGCCATGTGGCTTCCTTTCCCCCCTGAAAAGTCAGTCGTGTCAGTCTGAACGAGGATCGGCGCCCAGCAATGCGCCCTGGGTGCCGGAGCGAGCGATGGTGGCCTCGGTCGTGCCGAGGTACGACGCGATGACCGCCGGATGGCGAACGACCTCGGCCGGGCTGCCCTCCGCGATGATCTCACCCAGGTCGAGCGCGATGATCCGGTCGGCGATCGAGGTGAGCAGCGCGATGTCGTGCTCGATCACGAGGAGCGTCGCTCCCAGCGTGTCGCGGATTCGTGTGAGCAGTGGCCCTAGCGCCTCGGCCTCGCGCTGGGCGATGCCGCTCGACGGCTCGTCGAGCAGCAGCACACTCGGCTCGTGCGCGAGCACGCACGCGATGTCGACGATGCGGCGACTGCCGGTCGAGAGCTCGTGTACGAACTTGTCACGGAACGCGCCCAAGCCCATGAGGTCGACGAGCTCGTCGACCCGGTGGCGGACGCGCGCCTCCGACTTCTTGACCGTCGGTAGGTGGAGTGCCGCCGCCAGCGGGTCGCGCACCGAGACGTGCGTCTCGAGCGCCACGGCGATTGTCTCCTGCACGGTGAGCGCGGGGAACAGCCTGCCGTCCTGGAACGATCGACCCAACCCGAGACGCGCCCGGGTCTGCGCCGACTTGCGGTGCAGCTCGGAGCTGCCCTCGTCGGTGCGCAGGACGATGGTTCCCGCGTCATCGGGCAGGAGTCCGCAGATGACGTTGAAGAGCGTGGTCTTGCCTGCGCCGTTCGGACCGATGAAGCCGAGTATTTCGGCCGGCGCGACGGAGAAGGAGACGTCGTGGAGCGCGGCGATGCCGCCGAACCGCTTCGACACGTCACGCACCTCGAGTCGCGTCTGCGCCGCGCCGCCGCTCTCGGGCCCGACGCCGCGGTCGCCGTTGGGTGCGAACCTCGGCGTGCGCGGCCCGCCGGCGCCTTCGAGGAACACCGAACGCAGCACGTCGGGTCGCTCGAGGAGCTCGGCCGTCGGGCCGTGGAAGCGGATCTCACCCTTCTCCATGAAGAAGGCCTCCTCGGCGAGCGTAAGCGCGAGGTTGACGGACTGCTCGACGAGGATGATCGTCGTGCCCCGATCGCGTAGCGCCTTCACGATCTCGAGCAGTTGCGCGATCACCGTCGGGGCCAACCCGAGCGAGAGCTCGTCGATCATCAGGAGACGCGGCCGGCCAATGAATGCCATCCCGAGCGTCAACATCTGCTGCTGCCCGCCCGAGAGGTTCCCTGCCGGCTCCTGGAGCCGGTCGCGCAAGACGGGGAAGTAGTCCAGCACGCGATCGGTCGCTTCCTTGACCTCGTCCGGCTCCCGGCGCTGGAGCCAGCCCGCCAGGCGCAGGTTCTCGGCCAACGTGAGCGACGGGAACACGCCCTGCCCGCCCGGCACCTGCGTGACGCCACGCGCCGCGATCTCGTCCGGGGGCGTGTGCGTCATGTCGCGACCGTCGAAGATGATCGCGCCGCCGCTCGCCTCGACGAGGCCCGAAACGGCCTTGAGCAGCGTCGACTTACCGGCGCCGTTGGTCCCGAGGAGCGCCACGATCTCGCCCTCGTCGATCTCGAAGTCGACCCCGAACAGCACCTGGACGCCGTCGTAGTGGACGTCGACACCGCGAACGAGGAGCAGCTTGACCTTTCCTTGCCGCCGCTCGTACGCGACCTCGGACTGCGCGGCCGCCGCCGTCCACACGCGGGTGATGTCGCCCTTCACCTTTGACCCGCCCGAGGCGAGGATGAGGCCGCCGATCACGAACACCGGCGCGGCCGCCAACAGCGCCAGCCGAATGCCGTACGCGTCGGCGATCCCGCCGACGATGGGAAGGACGAGCAACCCGGGCACGATCCAGATCGCGGCGACCGCGAACCCGAACGCGCGCACCTTCGGGGGAATCGTCAGCGACAACACGCTGTAGATGCCGGGCACGAGCAGGCCGAGCGATCCCGAGATCACGAGGTTCGACGCGATCGCGACGGCGAGGTTCGGTGCTTGGGAGAATACGATCCAGGCGACGGAGACCACGACGGTGACGGCGAGGAGGAACTTCAGCACGAGGCCGGGATCGCGCGCCAGCAACTTGGTTGCAATCGGGATGCCGATGAGGAAGCCCACGATCGAGGCTGGCTCGGCGATCCCCGCGACGAGGCCCCGCTGCAGCTCGTTGAGGCCGAAGGTGTCCTGGTAGAAGAGCGAGCCGAGCGTCAGCAACCCGACAACTGACAACGCGAGAAACGGCAGTGACGCGAAGAGGCGCCGCAGCGTGCCGACTTGCCACACGATCCGCCACGACTCGGACCACGACGGCGGCGCCTCCTCCGTGGCGATCGCCTCCTCCGAGGCGCCCATCGCCCGCCGCTCGTACGCGCCACGCACCGGTTCGCGCAGCCGGAGCGCCAGGATCACGAAGATCGTGGTCGGGATGCCGAACAGGATGAAGGGCGTCCGCCAACCGAAGAAGTGCGCGATCACGCCACCGAGGACCGGGCCGAGGAACAGTCCGATCGCGTTGCCCGACCGGTGGACGGCGTACACCTTCGGCCGGACCGGGACGTCGTAATAGTCGGGGATCAAGGAGTTGTGGACCGGGTCGTTGAAGGCGCGTCCGAGGCCGGATCCGGCGCGCACGATCGCCAGCATGACGACCGTCACCGCCAAACCGGTGAGCACGGAGAACACGCCCCACAACACGCCGGCGAGGACGACGATGTTGACGCGGTTGAAGCGGTCGGCCCAGAACCCGATCGGCAGCGCGAGGACGAGGGCGGCGATGAACGACAGCGAGACGACCGTGAGGATGCCCTGGGTGTTCAGGCCGAAGTCGTCGCGGATGTTCGGGAGCAGCACGCCGAATGCGGTGCGGTCGAGTTCGTCGGCGGCGTTGAGCCCGAACAGCACGACGAGCGGGAACAGCGCGGCTCCGCCGGTCAGGCTGTCACACCACCTGGCGAACCTGTTGGTGCGGGCTGGGGCGGCCGTCGCGGTCACAGTCCGACCTCCGCGGGCGCGCGTTCGGCGGCTTCCTCAGCCGCCTCGCGCACGGGCTCCGGCACGGGTTCCTCGGGCGCGCGCACATCGGCCACCAAGCTGGGGACGACGAGCCGGCGGCGCTCGGCGACTTGACGGAGGAGCCAGTCGCGTACGTCGTAGAGCACCGAGCCGAGACCGCCGGGCAGGACCATGAGGATCAGCAGCACTCCGGCTCCGGTCGCCAGGAACTGCCATTGCCCGGGCAGGAAGTACTCGGTGCCCCAGATGTACGCCGCGCCCAGCAGCACCCCCGGCATCGAACCCAGCCCGCCGATCACGACCATCGAGAAGACGCGGAGGCTCTCCGCGGGGAGATAGAGATTGCCTGCGCCGACCTGGAGCCCGGTCTGCTGGTGCACGAACAGCACGCCTGCCACCGCGGCCAGGAAACCCGAGAGCGCGAAGCCGGCGAGCTGGGTGCGGGTCGCGTTGACTCCGTAGGAGCGCGCGGCGGCGTCGTTCTCGCGGATGGCGATGAGGACTCGCCCGGTGCGGCTCCGGCGCACACCGCGGACCGCGATGAGCATCAACCCGAGGACGACGAGGCAGAGGAAGTAGAAGCGGGTCTCGGTTTCGATGTCGAACCGACCGAAGAGCGGCAACCGGTCGATCCGGAAGCCTGGCAACCATTGCCCGGGGAGGGACAGCGGAGCAGTGCCGTTGTCGCCGAAGAGCTCCTGGTTGAGTACGAACGAGGAGACGAACAGCGCGAACGCGAGTGTGCTGACCGCGAGCGTGAGACCCCGCCGGCGCAGCGCCGGGTAACCGACGACGATCGCCGCCAGCGCGCCGGCGGCGCCGCCGGCGAGGAGCCCGATCGACAGGTCGGAGTTCATGTGGTCGGTCATCGCGCCGCCGACGGCCGCGCCCACGCCCGCGAAGCCCATCTGGCCGAGGCTGACCTGCCCCGCCCAGCCGGTCAGCACGACGAGCGACAAGCCGATCATCCCGAAGATCACGATCACGGCCGCGAGGTTGATGCGGCTCTCGTCGAGCCACAGAGGGAGCGTCACGAGGAACGCCGCGACCGCGGCGCCGAGCGCCCACTTCGCTACGCGGACCTCGGGGAGCCGGACCAGCTCACGCGGGATCGGCCGCACCTCACGAGCCGCCTGCCACGTGGAGACATCCTCAGGCCCGACGCGGCCGCGACCAGCACGCCGGGCCATCAGCAGCGCCCCGAGAATGACGAGGAACAGGATGGCGTCGTTGTACGCGGGGCTGTTGCCGGGCTGGAATGTGATGGCTTTGTCCAGGATCCCGAGCCCGACCGCGGCGGCGGCGATGACACCGAACCGCTCCATCCGGCCGATCACGACCGCGGCGAGCGCCTGGAGCAGGAACGTCGGGCCCAGGACCGTGCCGATGGGCAGCCCGACTGCCCCCGCGCGCAGCCACATCCCCAAGAACGCGAGCACGGTTGCGACCGTCCACACGATCGTATGGAGGCGCCGCACCGGGATGCCGAGCGTCGCCGCCCGGTCGGCGCGCTCGGCGCTCCCTCGCACGGCTACGCCGATGTTGCTGAACCGGAGCCAGACCGCCAGTGCCACGAACGCGATCGGGATCGTCACCATCGCGATCACGTCGTTGCCGTTGAAGATTGTGCTCCCGACCTGGAACTTGACCGAGAACGGCGGTTCGAGGCGGTTGCTCTGGAAGTCCTCGCCGAACGCCTGCGCCAGGAACAGGCCACCGCCGATAAGGACCTGGGAGAGCCCGATCGTCGCGACCGTCAGGATCAGCCGGGGGGCGCGGAAGAAGCGCCGGATGATCAGGGTCTCCACCAGCACCCCGAGGACGATCGCGGCGACGAGTCCCGTCGTCAGGGCGAGGAAGTAGTTGACGCCCAGGCTGATCACCAGCAGCGCCCCCAGCGTGGCCGGGACCTGGCCCAGGTCGCCCTGGGCGAAGTTGATGATCCGGTTCGCCCGGTAGATCAACGCGATGCCGAGCGCGATGAGCGCGACACGGCCACCGCCGATGGCGCCGTCGAGGATCACGCCGTTGGGGGCCGGGAACGGCTCGACGCGCACCGCGAGGATCAGCAGCCCGATGGGTAGGGCGTAGGCGAGCAGGTGACCGAGCCACTCGAAGTCCGAGAGCCGGGTGCGGACAGGCAACGACGCGCCGGTCGTATCACTCATCGGAGCACCCATTCCCCCCTCTGCGCGCTCGCGGAAACGTTAGGTTTTCCAGGTCGAGCGCATGCCGCGCCCGACCTGGGTGTTACCCGCTGCCCGGTGTGTACCCGACGAAGTCGACTATCGCCCGTGCGAGCTCCTCGCCGCGGTCCTCTTGCAAGAAGTGCCCGGCGCCGCGGATGGTCGTGTGCGGCCTTCCGCCCGCCCCCGGGATGTCGGACTGGAGCACGCTGTCAGCGCCCGCGGAAATCCGGTCCGAGTCGCTGAACGCGGTCAGGAACGGCTTGTCCCAGCGGCGCAGCACCTCCCACGCCCGACGGTTCGGCTCGGCCGCCGGGTCGTCGGGCGCGGTCGGCACGAGCACAGGAAATTGGCGAGCGCCCCCCTTGTAGGTCTCGTCCGGGAAAGGCGCGTCGTAGGCGGCGATCACTTCGGGGGGAAGGTCGGTCGTGCAACCGCCGTTCACGATCCGACCCACGGGGAACGTCTCGGTCTCCTGCGAGAACTTCTGCCACGCGAGGAACGCGTCGCCCGGATGGCGGTCGCCGGTAGGGAGGAACGTATTGGCGGCGATGACGCGCGCGAACCGGCTTTCGTCCTCGGCGACAAGGCGCAGCCCGATGAGGCCGCCCCAGTCCTGACCGGCCAGCGTGATGCGATTGAGACCGAGCTGCTCGACCACGGCACGCATCCAGTCGACGTGGCGCTGGTACGTGTAGTCGGTTCGCTTGGCGGGCTTGTCGGAGCGGCCGAAGCCGACGAGGTCGGGCGCGACGGCCCGGAGGCCGGCGTCGACGAGAATCGGGATCATCTTGCGGTACAGGAAGCTCCACGACGGCTCGCCGTGCAGCAGGAGTACCGGTTCGGCGTCTCGTGCGCCCTCGTCGACGTAATGGACACGAAGCGAACCACGCTCGGGATCGGGGACGTTGACGTAGTGGGGCGAGAAGGGGAAGCCGGGCAGGTCGGTGAAGCGCTCGTCGGGCGTGCGGAGCGCGTCCATCAGCCTTCGCGCAGGCAGGCCCGGAGCGTATCGGCGACGATCTCGCGCGCCCCGTCCGCGGACTGGTCGTAGTGGAGCCGCAGCGTTTCCCACACGGCCGCGCTCGACAGCAGGTCGAGCTCGACGACGAGGCGTTCACGCTCGGCGCGCTCGCGGCGGGCGAGCTCAGCGCCGAAGACGAGTTCGATCTCGGCGCGGGACAGCTTGCGCGCCAGCGCGAGCACCTCGGCGAGCGCGGGCGAGAACGGCTCCTGCAGCACGGCCGCCCGCCGCACCTGCGCCGACGCCTCGTGGATGCGCGCCCGCTGCCGGGTGAAGAGGTCGAGCCGAGTCTCGAGCGGACCGTGGTCGGGGATGCGCTCGATGAGGTCGCGCACGCGCTCGAAGTGGCGGTGCGCGGCCGCGGTGAAGAGGTCCTCGAGGTCGTCGAAATGGACGTATACCGACCGAAGCGAGACACCAGCGCGCTCGGCGACCTGGCGCGCCGTGGGCCGGAAGTTGCCGTCGTCGAGGAGGGACAGAAGCGCTTCCACCACGGCGTCACGGGTGCGGGCGGCGCGCGCCGAGCGCCCATCGGTGAGACTGGTGGCCGCCACGAACGCGAACGATATTGTTCTTTCACTAGGTGTGCAATACAGGGTTCAGAGCTACGCCGCCGCGCGGGGGAGAGCGGGAATGGCCGACGGTACGTGGGAGCCAGCGTTCGACGAGGTGGTCTCGACCCTCGAGGCGCAAGTCGTGGAGAGCGGCGGCGGCGCCGCCCTGTGCGTGTACCACCACGGACGGCCGGTCGTCGACGCGTGGACGGGCGTGACCGACACGTCGGGATCACCGTGGCGGGAGGACACCCTCGCCGTGTCGTACTCGACGACCAAGGGCGTGACGTCTACTGCCCTCCACCTGTGCGTGGACCGGCAGCTCCTCGACTACGACGATCGCGTCGCCGAGCACTGGCCCGAGTTCGCGCAGAACGGCAAGGACACCATCACGGTGCGCCAAGTGCTCTGCCACGAGGCCGGCCTGTACGACGTGGCGTCGTTCCTCGAGCGGCGCGAGCAGATCTTCGACTGGGACGCGATGGTCGCCGGCCTCGAGCGGATGACGCCCGCGCACGAGCCCGGCACCAACAACGGTTACCACGCCGTGACGTTCGGGTTCATCGTGGGCGAGATCATTCGGCGAGTGTCGGGGCTCGGCATCACCGAGTTCGTCCGCACGGAGATCGCCGAGCCGCTCGCGCTCGACGGCTGCCACATCGGGTTGCCGCGCGAAGAGTTCGGACGGCTCGCGCAGACCGTCTCGGCGCCCGACGCCGGCGAGCTGACGCGCGACCCCACCGCGATGCTGCGCGTCGCCGAGCGCCTCGGGCTCACGCTCCATCCCGAGCTCATCGCGGCCGCGCTGCCGCCGTCGATCCTCGCGCCGAGTGATGATCAGGCGTGGCTCGAGCAGCCGATGCCGTCTGGCAACGGGTGCTTCACCGCGCGCTCGCTCGCGCGCATGTACGCGTGCCTGGCTGGCGGTGGCGAGCTCGACGGGGTGCGCCTGCTGTCCGACAAGACGATCGCGCGCGCCATCGAGCCGCAGAACAACCGCCCCGACCTGATCCTCGGCTTCCCGATGCAATGGCGCCTCGGCTACCACGGCGTGCTCACGTCGGCGGGCGTGCTCGAGCGCGGCTTCGGTCACAACGGTTACGGCGGCTCGGGTGCGTGGGGCGACCCGGATCGCGAGCTCGCGGTCGGCTACACGATCAACGCGCTCGGCAAGAACCTCGCCGGCGACACGCGGTTCATGGACCTGGGCGGCGAGGTGGTGCACGCGGCCGGGAACTGATTCAGGTTTTGGCGTCGCTGTACCGGCTATATCCCGGCGCAGCGACGCCAAAACCCCGAGAACCGGTGACCATCGTCACCTCGCCGGCCCGGTCTGACCGGGCCATGATGCGTACATGGCTTCGGAGCTGACCCTCGAGGCCCCGCCCAACCCGACCGTTCGTGTCACGTCCCGGTCGGGCAGCGTGTCGGTGACGGGGGAGGAGCGGACCGACGTCGTCGTCAGCGGGGCGCGGCGCGCCGAGGTTGGCTCGGACGGCTCGGTCGAGGTCAAGGCGGGGTCGGGCTCCGTCGCGGTGCGCTGTCCCGAGGGCAGCGACGTCATCATCGGCGCCGGCTCCGGCAACGTCGAGCTCCGCGGGCGGCTCGGCCACGCACGCGTGACCGTGGGCAGCGGGAGCATCTCCGTCGATCATGTCGAACGCCTCGACGCCCGCACGGCTTCGGGCTCGTTCAAGGTCGCCGAGTGCACGGGGGAGTGCCGGCTCAAGACCGGCAGCGGCGGGATCAGCGTGATCCGAGCCGGCGCGGCCGACCTCGCGACAGGTTCCGGGTCGGTGGAGGCCGACCTGGTCGACAGCGCGTCCGTGAAGGCGGGCAGCGGCAACGTCGACGTCGGACTGGCCGGCGCGGGCCACCTCGACGTCAAGGCCTTGTCCGGATCCGTCACCATCAGCGTGCCTCGGGGCGCGCGACCCGCGACACGGCTCAGGACCTTGAGCGGGAAAGTCGACAGCGAGCCCGCCGCCGGTCACGACGGCGAGATCCGGGTGAAGACGCTGAGCGGGAGCGTCCGGGTCATCGAGCGGTGAGCGCATCACCTGCCGGCACGGTCGTCTTCACGGACATTGTCGGCTTCACCGAGTTCACCGCCGAGCACGGTGACGAGCAGGCGCTCGCGCTGCTCGAGCGCCAGGAGCGCGTGGTGCGCGACGCGCTCCCGCGCGACGCCCGGGTCGTCAAGGATCTCGGTGACGGCTTCATGCTGTGGTTCCCGGAAGCCGTGAGCGCGGTGCAGGCGTGTCTCGCACTGTCGGAGCGGTTCGAGGAGGACGCCGCGACCGACGTGCCGCTGTGGGTGCGCGTCGGCATGCACTGGGGCTGCCCGACTCGACGGGGCGACGACCTCGTCGGCCACGACGTGAACATCGCATCGCGCATCGTGGACGTCGCCGGGCCCGGCGAGGTCCTGTTGTCGGACCCCGTCCGGGAGCTCGTTGACGGACGGGTGCCGGACCTGCGGCTCGACGAGCTCGGCCCCGTCGTCATGAAAGGCATTCCGGACGCGGTTCGGCTGTACCGCGCCACCCTTCCGGAGTTCGGCGCTCGGTAACCTTCGCCCCGATGCGCCGGTCTCGAGGCTTCGCGCTCGTGCTCGTGTGCACGGTGGCGGCGGTCGTGGCGTGCAGCGGCGGGCCCGAGACGCTCGACGGCAAGGATGTCGAGAAGACGATCGGCAAGCAGCTGCACAAGGACTTCGCCGGCGCGCCCATCGGCGCGACGAAGTGCCCGAAAGAGATCAAGAAGAAGTCCGGGAAGCAGTTCGAGTGCACGGCCACCGTGGGTAGCGAGCCCGTCCCGTACACGGTGACACAGACAGAGAGGGACCCCGGCTACCGGGCCGTGCGTCAGGTCGCAGTCCTCGACGTGAGCAAGATCCAGAACTTCGTTCAGACGCAGTACGACCAGACCGTGGGCGTACAGGTGACCGCGGCGTGCGCGCCGGGCAAGACGGTGCTGGCGGCGAAGCCGCAGACGACGATCCCGTGCACCGTGACCGACGCCGTGGGAACGACCGACACCGTTCAGGTGCAGGTCAACGACATCAGCGGCAACATCTCGATCGGCACGATCTAGCGCCCGGATGAGGTGCGCTAGCGGTTGACGAGCTTGGCGCCCCGGTCGCGGAGCTCGTACTTGAGCACCTTGCCCATCGCGTTCAGCGGCAGGGCGTCGACGATCTCCACGTAGCGCGGCGCCTTGTAGTTGGCCATCTCGTAGCGACACCAGGCCATGAGCTCCTCGGCCGTTGCCTGCACATCCGGCCGCAGCACGACGAAGGCCATCCCCACCTCGCCCATCCGGTCATCGGGAACGCCGACCACCGCCACCTGGGCGACGTTCTCGTTGCGGAGCACGAGGTTTTCGATCTCGGCCGGGTAGGCGTTGAAGCCGCCGACGATGAACATGTCCTTCGTGCGGTCGGTGATGCGCAGGTAGCCGCGCTCGTCCATCACGCCCACATCACCCGTGTGCAGCCACCCGTCGGCGTCGAGGGTCGCCGCCGTCTCCTCGGGCTCGTCGAGATAGCCGAGCATGACGTTGTAGCCGCGGATCACGACTTCACCCGGTTCACCGCGCGGCACCTCCGTGCCTTGCTCGTCGACGACGCGCACCTCGACACCCGGGATCGCCCGGCCCGATGTGTTCGCGATGGTCTCGGGATCGTCGTCGTACCGGCACATCGTGGCGATGCCGCACGCCTCGGTGAGGCCGTAGCCGGTGATGATCGTCTCGAACGTCAACTCCTTCCGCATGCGCACGATCAGCTCGACGGGGATCGCGGCCGCGCCCGTCACCGAGAGCCGCAGGCTCGACAGGTCGTGCTCGTCGCGTGCGGGATGGTTGAGGATCGTCTGGTACAGCGTCGGCGGGCCGGGCAGCACGGTGACGCGGTCGCGTGGTACGCGCGCCAGCACCTGCTCGGGGTCGAATACCGCCTGCGGGAGCACGGTGGCTCCCATCATCAGCGATGCCAGCCACCCCGCCTTGTACCCGAACGCATGGAAGAAGGGGTTGACGATCAGGTAGCGATCGCGGTCGCGCAGCCCGACGACCTCGCTCCAGTCCCGGTACGCCCGCAGTGTCTGCGCGTGCGTGAGCATGGCTCCTTTGGGGTTCCCCGTAGTGCCCGACGTGAACAGGATGTCGGACAGGTCCTCCGGCTCCACCGAGAGCGCGCGCACACCCGCCTCCGCGCTGCCGACGGCGGAGCCGGCGGCGAGGAACTCGCGCCACGACCGAGTGCCGTCGGGCGCGGCGCCGCGCAGGACGACGGACGTCTCCAGGTCGGGGAGCTCAGAGGCGACGTCGACGGCGTCGCGCAGCAGCGCCACGTAGTCGGTGTCGAGAAACCCGGTGATTGTCACCAGCGCCTTGGCGCGCGACTTGCCGAGGATATACACGGCCTCGCGGCCCTTGAACCGCGTGTTCAGCGGGACGAGCACCCCGCCCGCCGATTGGAGCCCGAGCGCGGCGACGACCCACTCCCAGATGTTGGGGGCCCAGATCGCGACCCGGTCGCCCCGCTCGATCCCCACTGACATGAACGCGCGCGCGGCGTCGTGCGCGGCCGCCGCGAGCCCGGTGAACGAGAGGGACGTGCCATCGCTCACGTCTACGATCGCCTCCCGTGCCGAGAAGCGATCCGCAGAGCTCCGGAGGAGATGGGGAATCGTGCCCCATTCGAGGTCGCCGCGGATGCCCGTCTCGCTCACCGCGCGTCACCTCCCCCGTATCTGACGGGTCGTCAGGCTATCGCCGGAGCACCAGGTGAGCGACCCACTCGTGCTGCGGACCGGCCCGGAGAACGGCGTCGCGAAGCTCACGCTGAACCGCGCCGAGAAGAAGAACGCGCTGTCGATCGCGCTGCGCGACGAGCTCTCCGACGCCCTGGACGCCCTCGCCGGCGATGAAGCGGTGAAGACCGTCGTGATCACCGGAGCCGGCGACGTCTTCAGCTCCGGCTTCGACCTGCGCGAGTTCCAGCAGCCCGAGCTGGCCGATCAGCTATGGGCCTCGAGCGATCGGTTTCACGCAACGGTGCTCCACTTCCCGTTACCGCTCGTCTCGGCCGTCAACGGCCCGGCGATCGCGGGCGGCTTCGACCTTGCGGTCATGTGCGACCTGCGCGTCGCCGCTGACACAGCGCGCTTCGCGCATCCCGAGATCGAGTTCGGCGACGTCGTGTACGGGCCATTGCACGACCTCGTCGGAGGGGCGGTGGCGCGTGACCTGTGCTTCACCGGCCGCGCCGTGGAAGCGCGGGAAGCCAATGCGCTCGGGCTCGTATCGAGCGTCGTGCCGTCCGGCGAGTTGATGGACGAGGTGACGCGCTTCACCGACCAGATCGTGCGGGCGCCCCGCGACGTGCTGCTCCGCACGAAGGCCAAGGCGACCCGGCGCGCCGGTGTCGTGGGCAAAACGCTCGACCTGTAAATCCCCGCGCCGCCCCCTCGCCGCGAGTGAGGATGAGGCGATGGGCGACTTGGCGGCCGACACGGCGATCGAAGGGTCCGACGGGCGGTACCAGGCGCAGCTGTCGCGCGACTGGGAGATCTGGGGACCGAACGGCGGGTACCTCGCCGTCATCGCGCTCCGGGCCGCCGGCGCCCGCACCCCCCTGCGCCGGCCGGCGACGTTCTCCTGCCACTTCCTCGGCGTGGCGGACTTCGACGTCGTCGACCTCGATGTTCGCGTGGTGCGCGAGTCGAGGCGGGCGGCGTCGATCGCGGTGTCGATGACCCAGTCCGGCAAGCCCATACTCGAGGCCCTGGCGTGGATCGTCGGCGACGTCGACGGGCTCGAACACGACGCCGCGCCGATCCCGACGGTTGCGCCTCCCGATGAGCTCCCTAACATCGAGCAGCTGATGGCGAGTCAAGACCGCGGCCCGTACCACCTCTTCTGGAGCAACTTCGAGCAGCGGCCCCTCGAGTGGGTGAAGAACTGGGAGGAGCGGGAGCCGGGCGACCCGAGCTTCCGATCGTGGTACCGCTACGCACCTCGCGACACTTTCGACGATCCGTTCGTCGACGCCGGCCGGTCCCTGCTGCTCGCCGATACGGTCGGTTGGCCCGCCGCGGTGCGCGCGTACCGAAGCAACCTGTCCTACTACGCGCCGAGCATCGACGTCACCGTGCGGTTCCACGCGTGCCCGCCCCACTCACCGTGGCTGCTGGTCGAGGGGCGCTCGCCCGTCGCGCGCGACGGGCTCGTCGCGAGCACCGTGTCGGTGTGGTCGGGCGACGGCGCATTGCTCGCCAGCGGCGGCCAGCAGATGCTGTGCCGTCCGGCGGTGCTCCTCGACGCCTGAGCGGCGCGCAACCCATTCGGCGCTCCCGCCCGTAGTCCATACGGGCCGGAGGATCTGAAGCGATCAGGGGGGAACCGTGAAGAAGCTGCTGACCGCCGCCACCGTGCTGCTCGCCGCCATCGTCGTGTTCGCTGCGTGCGGCGGCGGAGGCGGCGGCAAGAAGGAGACGAAGAAGCCGACCACGACGAAGAGCACGCCGGCGACCACCGCGGCGCCTACGGCTGCCGCGACGGTCAAGACGGCGCAGACAGGTATCGGGACGGTCCTCGTCGACCCCGATGGCAAGACCTTGTACCTGTTCGCCAACGACCAGGGCACCACGAGCGCAGTGCCGGCGAACATCCGTCAGGCGTGGCCTCCGCTCACCGTGACCGGAGCGCCGGTTGCCGGCGCGGGTCTCGACAAGTCGAAGCTCGGGACGGCGCCGCAGCCCGACGGTCAGACCTGGGTGACCTACAACGGGCACTTGCTGTACCGGTTCTCCGGGGACGCGAGCGCCGGTCAGACCAACGGCCACAAGCTCGGCAACGTGTGGTACGCGGTCACCGCGGCAGGGGAACGGGCGCCGTGACGGGAAAGCAGCGTTAGGCGGGCTCGAGCAGGATCTCGTCGAAGTAGCACCACGCCCAGTTCTCGCCGGGCTGGAAGGATTCTGCGATTGCATGCTCATCGCCGAAAGCGTGCTTGCGCGCGTGCTTGTTCTTCGAGGAGTCGCAGCAGCCGACGTGCCCGCAACTCAGGCAGAGGCGCAGATGCACCCACGTGTCGCCGATCGCCAGGCACTCCTCGCACCCGTTCGGAGTGCGGGGTTGCACGTCGTGGATCTGGTCGAGGTGGGTGCAGACAGCCACCGCGCTGACAACGCGGTTGGCCTCGGATTCCTTCCCGTAGGCGCCCCGTCGTTTCGCTACGGGATGTATTGCTGGTGGATCACCCACCAGGCGCAGACCGCCTGGCCCACGACGGCCGACGTGAAGGCGACCGCCCGCAGCGAGCGATGCACGCGGTGGAGCAGCTCGCCGGCGGCGACGAACGGCGGGAAGCATTCGTTTGCGTACCGGCCGAGACCCACCATCCCGAGACCGAGTGAGGGCAGCAGGTAGAGCACCGTGAACACGGTCCACGCCACCGGGAGCCGCCGCCGCATGAGGAGAAGCACCCCGAGCGCCGCGAGCGCGAGAAAGACGTGCGGGAACACGTAGTCGTAGCGCCACGGCTCGCTCGCGAACGCCTTGATGGTGACCTCGGGCCACCCCTCCTTCGACGAGAGGAACACGAGCGCGTCACCGGTCCAGTGGTAGCAGGTCACGCACCACAGCGCGACCGCGACAGCCGACGGTGCGCACACGAGGAGCACGCGTCGCCACGAGCGGAGGACGAGCACGAGCGCAACCGCGAGCACGATGCCGTTGGGACGCACGAGCGCGGCGCCGGTGACAAGCACGGCTGCGGCGAGGTCGCGGCGCTCGTCCACGAAAATGAAGGCCCAAACCGAGAGCGCGAGCCAAATTGCCGACGGGTACACCATTGAGAAGATGAACGCGCCCGGGAACAGCGCGAGCGACCACACGGCAAGTCGGGCGGGGCCGGCGCGCGTATAGCGACGTGCAATTCGCCACACACCGGCCAGCGCGATCAGGAAGATCAACTGGTTCAGGACGAGGACGGTCCCGCGGTCCGGAAGACCGATCTCACGGATCGCGCGAATCACCGCCGGAAACGCGGGGAAGAACGGCCACCGTGTCTGGACGCCTTCGACCGGCTCGGGTCCGTACCCGGCGTGAGCGATTGCGAGGTACCACTGACCGTCCCATTTGGCGAATCCGGTGGCACGAATGCCGCCGCTTCCGATCGACGCCGCGCCGACAATCAGCGCGACCGAGTAGAGGCGGGAGACGAGCCAGGGCCGAACGACCTCGCGCCACGGGAGCAGCGCCAGACGTTCGGGCGCGCGCGTAGCAGGTGCCGCAGGTGCGTCGGCAACGGCCATGCGGCCGCCGAGGGTAGGCGAACCCGTCGCGCTACGGTCTCCGCCCATGCGATCCCGGTCGCTCGTTCTCGGACTCGGCGCACTGTTGATCGCGGCTTGTGGTGGCAGCAGCGGCGACGGAAAGGAATCGACGCCCAAGTCCGCGCCCACGACCGCTCCCGCCAGCCCCGCGGACCTGAAGGTCGGGGACAAGGTGACTGCTCAGGGAACGAAGCTCGCCGAGCCGCCGAATCCGGATACCCGTCAGATCGACCCCGAGCAGGCATGCCGCACGTTCCTCGAAACCCCCGACGGCAGCTGCGAGATCGTGATGATGGCAGGCGGCAACGCCCTGTGGACCGTTGACCCGGTCCCGGGCAGCGGTTTCGGCGAGCGGGCTTGGCACGTGCGCATCCGTGTGCGGTCGAAGACGATGCCCGACGGCGGGTGGGACGTCGCCCTCCAGCTGCCGGAGAACGCGCTCTTCGCCAGCGTCGGGGTGAACGCGGCTGACGTGAACGGCGACGGCAAGCCCGAAGTCCTCGTCGGCTATCGGTCTGGTGGCACGGGCCAGTTCGAGTCCTACGACGTGATCACGTACGAGTCCGGCAAGGCCCTGCAGGTTGCCGCGCACCGGGAGGGTCTGCACAAAGGATCGGTCTCGCTCGACGGCACCAACATCATCGACTATTCGGCGGACCAGCAGTCACCCGAGTGCTGCCCTACCCAGGCGCGCCGCACCGTCATCCAGGGTGCGCAGAGCACGTTCCGCGTCACCGCAGTGAGGGACGTACCGATCGATCTGGTGCCGCCGGACCTGTTCGCCTGATCTTCGCCAAGGCCTTCAATCGCGCCGGCGGACGTCTTCGAGACGATCGTCGACCTTCTCGATGCCCTCGGTACGCTCGGCGATCTTCACCGCGACGTCATGCACCTCGGAGTCGACGATTCCCTTGAGCACCGCTATGCCGTCGCGCACTATTACCTCGAGCCCGGGCGCATGACGGGTGCGCCGGTCCTTGGCGAGCGCCATTCGTAAGCGCGCTTCGGTCTTGACGTCGTCGGTGTTGCCACTCACGAGGCTCTGGGCCGAGCGAACGCCGAACGCGGCCCAATCGACGACATCATCGCGGTTACGCCACGCCCACAGGGCGAGCGCAGAGCCGCTCAGCGGCAAGTAGGTCCTGAGACGACTCGTGAGACCCACAGCGTGAGCGTATCTACCCGCGGGCTTCAGCCTTGATGCGCGGCGACCGCCGCGATCAGCGCATCGAGCGGCTTCTCGGCAGCCGCCGCACGGTCGCCGTTCACGAGCACAGAGAAGATGATCCCGCGTCCACCAGCGGTCGTCCCGTACCCCGACAAGGCGATGCCGCCGATGATCGTCCCCGTCTTCGCGTGCACCGAGCCCTCGGCCGCCGTGCCGCGGAAGCGCGACGCCAGCGTGCCGCTGCGACCGGCGACGGGCAGGGCGTCGCGCAGCTGTGGCCACCACGGCTGCGCACGCGCCGCCTGAAGGAGCTCCCGCCACTCGCGCGCTGACCGACCGTTGGCCCGGCTGAGACCGGATCCGTCGTCATCCGCGCCCGCCAACGGCACACACAGTTGCTTCAGCGCGGCGCGCGTCGCCGCGAGCCCACCCTGCGTGGAGCCCGGTGTGCCGGTCGAGTGGCCGACCTCCTTCAGCAAACCTTCGGCCTCCGTGTTGTCGCTCCGCATCAGCGTGTCGGTGAGGAGCGCAGACGCCGGCGCCGACGTGAGCGACGCGACGACGGTGCTGCCGTCCGGCGCCGAGCCGTGCACCGTCGGGCCGGCGACGTGCACGCCGTGTGCAGCGAGCGCGACGTGAAGCAGTTCCGCGTCGGCGACGGCGGGATCGGCGACGAACGCCGGGTCTCTCCGATCACGGTTCCGATCCACCATGAGCGCGGACAGCGGCCCCACATACGCGGGGAACTGCCAGTCCTGCCAACCCGCGGCGCGGCGCATCGTGTCATAGCGCGAGTCGTCGACCACGAGCGCGCCCGGCACCGCGGTGATCCCGGCCGCCCGCACCTGCGCCGCCAGCGCCTCGAGCGAGTTCGGCCCGCGGGCCGTGAGCGAAGGGTCGCCGCCGGCGACGATCACGAGGTTGCCGTCTGGCGCCGACCGCACCTGAGTCGTGAAGCGCGCGTCCGGCCCGAGCACTGCGAGCACGCCCATCGCCATGAGCAGCTTCTGGTTCGATGCCGGCAAGAGCGGGAGGTCCGGCTGGTACGCACCGACCTCGCCGATCCCGTCGATCGAGATCGACAGACCGAACCGATTGGCGGTGACCCGCGGATCGGTCGTGAACCGTTGCAGCGCCAGCGCGAGGTCGGGCGGGACGGCGGCCGGAGGCGCCGCGAGCGCGGGGTCGGGCGTGCACGGCGCGGTGGTCGGCGGCGGCGCTGGTGTGGCGGCGGTCGGGGACGGGGTGGGGGCGCGGCCGTGCGATCGCGTCGTGGTCGTGTCGCCGCTGCGGCAGGAGGCGAATGCCGCCAGCAAGGCCAGGGCGAGCGCGGATGTGAGTATGCGTCTCACGGCACCGATAGCCTCACACGTCGGCATGCCCGTGGACGTTCACCAGCTCGTCGCGCCCGACCACACCGCTCTCGTGCTGCAAGAAGTGCAGAACGGGGTGGTGGGGGAGGACTCAGCCCTGCCGATGCTTGCGGCCGAAGCGGCCAAGGTCGGTGTCGTGCCGCACTGTGCCGAGCTGGCGCGCGCCGCACGAGCCGCCTCGGTGCCCGTCGTCCACTGCACGGCCGAAACCCGCGCCGACGGCAAGGGCGCCAACCGCAATGCCCGGCTGTTCATGGGCGCGCGCAAGTCACCGGTCGCACTCACGCCGGACTCCGACGCAGTGCAGCCCCCGGCTGAGATCGGTGTCGACCCCGGCGACCTCGTGTTGCCGCGCCATCACGGCCTCGGCCCGATGACGGGCACCGAGCTCGATCCGATCCTGCGCAACCTCGGCGTGACGACCATCGTGGGCGTCGGCGTTTCCGTGAACGTGGGCATGACGAACTTCGCCTTCGACGCTGTGAACCGGGGCTACCAGTTCGTGCTGCCACGGGACGCGGTCGCGGGCGTCCCCGCGGAGTACGCGGACGCCGTCATCGAGCACACGCTGAGCCTGGTCGCGACGCTCGCGACGACAGCCGAGATCGTCGCCGCGTGGGGCGGGTCGTAGCATCCCGGCCATGACTGACACGCCGTGGCTCGGCGACGCATGCTCGTTGGTCGACGCGTTCCGTTCCGGGGAACGAACCCCGGTCGACGAGCTCGAAGCCAGCCTCGAGGCCATCGAGTCCTCCGAGCTCAACGCGTACTCGTTCCTCGACCCCCAGGCCGCGCGCGAAGCCGCGGTGAGCGCCGACGTGCGCGCGCCGTTCGGCGGCATCCCGGTCGGTGTGAAGGAGCTCGACTCGGTCAAGGGTTGGCCCAACACGCAGGCCAGCGTGCCACTGAAGGATCAAGTTGCGACGCAGGACTCGGCGCTCGTGAGCCGGCTGCGGGACGCGGGCGCCGTGCTCGTCGGGCTGACGACCTCGAGCGAGTTCGGCGGCGTGAACCTGACGCGCACCAATCTCAACGGCGTCACGCGCAACCCCTGGGAGCTCGCGCTCACGCCCGGCGGCTCGACGGGGGGTGGCGCGTCCGCAGTCGCAGGCGGGCTCGTGACCATCGGCACCGGCGGCGACGGAGGCGGTTCCATTCGCATCCCGGCCGGCTTCACCGGTCTCTTCGGATTGAAGTGCACGTACGGCCGCATCCCGAAGGGTCCCGACATGCTCGTCGGTTCGCTGACCGCGGTGCTCGGGTGCGTCAGCCGATCCGTACGCGACACCGCCCGGTTCATCGACGTCACGAACGGGTTCGACCATCGCGACCCGTACAGCCTGGCGCGCGTCGACGGCTGGGAGCGCGGCCTCGGCACGCGAAATCTCCGTGGCAAGCGCGCCGTGATTGCACCTGATCTTGGAGTTGCGGTCGTCCACCCCGAGGTCACCGCGATGGTCGTCGAGCACGGCGAGGCGCTGGCGCGTGACGCCGGTCTCGAGCTCGTCGACGTGCCGGTGAAGCTGCCGGAGCTCGGGTACGAATGGGCGCTGGCGGGGCTGTCCGAGGTGCTCGCCCTCCTCGGCGACCGGTACCCCGACTGCGAGCCCGACCTGACGCTCGAGATCGGCTTCGGGCTCAAGGTCGCCACGGAGATCTACAACCTCGAGGCGAGAGCCCGCATCGAGAACCGCCGCACGGCGATGAACGAGGCGCTGGCCGACGTCTTCGACCAAGTCGACTTCGTCATCGCCGCCGCCAATCCTGACGTCGCGTTCGCAGCGGAAGGCCCGCTCCCGACGACGGTCGGCGAGCAGCAGGTCGACCTGGGCAACAACGGCGCGCTCACGATCCCGGCCAACGTCTTCGGCAGCCCGGCATGCTCGATCCCGATCGGAACCAGCCGCGGCCTTCCCGTCGGCCTTCAGGTCATGGGACGCCACCACGAGGAGCCGCTGCTGCTCGATCTCGCGCTGGTGGCCGAGCGCGAGCGCCCGTGGCCGCTCGTCGCGCCCCGATCACCCGTGTGACTGATCGATGCGTGCGCTCGGACCCAATAGTCCCCCTATGCACGCATCGTGGGTCAGCGGATGTACTCGCCCGCGTTCACGAGCAGGGTCTGGCCCGTGACCATGCGGGCGCGATCGGAGGCGAAGAACACGACGACCTCGGCGACGTCGCCGTCGCTCGGGATCTCTCCGAGCGGCATCTGCGCGGTGATCCGGCCGACGATCGTCTCGGGATCGACGTTCTGCGCCTTGGCGGTCATGCTGACGTAGGCCTCGACCGGCGGGCCCCACATCCACGACGGCACGACGGTGTTGACCCGGATCTTGTACGGCCCGAGTTCCCGCGCGAGATGCGCGACTGCGCCGAGGATGGCGGACTTCGACGCCGCGTACGCGGTCTGCGGTACCTGGGACCAGTACATGGCCTGGCTGCCGATGAAGACGATCGATCCACCGCGCTCCTTGAGGTGCGGGATCACGGCCTGGGTCATCTGCATGGTGCCGAAGAGGTTGATCTCGAGCGCCTGCCGCCAGCTGTCCCAGTCTGCGTTCTCGAGCCCGCCGAATACGGCGTCGAGCGCGGCGCAGTTGACGAGCGCGTCGACCCGGCCGAAGCGGTCGATCGCAGTGGCCGCCAGCCGCTCGCACTGCGCGGGGTCGGTGATGTCGGTCACCGCCCACGCCACGCGCTCGCCCGACGGGTCGATGTCGGCGGCGGCCTTCTCGAGGTTCGTCTCTGTGCGCGCGCCGAGAACGGTGTTGGCGCCGTCTCGGGCGGCCGCGGCCGCGATCTCGCGGCCGAGGCCAGGGCCGACACCCGACACCACCACCGTCTTGTCTTCCAGGATCATGACGCGGTCCTTCCCGACGCTCGGCGCGTCGCTCGAGGGGCAATTTCGGGCTTCGTACCTCCGCGCGGCGACGCGTTCAGCCCGACCCGGCACTTCGGGGCGCGTTGTCCGTCCCAGGGGTTGCGTCCTCCCGCTTGCGCGGTGACGCGGGCGGCGGCCGCGTGCACGGCCGCGCCGTAGCCGATCAGCTCGTCGTAAGGGACATGGCTCCTGAAGACAAGCAGCCCGAGCAGCAGATCGGGTCTGCCTTCGGCGTCGAAGCTGGGCGACGTTACGAACGTGACGGCGTAGTCCCGACCCGGTCGTAGGTGACGAGCGACGTAGTGCCGCCCGGCGAGATTCGAGACCATGTTGGCGAGCGCATCGGCCGCGGGTGCAGAGATGTCGTGGCCGTCGAGGCCCGCGAGCAGCGTGAGCGCGCCCACGGAGACGTCACTCATGCGCTCGACGATGTATCCGCGCTCGCGAGCGGTATCGACGAGCGCGCGCAGGTGCTCGAGGCTCGCGTCCATCGAGACCTCGGGATAGTCGGCGAGCCACTGCGCGATTGCATCGTCACTCAACCAAGCGGCAAGCACGAGGCCACTCGGTGGGGTATAGGGATAGCGCTGGCCCGGCTGGAGCATGCGATCGAGCTCGCCCTGCGGTCCTGTCCGGTCGAGCAGGACGATCTTGTCGCCGACCAACGTCGCCACGCTGGCCGCCAACCCGACTTCCTGGTTCAGCCGCCGCAGCTCCGGGCGCACGAGCGCGAGCGACGAGAACGCCTCCGAGGCGGCGCGGCCCAGACCGATGAGGGCGGGTCCGAGCGTGTACGTCTTGGTGTCCTCGGCCCGCACGAGGTAGCCGGCGCGCGTGAGTGCGCCCGCGATCCCCAGGCCGGTCGCCTTGCTGATGTCCAGGCGTCGGGCGAGCTCGGAGAGCGAGAGCCCCTCGGCGGGCTCGCGGGCGAGCAGGTCGAGCAGGCCGATGACACGCTCCGTGGGTGGCGATTGCCGTTCCATGCCGGGCCCCTTGACTTCTGACGGCCTATCAGAAACCCTTTCATATTGGAACGTCGCGTTGCAATAGTGCACCCGCGCAAGTGCACCGGCGTTCGATGGGGGGAACATTGGAGTTCGGGATCTTCGTGCAGATGTTCCTGCCCGGGGGCAAGGCGCACGATCCGGCGTCCGAGCACCAGGCCGTGCGCAACGAGCTCGAGCTGATCCGCGAAGCCGATCGGAACAACTGGAAGTACGTGTGGTGCACCGAGCACCACACGTTGACCGAGTACTCGCACCTCTCGGCGAGTGAGTCGTTCATCGCGTACGCGCTCGCGCAGACCGAGCGCATCCACGTCGGGTCGGGCATCTTCCCGCTGAACCCGATCACCAACCACCCCGTCCGCGTTGCCGAGCGTGTGGCCATGCTCGACCACCTTTCCGAGGGTCGCTTCGAGTTCGGGTCGGGCCGGGGCGCAGGATCGCACGAGCTCGGCACGTTCAACATCGACCCGTCCGAGACCAAAGCGAACTGGGACGAGGTGATCTGGGAGTTCACCAAGATGTGGGACTCCCTCGAGTACTCGCACGACGGAGCCGCGTTCTCGACGCCACCCCGCAACGTTGTCCCGAAGCCCTACGGCGGTGGCCGTACGCATCCGCCGATGTGGGTGGCAGCCGGCAACCCGCCGACGTACGAGAAGGCTGCCCGCCACGGCATCGGTGTGCTCGGCTTCAACGTTGCCGCCATCCATGACATGAAGGAGCACGTCGACGCGTACAAGTCGGCGATCGGCGAGGCGACGCCAGCCGGGCGGTTCGTCAACGACAACGTGATGATCACGAACGGCCTTGTCTGCCTCGAGGACGGCCGCAAGGCGCGTGAAGCCGCATGCAACATGCAGATCTCGTACCTGCAGTCGCTGGTGTTCCTGTACCACGACACGTTCCCGGTACCCGAGGGCTTCACGGCCTGGCCGAACGTGATGCCCGAGCCGACGCTGGACGACATCGAGGGCCGCATCGAGGCCGGTTTCCTGCTGTGTGGCGATCCCAACGAGGTCACCGAGCAGGTGCGCCGATACCAGGCCGTCGGCTGCGACCAGGTCGCGTTCGGCCTCCCTGTCGGCCTGCCCCAATCCCTGGCACTCGAGACCCTCCGGCTCTTCGGCCAGGAGGTCATCCCCAAGTTCGACCAGGATCCGGTGCACCGCAGCACGCGGATGCGCACGGGCGAACGGGCGCTGACCTCGTGACCACGGTCGAGAGCGCGCACGCCGGCGGCACCGCGACTCACGGGATCGTCCTGGCGCTCGATGGCGTGAGCGTGCATTTCGGCGGCATCGCCGCCCTCACCGACGTGCACCTCGCCGTCGACGCCGGAGACGTGTGCGGGCTCATCGGCCCCAACGGCGCCGGCAAGACGACACTGTTCGACGTCGTCTCGGGCGTCCGAATTCCGGACACGGGACGGGTCATGCTCGACGGCAGCGAGATCACGCGCTGGCCGGCGGCACGCCGAGCCCGGGGCGGGTTGCGCCGCACCTTCCAGCGCGTCCAGACGTACGGCTGGCTCTCGATCGAGGACAACGTGCTCGCCGCGCTCGAGTGGCGCGGAGGCGGCGGCGGTCTGCCGGCCGACCTGCTCGGTTCTCCTATCCGTCGTCGCCGCGAGCGTGAGCGGCGCGAGCGCGTCGCCCACGTGCTCGAGTTGTGCGGCCTGACCGCCGTGGCCCGGCAGCCCGCGGGTTCACTGCCGATGGGACTGGCGCGGATGGTCGAGCTGGCGCGAGCGATCGTCGACCCGCCGCGCGTACTGCTTCTTGACGAGCCGACATCTGGGCTCGGCGACACCGAGATGACGCGACTGGGGGAGCGGATCCGGGCCATCCAGGCCGAGGAGTCCTGCGCGGTGCTGCTGGTCGAACACGACGTGGGATTCGTCATGGAGCAGTGCGACCGCATCGTCGTGCTCAACCTGGGCGAAGTGATCGCGGTCGGGACGCCGAAGGAGATCCAGGCCGATGCCGGGGTGCGTACTGCGTACCTCGGTGAGCAATGACAAATGGGGGGAGTTGACGTGAAGCGAAACAAGCTGGTGGGCGCGACCGTTGTGCTGGCGCTCGTGCTCGCCATGAGCAGCATGAGCGCCGCGAGTTCGTCCGGACGTCCTGATCGACCGACGCGCGGCGTGACGGACACCACGATCACCCTCGGTGGTCTCGGGTATGCGGGCTTCTATCAGGATTCAGCCGTGGGGGCCCAGGCCCGCTTCGACAAGGCGAACAACAACAACGAGATACCCGGTGGCCGGAAGATCAACTTTCTTGGCTTCCGCGACGACGGCAGCGACCAGAGCAAGGACCTCGACGAGGGCCGGAAGCTCGTCCAGGAAGACCAGGTCTTCGCCGTCGTCCCGGTGATCACACCGTTCCTCGGCGCGAGCGACTTCTTCGCGCAGAACAAGACGCCGTTCATCGGATGGGGCATCTCGTCCGGCTTCTGCGAGAACCCGTTCGGCTTCGGGTTCAGCGGTTGCCTGACGCCCGAGGATCCGAAGACGGCCGCCTCCACCTGGGGGGACTTGATCAAAAAGGGCAATTTCAACGGCAACGCGAAGGGCAAGACGGCCGCGGTGATCGCCGAGGACAACGATTCGGGCAAGGCAGGTGTGAAGGTCATCACTGCGTCGGCGAAGGCGGGCGGATTCAAGGTCGTCTACAACAAGAACCCGATTCCGCCGGCGCCAGCGACCGTGAGCGACTTCACGCCCTTCGCCAACGAGATCATGACCAGCAACAACGGTCGCCCGGCGGACGTCGTGTTCCTGACCCTCGCCGTCAACAACGTGACGGGGCTCAGCAACAAGCTGCTGGAGCTCGGATACCAGGGCGTGCTGACGAACGCCGTGGGTTATGACCCGCGGCTCGCTTCGCAATTCGTCGGGTCGTCGGTGTTCATCCAGTTCAATGCGTTCGAGTCTGCACAGCGGGGCAACACGGCCATGCAGCAGATCATCGACGAGATCCGGGCGGTCAAGTCTGATCAGATGCTCACGCAGCCGGTGCTCGCGGGCTACCTGTCAGCCGACATGTTCGTGCAGATGCTGAAGAAGACAGGGAAGAACCTGACGGAGACGAATTTCGCGAAAGCTGCGAACAAGAACTTCAAGTACGAGTACAAGGACATCGCGGGCGCGATTTCGTTCCCCGCCGGTCACCGGATCGGGAACACGTGCGGGACGCTCGTCGAGAGCGACGGCACCAACTACACCATCAAGGTGCCGTTCGCCTGCTACAAGAGGGTGAAGGTCTAGACAGGAGAGACGAGGAGCCGCGCCCGAGATCACGAGGGGCCACCATTGGAGAAGTTCCTCAACCTCGTGATCTCGGGCGCGGTGTCAGGCGCCATCTACTCCGTGATGGCGTCGGGGCTCGTCCTGACGTACCAGAGCTCGGGCATCTTCAACTTCGCGCACGGAGCCGTTGCGTTCGCGACGGCATACTTGTTCTTCCAGTTGCACCAGGCGACATCGGCGGGCGGCCTTGGTTGGCCGATCGTCCCGTCCGCCATCGTGGCGATCCTCGTCTTCGCGCCCTTGCTCGGCCTGCTGCTCGATCGGATCCTGTTGCGGCGACTCGCCGACGCGCCCGTGTACGCCCGCATCGTCGGCACGATCGGGCTGCTCGTGGCGCTTCCGGCGCTCGTGCTGTGGCTCGTGGAGACAGTGGGGAACTCGGTCCTCGAGTTGGGCCTCCCGACGAACACGGCCGGCTTCCAACCGCCCGGGTTGGGTCCATACCCGCGCGAAGTGGTCTGGCGACCGTTGAGTGGCGTCGCGATCAACTCGGACCAGCTGGCGGTGTTCGTTGCCGCCGGCGGCGCGGCCGTGGTCCTGTGGTTGGTGCTGCGGCACACGCGCATCGGGCTGGAGATGCGCGCCGGCGTCGATCGCCGGGACCTGGCAGGGCTCCGCGGCGTGAACGCAGGCAAGACGTCCGCGGTGACATGGGCGCTGTCGATGGCGCTGGCGGGGTTGGGCGGCGTGCTGATCGCCCCGCTCTTCGGCCTTGCCGACGTGGACTACACGCTCGTGGTCCTCGGCTCGCTGGCCGCCGTGGTGGCGGCCGGATTGCGCTCGATCCCGATCGCGTTCGTCGCCGGACTGCTGCTGGGCGTGCTGCAGAACCTCGTGTTCGGGTACGCGCCCGGCTTCCTGACCGACATCTCCGGCTTTCTCTCCGCTATCCCGTTCATTCTCACCGTCGTGCTCCTCTTCTTCCTCGGGTTCGACCGGGCGCGTGCCGCCGGGTCCGTTGCGGACGAGTCGCCGCCCGAGGATCACCGCGCCGGGCTGCCCGCGTGGCGCCGGATCCTCCCGTGGGCGATCGCCGTCAGCGCGCTCGTTGTGTACGAGCTGTGGTTCGCGAGCGAGTTCTGGTCGAGCTTGATCGCGAAGGGCATCGTGCTCGGCATCGTGTTCTTGTCGTTCGTGGTGATCACCGGCCTCGGCGGCATGGTGAGCCTCGGACAAGCGACGTTCGTCACCGCCTCCGCCTTCACCGTCGGCTATCTCGTTAACACCAAGTTCGGCTTCACGATCCCGTTGGTGATGCACAACGGCCGGGTGGGGTTCTTCTTTGCCGTGGTCGCGGGCGCCGCGGTCGCCGCCGCGGTCGGGGCCCTCATCGCCATACCAGTACGACGCCTCGGTCCGCTGGCGCTCGCGCTGGCGACGCTCTCGCTCGCGTTCGTGGCCGAGCTCACCGTGTTCCAGCTCGAGGCCGTACGCAACGGATCGCGGGGCTGGCCCGTACCGCCCCTCAACCTCGAGACCTTCGAGGCCGAGCTGCCGTTGGGGCCGTTCGACTTCACCAACCCGCGCACGATGGCGATGCTCGCCTTGGTCGTCTTCGGGCTGATCACGCTCGTGATCCGCAACTTGCAACGCTCGCCATCAGGACGGGCCATGCTCGCGGTCAGGAGCTCCGAGGTCGCTGCCCGCACGTCGGGTATCGGCGCCGACTGGGCCAAGGTGTCCGTGTTCGCGGTGTCAGCCGCGATCGCCGGTATCGGTGGAGGGTTGCTCGCCGTCGTCAGCAGCCCGGTCAACAATCGCACTGCGCCCGCGTTCATCGGCCTGATCTGGCTGGCGGTCACTGTCACCTTCGGGATCCGGCGCCCAGGCGGCGCGCTGATCGCGGGCTTGGCGTTTGCGACCTTCACCGACCTGCTCCAAGTCGTGACCGGATGGGGTTTCATGCCCGCGTGGGCCGCGAGCCTCACGAACACCACGCAGCTCGCGGCGATCCTGTTCGGCATCGGCGCGATCAACCTCGCCAAGAACCCCGACGGGGTCCTCGCCCTCGTCGGGACGCAGCGGCTCGAGCGCCGCCGCCGGCGCGAAGAAAGGGCGGCCGCGCGCGCGGCGAGGCCGGTCACGACCGTCCCCGCAACGACGCCCCTCGAGGCAGCAACGGCCGACGGCGCCGGCGGCCCGAAGGAGACCGAGCCCGCCGCGCTGCGTCTCGAACGCATCGTCGCTGGCTACGGCGAAGTCGAAGTGATCCACGGCGTGGACCTTTCCGTTCCGACCGGACAAGTGGTCACGCTGCTGGGTGCCAACGGCGCCGGTAAGTCGACGCTGTGCGCGGTGGCAGCCGGATTGCTCGAACCGACGTCCGGCCGCGTCCTCCTGCAGGGCGACGACGTCACGGCTGAGCCCGCGTCCCGGCGCGCACGGCGCGGGTTGATCCTCACGCCCGAGGCGCGCGGCATCTTCCCGGGACTCTCGGTCGACGAGAATCTGAGCCTGTTGCTGCGGTCGTCGGCCGAACGCGCCCAGGCCTACGAGCGGTTCCCGCTGCTCGCCGATCGACGACGCCAGCCGGCTGGCCTGCTGTCAGGTGGCGAGCAGCAGATGCTGGCGCTGGCGTCAGCGCTGGTACGGCCGCCGAAGGTGTTCATCGCTGACGAGCCGTCGCTGGGCCTCGCGCCACTCGCCAGCGACGCCGTGTTCGGCGCGCTGACCGAGCTCCGCGAGCGTGGCACCTCCCTGCTGCTGGTCGAGGAGAAAGCGCGCGAAGCACTCGAATTGGCCGACGTTGTCGTCGTGATGGAGCTTGGACGCATTGCGTGGACCGGTCCGCGCCGCGACGCCGACGCCGATCGCTTGGCCGCCGTGTACCTCGGTGTGCGGGTGTGACCGGGGGCTACCGTTTGCGATCGGCAGCCGAGGCTAAGGAGGCACGATGAGCACGACTCCACCGCCGGCCGATGCCCGGGTCACGGCGATCGATCTGCGTCGCAGCTGGGGGTTCGTGCTCGCGCTCGGCATCGCGTGCGTCGTCGCAGGCGTGCTCACACTCGTGTGGCCCGGTGTCACGATCCTCGCTCTGGTCATTGTGCTCGGAGTGTTCCTGCTCTTCGCCGGCGCGTCCGAGATCGGCTGGGCGCTCGCAGAGCGTCAGACCGAGGGATGGAAGGTCATCCTGGCGCGCGGGATCATCAACGTGATCACCGGGCTCATCGTCCTCATATGGCCCGACGTGACGGTCCTCGCGCTCGCGTTGATCCTTGCCGCGTGGTTGTTCGTGTACTCGGCGATGACGCTCTGGTACGCGTACCAACATCGAGGCGAGCAGCCGCGCCGAGGCCACTTCGTGGTCAAGGGATTCGCCGCACTGATCGCCGCCATCATCACCGTCGCGTGGCCGGGCATCACCGTGCTCGTAATCGCGATCGTGATCGGTCTCGAGCTCATCTTCTACGGCGCGGTCTTGATCCAGTTGGGGCTGCGCATGCGCCGTCTGCCGGCCACGTGAGGCCTCGCCACCGTCGCCATCGTGGTGACGGCGCCGAGCATTGAGCCGCGGGGCCCTCATCACGCTGCTGCTCGTCGTGGCGGCGTTGCTCGTCCCGTTCGCGCTCGTCGGTCTCTGGACACACCAGGTCCTCCTCGATCGCGAGCGGTTCACCAACCTCTCTGACGACCTGCTCGATCGCTCGGCGGTGCGTCGGGGCTTGGCCGACGAGACCGTGGCCCAGCTCGAGCGTGCGCGGCCCGGGCTCAGGGCCGGCGAGCCGGCCTTGCGGGCCGGCATGGAAAGCGTGTTGACGTCGCCCGACTACCGAGCCGTGTTCAAGCAGACGCTCGGTGACGTGCACGACCAGCTCACCAACGACGAGGACACGCTCCGGCTCAACCTCGGTCCGACCGTGGATTTCGCTCGCGCCCGGCTGCCGGGCGGCCGGGCGTTGCCGCCGGGCTCGCAGGTGCCCCCGGTTGTCATCGCCCGGCGCAGTGAAGTGCCCGTGCAGTGGGGCGCGGTCGACGCTGCGAAACGAATCGCGTTCCTTACGCCGCTGGTCGTGCTCGGACTCCTCGCCCTCGCGGTCGCGATGGCCCGGCGGCGGTGGCTCACCCTGGGCATCGTCGGGAGCGTGGTGGCGGGTGTTTCGCTGCTCCTGCTCGGGCTCATGGCGCTGGCGAAACAGGTCGTCGGTCGCCGTCTCGACGCGGTCGTTTCTCGCGACGCGTTCGATGCCGCGTGGGAGGTGATCGCCCGCAGCCTCACCAACACCACGCTGATCATCGTGCTCGGCGCGCTCGTCGTGGCCGCCGGCGGCTTCGTCGTCCACCTGATCCTGACGCGCCGCCCGTCGCCCGCGCATTGATGCGCTCCTCAACTTCGGATAGCGAAGCTCAGGAGCGCATCGTGTCGATCTGACCGACCGTCAGGTCTATGCTCCGCGGCGACGGCGGCTTTGCCGACCGTCGCCGCAAAGCCGGAGCTTGCGACGGCGACAAGGAAGAGGCCATGACCGAGATCCCGAAGATCATCTCCGTCGACGACCACGTCGTGGAGCCGGCCGACGTCTGGCAGAAGCGCCTGCCGAAGAAGTACCTCGACGTCGGCCCGCGCGTGGAGCGAGCCCCGCTGGGGGAGATGACCTTCGTCGGCGGCAACTTCTCGTATGAGAAGGGCGAGGGCCGTCCGTGCGACTGGTGGCACTACGAGGACAAGAAGATCCCGCAGACGCGGCTCAGCGCGGCCGTTGGATTCGACCGCGACGAGGTCAAGATCACCGCCATCACCTACGAGGAGATGCGCCCGGGCTGCTACGACCCGAAGGCGCGCCTCGAAGACATGGACGTCAACTGGGTCGAAGCGTCGCTCTCGTTCCCGACGTTCCCGCGCTTCTGCGGGCAGACGTTCATGGAAGCCAAGGACATGGAGCTCGCCGACCTCTGCGTCAAGGCGTACAACGACTGGATGTTCGACGAGTGGTGCGCAGGCTCGAACGGTCGGCTGGTCCCGCTGCCGATCATCCAGCTGTGGGACTCGCAACTCGCCGCCGACGAGATCCGCCGCAACGCGGCGCGGGGCGGGCACGCGGTCGCGTTCACGGAGATCCCGCCGTTCCTCGGGTTGCCGTCGGTCCACGACGCCGACGGCTACTGGGACCCGTTCTTCCAGGCATGCGCGGAGACGGGCACCGTCGTGTGCATGCACATCGGGTCGTCCTCGAAGATGCCGTCCACGTCGAAGGACGCGCCGCCGGCCGTGGGATCGACACTCACGTACATGAACGCGGCGATGTCGCTGACCGACTATCTCATGTCGGGCGTGTTCGAGAAGTTCCCCGACCTCGTGATCGCGTACTCGGAGGGGCAGATCGGCTGGATCCCGTACGTGCTCGAGCGGGCCGATGCGGTCTGGGATCACAACCGCGCGTGGGGCGGCGTGGCCGACAAGGTGAAGAAGCCGCCGAGCCAGTACTACCGGGAGCACGTCTACGGCTGTTTCTTCGACGACCCGCACGGACTGCGTTCACTCGAGGACATGGGCGTCGACACGATCACCTTCGAGACCGACTACCCCCACAGCGACTCGACCTGGCCGAACAGCAAAGAAGTTGCCGAGCGGCAGATGAAGGACCTCGACGACGAGACGATCCGCAAGATCGTGCGCGGCAACGCGATCCGGATGCTCCAGCTCGACTTCGCCGAGTAACGGCGACTCGCTATTTCTGGTCCGAGCCCTTCGGCCGCATTACGAGCACCGTGCCCTGCGCGATGCACACCTGGCGGCCGTCGTTGTCGACGTCGATGCGGACGACGGCGGTGCGCTTCGTGAGCGAGACGATCTGCGCCACAGCCGCGAGCGTGCCGGTGGTGACCGGCGCCAGGTAGTTGAGCTTGAACTCGGTTGTTGCCGCCCACGCGCCTTTGGGCATGACGGGGTAGCAGACGGTGCCGAGCACGTGGTCGCACAGCGCGGCCAGCACGCCGCCGTGCAGGTTCTTGAACGGCGTGAGCAGCTCGTCACGCACGGCGAGCTCGGCCCGCATCCCGCCCGGCCAGGTCTCGGTCAGGCGAATGCCTAGGTAGCCGGGGAGACCCTCGGCCTTCTCGTGCGCTCGCACGAGCCCCTCGGCAACGCGCTCGTCGTAGGTCTCGAAATCGCCCACGGCTGCGGAGGCTAGAGCAACGCCGGCGCGAGCTCCCGCCAGTCGTCGAGCGGAACCGCGGTGCGTTCAGGCTTGAGGACCTGCACGGCGACGTGGTCGGCGCCGGCGTCGAGATGGGCCTGCACGCGGGCGCGGATCGCGTCAGCGTCGCCCCACGCCACGAGGGTGTCGACGAGCCGCTCGCTGCCGCCGTCGGCGATGTCGTCGTCGGTGATGCCGAAGCGACGCAGGTTGTTCATGTAGTTCGGGAGGTCGAGATACGTCGCGACGTGCTTGCGCCCGATCCGGCGTGCCTCGGCCGGATCGGTCTCGAGCAGGACGGCCTGCTCGGGCGCCAACAGCTTCTGCGGGCCGAGGATCTCGCGGGCCTGGGCCGTGTGCTCGGGCGGCACGTTGTAGGGGTGCGCGCCATCTGCGCGCTCGGCCGCCAGCCGCAGCATCTTCGGGCCGAGGGCCGCGAGCACGCGCCGCGGGGGCTCGGGCGGTTCGGCGGCGAGATACAGGGCTGCGTCCATGCGGTCGAGGTACTCGCGCATCGCCGTCAGCGGGCGAACGTACGTCTGGCCTCGCAGTCCTTCCACCATTGGCTGGTGGCTCACGCCGAGCCCGAGCACGAACCGGCCCGGGAACGCCTCGCTGACTGTCTTCCAGCCCGCGTTCATCGTCATTGGGTCGCGTCCCCAGATCTGGGCGATGCCTGTTCCCACGGCAATGCGTCGCGTGCCACCGAGCAGGAGCGTCGCGTGGACGAGCGGATCGCGCCCGACGGCGTCGGGCACCCAGATCGCGCCGTACCCCAGCTCCTCGATCTCGGCCGCCATCTCGCGGCCACGCTTCATCGGCTGGAGGTCGAGGACGAAGCTCCAGATCCCGACGCGCCCGAGATCCATCAGGTCACCACCGCTGGACACGAAATAAGAACACGTTCTAGATTGGCAATCGTACCGGAGGAAACGGCATGAGCGTGACGACGGACGAACGGCTCCTCATCGGCGGCGACTGGGTCGCGGGCGGGGACGGCGGCTACGACATCGTCAACCCCGCGACCGAGGACGTCGTCGGTGTCGCGCCCGAGGCGTCGGCGCAGCAGGCCCACGACGCAGCCCGCGCCGCGCGCGACGCGTTTGCCTCGTGGTCGCAGACGACGCCGCAACAGCGCGCCGAGTTGCTGAAGGCGGCGGCGAATCGTGTGCGCGAGCGCATCGAGGACCTCGTGCCGCTCGTCATCGCCGAGACCGGCTGCACTGCGACCGTGGGGCGTTCGATGCAGGTGCCGGTGGCGGCGAGTCGCTTCGATCGCTACGCGTTAGGGGCACTCGAACCTTCGGTCATTCCGTTGCCGCCACAAGAGATGCCGTCCACGCCGCTCGCGCCAGGCGGGCTGATGGGCGCGCTGGCGCGCCGGGCGCCCGTCGGCGTCGTGGCGTGCGTCACCCCGTACAACTTTCCCATCGTGAACATGGCCGGGAAGATCGGTCCCGCCCTCGCCATGGGCAACACCGTCATCGTGCGGCCGGCGCCGCAGGATCCGCTCGCGGTGATCGAGCTCGTGCGCATTCTGGAGGAGGTCGGCTTCCCGCCTGGCGTCGTCAACGTCGTCACGGGGTCGAGCCCCGCGACCGGTGAGGCGCTCGTCGAATCGCCCGACGTCGACATGATCAGCTTCACGGGAAGCACGTCGGTCGGGTTGCGTATCGCCGAGACGGGCGGGCGCACGATGAAGCGTCTCCTCCTCGAGCTCGGCGGCAAGGGCGCGTGTCTCGTGCTCGACGACGCGGACCTCAACGGGGCCGTGACCGCGGTCGGCTCGGTGTGGACGTTCCACTCGGGTCAGATCTGTACCGCGCCGACACGTGCGATCGTGCACCGGTCGCGGTACCAGGAGTTCGTCGAGCGGCTGAGCAAGATGGCGACCGTCCTGCCGATCGGCGATCCGCTCGACGCCAAGACGGTCGTCGGGCCGCTCATCACCGGCGCCCACCGCGAGCGGGTGGAGGGGTACATCCGCGCCGGCGCCGACGAGGGCGCGGAGGTCGTCGCCGGCGGCGGCCGACCCGCGCACCTCGAGCGCGGCTTCTACGTCGAGCCGACCTTGCTCGCCGAGGTACGCAGCGACATGCGAGTGGCACGTGAAGAGATCTTCGGACCGGTGATCGTCGTCGAGACGTTCGACGACGACGAGGAAGCCATCACCCTCGCCAACAACAGCGACTTCGGCCTCTACGACTACGTGTTCACCGGCGACTCGGCTCGCGGGATGCGGACCGCCCGCCACCTGCGCGCCGGCAACGTCGGCATCAACACGATCCAGCGCAACCACGAGACGCCGTTCGGAGGCACGAAGTACAGCGGCGTCGGCCGCGACGGCGGGTCGTTCGGCCTGCACGCGTACTCGGAGCTCCAGAGCGTCGTCTGGCCCGGGTGAGCCGTCGAAGATGAGCGTCGCCGACGAGCGCACAGACGTGAGCGACGAGGTCGTCTCGGTCGTTCCGGCGGGCAAGCTCGTGTTCGGCATCCAGCTGCCGACGGTCGCGCTGAGCACGATGGTCGCCGCGCCGTGGGAACGCGCGAACGGCGCCGGCGTTCCCGAGCTTGTCCAGGCGGCGCAGGCTGCCGACCGCGCCGGCTTCTTCTATGTCGCGGTGTGCGACCACGTCGCGATCCCTCGCCAGCTCGCGGCGGCCATGTCGACGACGTGGTACGAGCCGATCTCGACGCTCGGGTTCCTGGCCGCACATACGACATCCACGCACCTCATGACGAACGTGTACGTCGGCGGGTACCGGCACCCCCTCCAGACCGCGAAGGCGTTCGCGACGCTCGACACGCTGTCGGACGGCCGGGTGATCCTCGGGATGGGCGCCGGCCACGTGGAGAAGGAGTTCGACGCGCTGGGCCTGCCGTTCGCCGAGCGCGGTCGGCTGCTCGACGCGGCAATTGACGGCGTGAAGGAGGCCTGGCGCGAAGAGTTCACCGGTGTCGGTGACGATGCCGTCGGGATGCGGCCGCGCCCGATGCAGCAGCCCCGCCCGCCGATCTGGATCGGCGGATCGACCCGACCTGCGCTGCGGCGCGTCGCCGAGCGGGGCGACGGCTGGATCCCCCAGGGGACGCCGCGCAAGAAGATGCCGGAGTCGATCGCGTACCTGCGCGCCCATCGGGACAAGGTGCGGCCGGGCGCCGAGCCCGAGATCGGCGTCATCACCGAGGCGATGTACGTCGGCGAGCCGAGCTGGGACGTTGCGCGGGGCACGATCACGGGCCCGCCGGAGAAGCTGGCCGAATCGATGAACGGGTACGGCGCGATGGGCGTCTCGCACCTCCAGGTGCGCTTTCAATCTCGCTCGATCGACGAGTTGTGCGACCAGATCGAGCGCTTCGGCGCCGAGGTCGGGCCGCACCTCACCCGCTGACACTGGAGTCGCGTTATGGCGATGCTCGGACTTCGTTACGACCTGCGAGCCCCGACGTGGGGGTCGGCATCACACGCCGAGTTGTATGCCGCCTGCCTCGATCAGGCGGCGTGGGGTGACAAGCTCGGTTTCGATTTCGTCGTCCTGTCCGAGCACCACGCAGCCGAGGATGGCTACATCCCCGCCCCCGTCACGATGGCGGCCGCGGTCGCAGGACGCACGAAGCGGATCGGCATCAACATCGCAGCCATCCTCGTGCCGCTGCACGACCCCGTGCGGCTGGCCGAGGAGCTCGCGGTGCTCGACCTCGCCAGCGGCGGGCGCGTCAGCTTCGTCGCCGGGACGGGCTACCGGTACGAGGAGTTCGAGATGGCGGGCGTGGACCGCAAGCAACGCGGCAAGTTGCTCGAGGAGTACGTCGACGTCATGCGCAAGGCGTGGACGGGCGAGCCGTTCGAGTGGCGGGGCCGGACGGCGCAGGTCACGCCGACGCCGATGACCAAGCCGCACCCGATGATGATGATCGGCGGCTCGACAGAGGTCGCGGCGCGGCGCGCGGCGCGTCTTCGGCTCCCGATGTTCCCCGCCGTCGGCGACCCGGCGCTGGCCGAGATCTACAACGACGAATGCGCCAAGGTCGGCTTCGAGCACGGTTTCATCAGCCTTCCCGCCGGTCCCGGCTTCGTGCACGTTGCGGAGGACCCGGAGGCGGCGTGGGCGAAGATCGGCCCGCACGCGCTGCACGAGGCCCAGGTCTACGAGAGCTGGCAGACCCCTGGGCAGCGCTCGGCCGTCGACGTGCACGCCAAAGACGTCGACGAGGTGCGCAAGAGCGACGTCTACCGCGTGGTGACGCCCGACGAGTGCGTCGCGCTGGCCGAGGAGCTCGGCGACTTCGGCACGCTTCTCCTGCACCCGTTGATGGGCGGCATCCCACCCGACGTTGCGTGGGACAGCCTCGAGCTGTTCGAGCGCAAGGTACTGCCGAGGCTGCGGCCCGCCGCTGGTTGAATGTGGCTCGGTGGGCACCGCACCGCTGCCCGACGAGCTGCGCACTCCGCACCCGGCTCGGCTTGCGCCGTCGACTCCCGGTTACGAGGAGATCATCGCCGCGCACGAGAACGCGCTCGTCAAGGGCGAGCCGGGCTACCTCGACCCCGTCACCGGCCTGTTCGTCATGACCGCCGCGTATCTCTGGGAGCGCGGCGAGTGCTGCGACTCCGGCTGCCGCCACTGCCCGTACGTAGGGCGCTGATTACCTCAGCTCGTCCGCGTAGCGGTCGGTGCCGGGGACGGTGGCGAGGAACGGCGAGACGAACAGGATGCGACCGAGGCCGCTCGCGTCGAACTCCTTGCCCAGACCGCCGAAGCGGTCGTCGAACACGTCGACCGGGTCCTCGTCGAGGAAGTAGAGCTGGAGGAAACGGTCGGCCGCCTCGTTGCGGGGCACGTCGCTCGGCGCGTCCTGGAAAAGCGGCACCGGGGTGAACGCCACCATCACCTCGGCCGGGCAGGGACGGGCGCGGAACCACGCGACCACGTCGTCGTGGGTCTTGCCCTCGGAGACCTCGCCGATGACGGCGACGACCCCGCGGAACGGATGGTCGAGCGCGAGCTCGGCGGGCACGCCGTCCGGGTCGGCGCGCTGCTCGTCGAGGAACCGGTACATCAGCGTGTGGATGTGGTCGCGATGCGGGAACATCCGATCGTTGGCGTGCAGCCATTTCACCTGCTCGGTTCCCCACTGCATCCACTCGCCGAAGCGGCCGGCGAGGATCCAGTAGAGCGCGAGGTACGAGCCGGTCATCGGGTCGGGCGTGATCGGCGAGTCGGACGGATACCGCTTCTCCTTGCCCGCACGCGTCGCGACGTACCGCGCGCCCGAAAGCGTCCAGGCGCCGATCATGCAGCCGGCGTAGAAGTGGTCGCGCTCGTACCAGCGGTTGTACGCGACCTCGTGACCCGGGTGCGGCTCGACCATCGTGAACAGCGCGCCCCCGACCTTGATCGGCTTCTCGCTCGTGTCCCCGGTCCCGAGGGGCTGGATCGTCGCTTCGGTCGTCATCGCTCCTCCGTTGTCCGCGCCGCGAGCGCACGCTTGTCGACCTTGAGCATGGACGTCAGCGGCAGGTCGTCGACCAACTCGAGGCGGTCGGGTGCCTTGTAGTCGGCGAGGCGATCGCGGCACCAAGCACGCAACGTTTCCAACGTCGGCTCAGCCGCGCCCGCGACCGCCACGACGAACGCGACGCCCACCTCACCCAGGACCGGGTCGGGGACGCCGACGACCGCCGCACGCGCCACCGACGGTTGCTCGGCGAGCGCCGCCTCAACCTCGGCCGGGTACACGTTGTACCCGCCGCGGATGTACATCTCCTTGAGCCGACCGACGATACGCAGGTTGCCGTCGGCGCCGACGACCCCCAGGTCGCCGGTGTGCAGCCACCCGTCGGCGTCGATGACCTCGGCCGTGCGCTCGGGGTCGCGCCAATACCCGCGCATCATGGCCGGCGACTTGCAGCACACTTCGCCGACCTCGCCCACCGGTTGTTCAGCCCCGCCGGCCGGATCGACGATGCGCACCTCGACCTCGGGCGCAGGGCGGCCGACCGTGGTGGCCACGACCTCGTCGTCGTCACCGACGAGCGTGCTCGTGCACACGCCCGCCTCGGTGCTCGTGTAGCGCGTGACCACGGGACAGCCGAGCACCTTACGGATCTGACGCACGAGCTCGGGCGGGATCGATGCGCCGCCGAGCGCCGCCACCCGCAGGCGTGAGAAGTCGGTCCGCTCGATGTCGGGATGGGCGAGCACGAGCGACCACTGCGTGGGCACGCCAGTTGCCATCGTGATGCTTTCGTCGCGGATGAGCCGGAGCGACTCTTGCGCCGACCACGGCTCGCCGACGAGCACGATCGTCGTGCCGTTCGCGAGCTCGTCCCACATGCGCGTCATGTAGCCGACGTGCGCGAACGGCAGCGCGAGGAGCCGGCGGTCTCCGGGGCGCGTGAGCTCACCGATGTTGCGCGAGATCGCCGCCATCGTCTCATGGTCGAACACCGCGCCCTTGGGCTCACCGGTAGTGCCGCTCGTCCAAACCACGCACGCCGGATCCGTCGGTGTCAGTGGAGGCAACGACGCCGGCGGGTCAGCGGCGAAGGCGTGGCCAAGCTCGGAGACGTGAATGGTTCGGCCGGCGTCGACGCCCTCGGGGACCTCGACGCCGTCGCCGACGACCGTGACGGTCGGTTCGGTGCGCCCGAGGATGCTCGCCTTCTCGGCCGGACCGAGCCGAAGGTTCAGCGCCGACGTAATGGCGCCGACCCGGAGCGCGCCGAGATAGCAGGTCGCGAACTTGATCGTCGACGACAGCAGCAGGGACACGACGTCACCTGGCTGCACGCCGTGATCGACGAGCGTGGCCGCGAAGCCGTCAGTAGCCCGGTCGAGCCACCCGTAGGTGACGCGCTTCTCACCGTGGACGTATGCCTCCCGATCGGGATGCGCGGCGGCGGCGTCCCGCAGCAGGTCGGCCGTCGTGCACGGGGTTGCGCCGGCTGTCACCACAAATCGGGACCGTACCCGAGAGCCTGCTGCCTAGTTGATGGGCCTGAGCGCGTCGACGACGACCGCCAGATTCAGCCAAAGAGAGGGGAACAGCACCGTCGTCGTTGTCCGCTCTTCGCCTTACGAAGGCGGCTTAGGAAAACGGCGTACGCGAACCAAGAGCGCCGCCCGGCCCCCGTCCTGCTCACTATTGGCCAGCGGCGGCAGGTGGTGGGCCAGTTTGGGTGTGCCTCTCTTTCGGTAAGGCTCAACCGCGAGCGGAACGACGTTCAAGCCTCCCAGGCTCCGCTCGCTTCGTTCCGCTGGAGTGCCCCCGCCGGTCCACCCCTTCGGGGGCACTCCGTTTGCGCGCGGAAGGCGGGAGGCCGGTCCGTTCGACTGGCCTCCCGCTCTTCCCCCATCCCCCGAGAGCCGCGGATTTTTAGGGCGGTTTGGGCGGTCTCGAGAGGTACAGGTAGTGTTTGCCGGGAACGAGACGAGATAAACGTCTTTGACTGCAGGCTTAGGCTCGGCTGAGAGCAGGCGGTAGAGGACGAACGGGCACCCCGGGGCTTTTTGCTCCCGGGGTTCTCTCTCACGTCACGGCAGAGAGCTCCTCAGCGACCGGATGGAAACACGGACGGCGTCCGTGGGACCGTGAATCCCGTATGAAACGACGATGCCGCGGACGGTGCGGACGAGCCCGGATGGTGCTCGCCTGACGGAGCGTTAGATTCTCGCCAGGGCGCCCGATCGAGAGCCCAGAAGGGGGATGCATGCCGCGATTCGCGGACCACGTCGCCGTCGTGACCGGGGCGGGCTCGGGGCTCGGGCGCGCTACTGCGCATCGCTTCGCCGACGAGGGAGCGGCAGTCGCCGTGGTCGACGTCGCCGCCGACGCCGCCGAGAAGACCGCAGCGGAGATCGGGGAGCGCGGCGCCACAGCACGCGCATACACGGTCGATGTCACCGCCCGCGCGGCGACGAAGGCAACAGTCGACGCCGTCGCCGGGGACCTCGGCCGCCCGCAGGTACTCGTCAACTCGGCCGGCATCGGCGGCTTCGCGCACACGCTCGACGAGACCTTCGAGCGTTGGTCCGCGATCATCGGCGTCAACCTCACCGGGACGTTCCTGATGTGCCAGGCGACCCTGCCGTACCTCCTCGACGGCGGCGGCGCGATCATCAACGTCGCATCCAACGCCGGTCTCATGGGCCAGCCGTACTCAGCCGCGTACTGCGCGTCCAAAGGCGGTGTCGTGAATCTCACCCGGGCACTCGCCGTCGAGTACGTGAAGCGCGGCGTGCGCGTGAACGCCGTCGCTCCCGGCGGGATGAACACGCCGATGATCGCCGGGTTTTCCATGCCCGAGGGCGTCGACCTCAAGGAGTTCGCGCGGGTGACGTCACCGCTCGGGTACGCGGAGCCGGAGGAGCTCGCCGGACTGATCGCGTACATCGCCTCTGATGACGCCAAGTACATGGTGGGCAGCATCGTGTCGATGGACGGTGGGATCACCGCGTGATTACGGACGCCAGGAGCCTCTGGGAGCTGATCGGGCGACGGGTCAGCGAGACGCCGGATGCCATGCTGGGCATCGACGAGGACGGGCGAACGTTGACGTACGCCGAGTACCGCGATGCTGCCGAGCGCGCCGCCGCCGGCCTGGCCGAGCTGGGTATCGGAGAAGGCACGCCGGTGTCGTGGGCGCTCCCGACATGGTTGGAGTCGCTCGTCCTCGTGGGCGCGCTCTCTCGGCTCGGCGCGGTCCAGAACCCGATCCTGCCGATCTATCGCCACCGCGAGGTCGGCTTCGTGACCAAGCAGACGGGAGCGAAGCTACTGATCGTCCCGTCGACCTGGAAGGGGTTCGACTACGAGGGCATGGCGCGGGAGATCGCCGCTGCACAGCCAGGGCTCGACGTCCTGATCGTCGATCGCAAGTTGCCCGACGGTGATCCGGCGTCGCTGCTGCCACCGGCGGCGCCACCGTCGTCCCCGCAAGAAGCACCGGTGCGGTGGGCCTTCTACACCTCGGGCACCACCGCCGATCCGAAGGGCGCCCAGCACACGGACCGCACGATCATGGCGTCGGCGTACGGCATGACGAAGGCGCTCGCGCTCGAACGGGACGACGTCAGCGCGCTCGTCTTTCCGTTCACGCACATCGGCGGCATTGGCTGGCTCTTCAGCTCGATGATGGTCGGGTTCAAGACCATCGTCATCGAGGCGTTCGATCCCGCGACGACGATCCCGGTGCTGCAGCGCGAGGGCGTCACGCTGGCCGGCGCGGGCACGCCGTTCCACATGGCGTACCTGGCGGCGCAACGACAGAACCCGGGGGAGAAGCTGTTCCCGAACGCGCGCGCGTTCCCGGGCGGCGGCGCGGCCAAGCCCGTGCAGCTGCACTACGACGTGAAGAAGGAGCTCGGCGGCGTCGGTGTCGTCTCGGGCTACGGGCTCACAGAGTGCCCGATCCTCGCCATGTCGACGGTCGACGATCCCGACGTGAAGCTGGCCGAGACCGAAGGCCGAACCACGCCCGGGGTCGAGGTCAAGGTCGTGAAGCTCGACGGCGCGGTCGCGCAGCCGGGCGGAGAAGGCGAGATCCGCGTCAAGGGGCCGATGCTGTTCCGGGGATACATCGACTCGTCGCTCGACGCCGAGGCGCTCGACGAAGACGGCTGGTTCCGCACCGGCGACCTCGGGTTCCAGGACGTAGACGGCTACATCGCCATCACCGGCAGGCTCAAGGACGTGATCATCCGCAAGGGCGAGACGATCAGCGCCAAGGAGGTCGAGGACCTGCTCTTCACGCACCCGGGGATCGGCGACGTCGCGGTGATCGGGCTGCCCGACGACGCGTCGGGGGAGCGGGCGTGCGCGATCGTCGTGCCCGCCGACAAGGAGGCGCCGCCGAACCTCGAGGACGTCTTCGACTTCTGCACCCAGGCCGGGCTCATGACCCAGAAGATCCCCGAGCAGCTCGAGATCGTCGACGTCCTGCCGCGCAACGCAACCGGCAAGGTCCTCAAGCACGAGCTGCGCAAGCAGTACGCGGCGACCTAGCGGTTTGGCGCCGCCTACATACCTCATGCGTATGTAAACGGCGCCAAAGGAGGGAAACATGCCCCTGCCCGACGAGCTGAAGCAGCTGGCGAAGCGGGTCTCGAATTGGGGCCGGTGGGGCGCCGCCGATCAGCGCGGCACGCTGAACTTCATCACCCCGGAGGCGGTGCAGCGGGGTGCAGCCGCGGTGCGGCGCGGGGCCACGTTCCCGCTGTCGATCCCGTACGACGAGGACGGCCCGCAGACGGGAGCGATCCCGGGCCGGATCAACCCGAAGCGCACGATGATCATGGCCAACGCCGCGTTCACGGGTGACCCGAGCGACTTCACGACCAGCGACGACCTCGTCGAGATGGGCGTGCAAGCCGCGACGCACTGGGACGCCCTCGCGCATGTCGGCTACGAGGGCGTGCTCTACAACAACACGTCCGACTCGGCCGTCACGCAGGAAGGTGGCGCGGCGAAGCTCGGGATCGAGCGTTACGGGCCGATCGTCACCCGCGGCATTCTCCTCGACATCGCCCGCCTGATCGGCGTCGACGTGTTCGAGGACAACTACGCCATCAGCGGTGACGACCTGGCCGCCGCGGAACGGCAGGCGGGCGTCACGGTCGAGTCGGGGGACGCGCTGCTCGTGCGCACCGGGCAGATGGAATGGCTGCGCCGCGGCGACAAGCAACGGTTCAACGACCCGAGCCCGGGGCTCGGCGTCGGCGCGATCGAGTACCTGCACGACAAGGAGGTGGCGGCCGTCGCCACCGACACCCTCGTCTTCGAGGTGTGGCCGTGCGAGGACCCGGCCGTCATGCTCCCCGTACAC
>DASPXI010000066.1:0-52617 GCA_035637335.1 Acidimicrobiia bacterium
TGTTCGAGGGCGCGATGACTTCGGCGTTCTCGGAGGGACACGACGGGTTCTAGCGTTGGTTGGGGTCCGGGAGTGGCTGATCCGAAGAGCCGGCCGTCGGGGTGTGGAGCCGGCCACGCTGGATTGACGAGTCGTCCCCGCTTGCCCTGCCGGGCCCGTGATGCGGGCGTCGAGGGCGAGCTGGTGGTAGATGGCGTCGCTGATGCGCCGCTTGAGCGCGCGCACGGCTTCCTTTTTGGTCTTGCCTTCGGCGACCTTGCGTTCGAAGAACGCGCGGCCCGGCGAGTGCGCGAAGCGGATCTGGGTGATCGCAGCGATGTGGATGGCGTGGTTGAGCTGCCGGTTGCCGCGCCGCGAGAGCCGGTGGGTGATCCGCCCGCCCGAGGACACCTCGATCGGAGCGGTGCCGGTGTAGGCGGCGAAACGGTCCCGGCTGGTGAAGCGGGCGACGTCACCCGTGTAGCCGAGGAGCATCGCGGCGACGACCGGTCCCACGCCGAAGAGCTCGGTGAGCGACGTGCCCGAGGCGGCGATCGCGTCCGCGATGCGCTGCTTGGAGGCGCGCATCTGGTCATCGAATCGACGGGAGGTCGTCGAGGTGCTCGAGGGCCAGGGCGTGGCGAGCGACCTCCACCGGGCTCACGGGCTGCACGCTGGCGAGGAGCCGCTCGGCGCTGGCGGCCTTGATTTCATTGGGGATCCCGCCGGGGACGAGCTCGGTGAGCAGGGCATGCAGCCGGCACGCAGTCCGGTTCCGAGCCCGACCCAGATCGGTGTTGCGCTCGGCCAACAGCCGCAGCACCCCAGCGTGATCCGCTCGTCTCACCGGCGCCAGACGCGGCGCCCGCAACGTAGAAGATTCGGCCTTGCGGGTCGAGCTTGATGTCTTGGGGTGACCCGCCGATTTCGAGATAGCCGACGACGGTTTCGGTCCGGAGATCGACCTTGACGAGCTTGCCGGAGAACTCGCAGGTCGCGATCAGGTAGGCGCCGTCGGCGGAGAAGTCGGCGTGGTCCACGCCTTTGCAATCGACGGGCACTTGTTTGGTGAGGGCGAACGTGTGCGGGTCGCGAAAGTCGAGGCGCTGTTGGGCTTCGGCCACGACGATCGCGCGGGCGCCGTCGGGCGTGAAGTACATGTTGTAAGGATCGTCCACCGCGATGTCCAGGCCTGAGGGTTTGCCCGTCATGGGGTCGATCGGCGTGAGCGTGTTGGCGAGGTCGTTGGTGACATAGAGCGTCTTGAGGTCCCAGGACGGGACCACGTGTTGCGGGTTGAGGCCGGTCTTGTAGTGGTCGAGCACTTTGCCGGCAGTCGGATCGATGACGTCGACGCCGTCGCCGCCGCTGTCGGGCGCGTACAGGCGGTAGGGGATCCCGGCTACGGCCGGGCTGAGCATGTCCTTGCCGGCCGCGGCGTAGATGTTCGTCGAGTTGGACGGCGGCGTCGGCCGCACTCGTCGTGAACGGGAGGACTGCGAGGTATTGGGGTGCGACGACGAGCACGCTGCCATCAGCAGGCAGACGCCGAGGACGAGTGCGACCGCGCCGCGATGGTGCGCCATGGAGCTCACGGTGACAGCAGCGCGTCCGGTTGCCCCGCCGAGCCGCTCAAACAGCCGCCACGAGGCGTCCGGTTTCGACGATGAAACCGATCAGGAAGATGACAGAGAGCGCGTAGCACGTCGCTTTGGCTGCGTAATGGCCGATGGGGCCGAATTCGGTGCAGAGGTCGAATCGCAGCACCGTCCGCATGGAGAACAGCATGACGAGACAGAGACAGGCGGCGTAGACCGTCGATGCGATTGCCATGGCAACCTCCTTAGAGGACGAAGATGTCGAAGATGAGTGCTGTGATGCCCGCGGTCGCCGCCATGGCGACGACGCGCCCGGCAGGCTGATCTCGATCGACGATCAACCCGAGCAGGAGCACAACAGCGACGAAGACGAGCACACCACTGCCGGCGTCCTGCCAGCTGACCGCGGTGAAAGGGGCGTCGACGTCGAAACCGCTGGAGTGCGTGGCGTGCAGAGTGAAGTTCCAAGCCAACCACCCGCCGAGCGTTCCGACGGCGGCTGCCACGAGTCGCGGCGGTGTCCGGATCGCCCGTCGCGCCGCGAAGACCGCCGTGACAATGGCGGCTGCGACCAACGCGGTCCAGACGATCTCGCTCGGTTCGAACACGGTGATCGCAACAGATGGCATGCCGGCGGCTTCCTCCTGGGCAGTGGTCGTGGCGCGTTAGCGGCGGTCGTTGGTCGCCGTGTCCGTGAGCGGACGCCGAGGTTGTTGACGGTTGCGTGCTCCGCCCAGGCGGGCGGCACCCTCGACGCCGATCGGGAGTGTGTTCGTCGGCGGGAGGTCGAGGGCGTCGAAGTCGACTTCGGGCATCTTGCGATCGAAGCCGACGGACTTGTGAGTGAGCGAGAGGGACAGGGCGACGGCGATTTCTGCGCGGATGACACCGAGCTTGCGGGCAGCGACGGCGATACGCGTCTGGCAGCGGCAGTCGACGGAATGGATCGCTGCGGTCTTGGCGGCGGAGCCGACAGCGATGCCGAGGTCGATATCGCGCAGGTTGCATTGCGGTCCGGCGAACTCGAGCTCGGCCGAGTCGTCGTGGAGTTGTTTGGTGGCGTGGAGGAACTCGGCACAGGTGGCGTAGCCGCAGGCGCCGCAGTCGTAGTTGGGCGGGTACCAGTCGGCGAGGCCGACGAACAGCGTCGCGTCGATCGCGTCGGCGACGTCAGCGTCGCGGAACCAAATGTTCTCTCGTCGCTCTTTGCCCCGGGCGCGCATCCAGTTCGCGAGCCGGGCAAGGGTGTCGTGGTCGTCAACGATGACGGTCTCGACGAAGAGGTGCTTGCCCTGCAGGAACAGCTGCCCGCCGGACTTCGGGGCGGTGATGGCGGCTGCGGCCATGAGCTTGGCCACCTGTCGGACCGTGTCGGCGCGCAGGTCGTCGTAGCCGAGATGGTCGCTCATGCCGGCTGGGCGGCGACGTTCTTGGCGCACCAGGCGTAGAGCGCGTCGTAGACGAAGGTGGCTCGTTCGAGCAGCCGGTGGTCGTCGTCCTCGACGTCGAGGCCGCCGAGTCCGATCGCCAAGAGTCCTGGCCCGGCGGGGTCGGTGTGCAGCTCGGCTTCGATGTCGGCGGCGTGCACGATGCGCGCCAGTCGCGCGACGGCGGGGTCGCCACCGAGGTGAAAGTCGTCGATGAGGACCTCGAAGCTGCACTGGTTGCCGCGGTGGGTGAACTCAGCGCCGGGGGCGTCGAACGAGCGCGCGCCCTCTCGCGCTGCGACATCCAGCACTTGGTCGGCGGGGATATAGAGGAATTCGGCATCGGCGTCGATGAAGCGGCGGATCAGCCAGGGACAGGCGATGCGGTCGGTCTTGGGACGGGCGCGAGTCACCCACTTCATGGGAGGTCCTCCTGGTTGGGACTGGTCGGTTCGTGGTCGGCGAGGCCGGTCAGGTTCAGGTAGCCGCCGGCGACGTCGTAGCGGGTGATCGGCCGGTACTCGACGGCTTGGTGCATCTCTGACACGGTGAGCTCGTCGCGCTCGGGTGTGGCGATCCAGGCGTCGAAGACCTCGTGGCTCGGCCAGATCGTGAGCACCACGGTCTCACCGTCGCCCGAGCTCGGTTCCAGCACGAGCTCGGCGAGGATCCCGTGCGCTTCGCGGACAGCGCGGCCCTCGCGGATCCAGGCCAGATAGTCCTGGCGTTGCTCCGGTGGCACGGCGACAGTGCGCAGACAGGCGATCATGCGCTGGCCTCCTCGATGCCGGTCATGCCGGGTCCTTGCCCAACAGGAGCGCCCGCCGCCGGTACTCGTACAGGCTGTCGAAGAGAGGCCCGGTGATCGCGAGGACGTCGTCATCGCCGCGCACCATCGTCAACCCGCGGCAGATCACGTCGAGACCTGGCGCTTCTGGCGCGTCGAAGCGGTCGTCGGCCAAGTCGGCTTCGTGGACGATACGGGCGAGATCCCACAGCACCGGGTCGTCCAGGCCGTAGCGGTGCAGCATCGTCTCGAACGAGCAGTCGCCGCCGTGATGCGACAGGTCGGCGCCCCGAATGTCGAACGGCGTCGCGCCCTCCGGGACCTCGTCGGGGTCATCGACGAAGACGAACTGCGCCTCCGCATCGATGAAACGTCGGATCAGCCACGCGCACGCCGCCCGGTCGACGTGGCACCCGGCGCGCGTCGCCCACCTCATCGCGACGCCTCCACGCCCGCCCTGAGCCTTTCGACGGCGCGGTGTGCTTTCTCGCGTTCCGGAGGCGGGAAGTGGTCGCGCTGGGCGAGCCGATGCAGTTCACGCCGCAGTCGCGCCGCGACCCGTCGCTGCGCCGATTGCGATTCACCGTTCGCGGCGTCGGCTGCATCGATCACGGCCTGGTATTCCTCCGCGACCGCGGCAGCCATGGTCGAGGCGAGGGTGCGTTCCTGGCCCGCCGAGCCCGCCCACGCGATCCACAGCGTCGCCTCGCCGCCGGCCTCGAGGACCTCGTCGGCGATCCACTCCAGCTGCTCCTTGGTGCGGGCGTCGTTCGGCAGCGCCACCAGCCCGTCGCCGAGCTGGGCCGCGCCGAGGCGGCGGAGCTTGCGCCACACCGAGATCCGGGGCGTCGAGGGCTCTCGAGGGATCCGGTAGGCGAGCAGCACCCACTCCAGGCGACCCGGCACACACCCACGGTAAGACCGAAGCTGCCTGCAATGCAACCGTGGTTACACCTGCATAGACTGAGGCTCTTGCGTGTGAACCGTCCGGCGATCGTCCTCGCCGGCGTCGTCGTGGCGCTGAGTCTCGTTCTGCCCGCCAGTCCGGCCGACGCCCGGAAACCCAACCTGCCCCTCGCGCACGTGCGCGACGTTCGCCTGCCTGGTTCTGCATCGCGCTTCGACTACCAAGACATCGACCCCACCCGGAACCGACTTTTCATCGCCCACCTCGGCGCCAACCAAGTCGACGTCGTCGATCTGCTCACCCTCCAAGTCGCCGGCGTTGTACACGCCATCCCCGGGGTCCACGGCGTCCGAGCAGTGCCTGACCTCGGCATCGCTTACGCGTCAGCGACGAGCACGGACACGGTCGTTGCCATCGACGCCTCCGCGCTCACGATCCGCTTCGACGCTCCAACCGGCGATTTCCCAGATGGGCTCGCCTACGACCCCGACGACCGCGCCGTATTCGTCTCCAACAAGAACGCCGGCAGCGTGACCAGCTTCGACGCGGCGACTGGACAGCAGAGACGAGCGGTCAAGCTCGGAGACGAGACCGGCAACGTCACCTATGACCCGGGCTCGCATGCTGTGTTCGCCGCCGCGAGAACACCCGATCAACTTGTCAGCCTCGATCCGCAAACAGGAGACATCACCGCGCAGGTCGATCTCCCGACCTGTAAGGGAGCCCACGGCATCTATCTCGAACCGACTGCCCGCCTCGCCTTCGTGGCCTGCGAACGTAACGCTCGGCTCTCGGTGGTCGATCTCACCGCCATGAAACAGGTATTGACACACTCCGTCGGCAAAGATCCCGACGTATTGGCATACGATCCCGAGCTTCGTCGCCTCTACGTTGCGAGCGAGAGCGGCATTGTCGCGGTCTTCGAGCTTCGGGGATCCTCTCTCGTCAAGCTCGGTCAGACGAAACTCGCCGATCGCGCGCACTCGGTAGCCGTCGACCAGGCGACCCATCGGGTCTTCTTCCCGCTCGAAGACGTGCGCGGCCATCCCGTGCTGCGCGTCATGCGACCGACTGGCTCATAACGGCGCCCACTGAAGCGGACTTGATGAGGTGTTTGTGAGGCTGACCAGGTTTCGCGGCTCAGCTCCGCAAGACCGCGGGCGATCGCAATGTTCGGTCCGACGCCTGATGTCGGTCACAGAGCGTCTTGAGCGGCTCGGCCGACCTCACCCTCCTCGGGGTCGGCTCCAGCGATCCGTTATGGTCCTTGGCCGTCACGCGCGATCGACATTCAATTCGACGTTCAAAGGAGCGTCCCGGGATTCGGACCGGCCGATGGCTTGCAACCATCTTGCAACCCGAATGGTGACAAAGCGCTGGAACGGACCGGACTCGGTGGACCGTCAGCACCGCGAATGCGCAGGTAAGCGGACTGAAGCACACAGGTGTGGTCCTGCTGGACACTGCCCGGCGTGACTCATAACCCGAAGGTCGCGGGTTCAAATCCCGCCCCGCCACCAATCGAAGCGTGTGCTTCCAAGGGCCTCCCAGCCGGGAGGCCCTTCCATTTCACCCCGAGGAGGCAGCATGCCCGATCCCTACGATTCCGACGCCGACCGGGGTCCTGGCCATGAGCTCGACGCACCCGTTCTCGAGGGCTTCGCCGACGAGGGCGACGGGTGGGACGACGAGAACAACGATGTGCTCTAGAAGTACTGCTTCGAAGGAGCCGCATCGATTGCCCAGCTGTCCACGTCGCTCCGGCTCCTGGCCGACGACCTTGACCGTCGAGCGGCGGAGGGATGGTCTCTGATGAGCCCTGTCGACGGAGGGTACGCCCACCTAACTCGCGCGCCAGTCGCAGAGAAGCGGTGACCGATGCTGCGACGACCGTTCAAGACACGGGATGCAGTTCCCACAGGAGACGGAGTGGCGGCCGCTCGAAGGTGTCGCGCGCTTGGCACGACAGAGCCACGCGCTTCCGTCGTTCCACGAGTGCGAGTTCATGTACATGGGCGCGGTGTGGAACACGCGCAGTAGGCTGAGGATCCACCTCTACAAGCATCGCGACACTCGTCGCTACCTCAACCTCGATGACGCCGGCCACGCGTACGACTTCTGGACCCCTCGCCGGATGACGAGAACGACGACCTCGCGGGTGGCTCATATCGGCTGCACAGGTCCCTGGCGGACGCGGTCGCGTACGCGGTCCTGTGAGAGGCAGGAGTCGAGTATCGCCCGTAAAGGTCGAGACGACTCGATCGTTACAGAGCATCTGAGGTCGCTCTCGTTTGATGTGCTGCCGTGGTTGTGATTCGGGTCCGATCTGGGCTGATCCACAGCCATTCGGGTTGTCCCCCCACCAGCCCCTCCACTCGCCGTCACCCCATGGCCCGCGGATCGGCCCGAACATGTTCGTCCCATGATCGTGGCGCCGATGCCGGTGTCGCCCTGCGCGACGAAGTCGTCGTCGACGCCTTCGGCGCCGCCCTCCATGCCGTGCGTGGCTCGGCCGCTACGGGTAGCAAACGCCCACTCGTGCAGTCGCGTGCCGCCCACACCGAGCGGGTTGTCGACGCTCTGGTCGGGCCCCGCGGCGTACCCGTCGAGTGAGATGGAGAAGTTGTGCACCCGGAGTTTCGGCATCGGAGTCTCCCTTCACTCAGCTACGACGGCGCAGGCGTGCAGAACTCATCGGTCGAGGTTCGGAAGCGGCGAGCGCGGCGCATCAGAGAGGCACGCGAGGTGCGCCGCCGGCGACCAAGTGCTCGAGCTTCTGCAGATCACCGGGCGTGCCGATCGCGATGATCACCTGGCCGGCCCGGATCTCAGTCTCCGGCGCGGGATTCGTGGTGAACGAGCCGTCCTTGTCGCGCAGGGCGAGGACGAGCGCGCCCGTGCGGTCCCGCACGTGGGCGTCTCGGATGCTGCACCCCTCGATCGGAGAGCTCTCCGGGACCGGGATCTCCTCGAGCCGGAACTGGATGTCCCGCTCGTGCATCACGACATCGAGGAACTCGGTCACGTACGGCTGCACCACGAACGCCGCCATGCGCGCGCCGCCGATGCTTTGCGGGTTCACGACTCGGTCGGCGCCCGCCCGTCGGAGCTTGCCCTCGTTCTCCTCGAGGCGCACGCGCGCCACGATGAACAGCTCCGGCCGGATGGCGCGGGCGCTGAGCGTCACGAAGAGATTGCCGGCGTCCGTGTCGAGCGCAGCCACGACGGCGCGCGCTCGACGCACGCCGGCCCGCTCGAGAACTTCGTCGTCGGTGGCGTCGCCGAGCACGAAGGCATGGGGCAGGCCTTCGAGCCGGCTGGCGTCGTTGTCGACGATCACGGCGCGTCCGCCCATTGCCACGAGGTCTCGAACGATCGCCTTGCCGACGCGTCCCCAACCACACACCACCACGTGATCCTTCATGCCGGTGATCCTGCGCTCCATGCGGCGCCTCCCGAACACTTCTGGCAGATGACCCTCGAGCAGCGTCTCGATGATCACGCCGAGGGTGTAGAGAGCCGTCCCCACGCCGAGGACGATGAGCACGATCGTGAAGATCTTGCCGGCGGTCGAGAGCGGCTGGACCTCCCGGAACCCGACGGTCGTGACCGTGGTGACGGTCTGGTAGATCGCATCCAGGAGCCCGAAGCCGAGCACCACGTATCCGACCGTGCCGGCCACGGTGACCGCCGTGAGCGCAGTCAGCGCAAACGTGAGGCGACGCCATTCGGCCACCGCCGGAGGGTAGTGGCGGACAACCCACGGCGGATGGCCCCAGGGAGGGCCTACGCCGGGGCCGGGAGGCGGGTATGGGACTCCGGAAAGCCGGCGATGGTTGAACCGCTATTCGACGGCGCGCTGCGTGAAGAACTCGAGCGCCGTGCGCGTCTTCGTCTGCTGCTCGCCGGAGAGATCCACGCCGTGCTTGCTCAGGAACAGCCTCGTTTCGACCGCGGTCTGGAGCGTGTCGGGCGGCGGGCACTTCGTCGAGAGTTCGAGGATGCGCGAGTAGTCGGGGTACAGCCACATCTCGGCGACGAGCTTGCGACCGTACCCTTGCGGCGCGAAGTTCAGCTTGAAGACCGTGATCCGACCGAGGATCGACAAGTCGTCCAGCGCGATGCCGCCGGGTGCGTGGTCGGTGAAGAACGCTCGCTGCTCCTTGGAGAAGAGCTTGCGGATCGGCCGCTCGCCGGCCGCGACTTCCTTCACATCCGTACTGCTGAGTTTTCCTTTCAGTGAAGCCGAGCAGACGTATCCGCCCGGCATCGCGTCGACCTCCACCACGAGGTTCTTCGAGCGGCGGAGATGGTCGGGGAGGTCGTCGGGCTCGACCGGGCGCAGCTTCACGACCGTGTCGTCAGCTCTGCCTTGCACTCGACGCGCCCGCACGACGATGCCTTGCCGGTTGAGCGTCAGGTCCGGGGTGTCGAAGAAGAACACCTGCCGGATCTGCGCGTCGAGCGGGTCGATTTCGAGCGCAGACGTCGCCGCGCGGTGCTCGACCTCCGGCACCGTCAGTTTCAATTCGACGCTGTCCGCGCCTCCTGCCAGATGCAGCAGCCGTTCGAGATCATCATCGGAGAGCTCGACGATTTTCTTGGTGCTCGAAGTCGCCATCAGCCCCTACCACTGCCTTTGCGCAGCACGAAGCGAATGTTTCGACGCCAGACGTGGCGCCTCCGGTTGGGAAAGTCCCCAACCGGAGGCACGGGTTCGGCTCGGCCATGGCTGCGCGGACCGCTTTAGGCGGTCAGCTCGCGTTCGCCGTATACGACGAGACCGTAAACAACCAGCGAGGCCAGCAGGATAATGATCAGCGACGTGATCGGGAAGACGAACACCCACAGCATGTTCGCCACGACCGCGACCCCGGCCGCGATGACGCCGATCCATCGTGCCAACTGCGAACGAAAGAAGACCCCGATGCCGGTGAGAACCAAGATGATTCCCAGGATCAAGTAGAACCAGCCCCAGCCGCCGAGCTTGTCGGCGTACAACAGTCCGTTGGCCTTGCTGTCAGCTCGATCGATTGCCCACAACCCGTCGACGATGTCGAGGAATCCGACGAGGATGAGCATCACACCGGAGTACGCGATCCAGCCGGTACCCGCTTTTTCAACCCGGGTTGTTTCCATCCCACCTCCAGTTACGGCGTCTACTTTTCTCCGAGGGTTGCGGTCGGCTTCGCATCGCCTGGATGCTCTTCGTTCTCACTGCCGACTAGGAAATCCGGGCCCGCAGCCGCCTCAGCCGCCACCCGAGCTCGAGTCCCATCCATACGGCCAAGGCCAACGCGAAGCCGATGACTGGCACCGGGGGAGGTCTCAAACCTCGCGATTGCCGCGCGTCCCCAAGCCGCAATGCCACGGTGATCATCGTGAACGCGCGGAGCTAGCTCGACTATCCGATTCGCGCAATGATCCAGACCAGTCGCAAAAGCTTTCGCGATTCCCCTCCCGAGCTGATGACAATTGCAGGGAGCTGACGCAGACTGGTGGCGCGCCCTCGAGAGGAGACCACACGATGCCGACCTATCCCCCCATTGCCGATCACGGCCTGATCGGCGATCTGCAGACTGCGGCGCTCGTTGCAACCGACGGCACCGTCGACTGGTTCTGCTGCCCACGCTTCGACTCGCCGAGCGTGTTCGCGTCACTCCTCGACCACGCCCGCGGTGGACGCTTCACGCTCGCACCGGTGGGCACGGGCCATGTCACGAAGCAGATGTACCTGCCCGACACGGCCGTTCTCGTGACGCGGCACCTGTCACCGGCGGGCGTGGCCGAGGTCGTCGACTTCATGCCGATCGAGAACCCCGGCGCCGAGACCGACCATCACCGCCTCGTCCGGGCGGTTCGCGGGATTCGAGGGCAAGTCGAGCTCGAGGCTCGAGTCGAACCGCGATTCGACTACGGGCGTCAGACGCACAAGACCCGTCTCGACGGCACGAGCGCAGTCTTCGAGAGCCCGTCGCTGACGTTGAACCTCGTCAGCACGGATCCAATCGAACAGCACGACCAGGACGTCCGGGCGAGGTTCACCGTCGGTGCCGGGGACCTGAAGGGCATGCTGCTCGAGTCCGGCGGCGTCGCCAGCACGATCGGCCACGGCGAGCTGGCGGCTGCCTTCGCCAACACGGTCGACTTCTGGAAACGATGGTTGCATCAGAGCACGTACCGCGGTCGGTGGCGTGAGGCGGTGGGTCGTTCGGCCATCACCCTCAAGCTCATGACCTACGCCCCGACTGGCGGGCTGGTTGCCGCTCCGACCGCAGGGCTGCCGGAGCAGGTCGGGGGCGAGCGAAACTGGGACTACCGCTTCACCTGGGTGCGCGATGCGTCGTTCTCCGTGTACGCCCTGCTGGGCCTCGGGTTCACCGACGAAGCCGCCGGCCTCGCGTTCTGGCTACGGAACGCGATCGAACAGGGAGCCGATAGTGACGCACCTCTTCGGCTCATGTACCGCGTCGACGGCAGCCCGGACCTCGAGGAGGAGGATCTCGAACATCTCGAAGGGTACGAGGGCTCGCGTCCGGTGCGGATCGGGAACGGCGCCGCCGACCAGCTCCAGCTCGACATCTACGGCGAGGCGATGGACTCCCTCTACTTCGCGAACAAAGCCGCCTTGGGTATCGGCGACCGGGGCTGGAGACACATCGTGCGGATCGTCGACTGGCTGTGCGAGCACTGGGACGAACCCGACGAGGGCATTTGGGAGACCCGCGGCGGTCGCCGGCCGTTCACATACAGCCGGCTCATGGAGTGGGTCGCATTCGACCGCGCCATCCGGTTGGCGACCGAATACGGCCGCCCCGCCGACCTCGACCGGTGGACGAAGGAGCGGGACGAGATCTACCGGTGGATCATGACCAAAGGCTGGAACGACGACCTGAAGGCATTCGTGCAGTACGAGGGCAGCGACGTCCTCGACGCCTCGCTGCTCCTCATGCCACTGGTCGGCTTCGTGGCTCCGACCGACGAGAAGTGGCAGTCGACCTTGTCGGCCATGGACAGGGTCCTCGTCTCGGACAGCCTCGTCTACCGGTACGACCCCAAGGCGTCCCCCGACGGCCTGCAAGGATCCGAGGGGACGTTCTCGCTGTGCACCTTCTTCTATGTCGACGCCCTCGCGCGGTCAGGTCGGCTCGACGAGGCGCGCCTCACGTTCGAGAAGATGCTCACCTACGCCAACCACGTCGGCCTGTATGCGGAGGAGATCGGGCTCTCCGGTGAACAGCTCGGGAACTTCCCGCAGGCGTTCACCCACCTTGCACTGATCAACGCTGCGATCAACCTCGACTACCAGCTCGACCACGGCGCCGGCCGCGTCGACGTCGTCTAGCCGGGGAACCGCGCCAGGTGGCTGACGATCTCACAATCGGAAAGCGCGCAGTCTCTCCTCGAGCGACGCTCGTACCGCTCGCGCTCGCCCAGTTCATCTGCAGTTTCGCGGGCTCGAACATGAACGTGATGATCAACGACATCAGCGAGGACCTGAACACCACCGTGAAGGGTGTGCAAACAACGATCACGATGTTCCTGCTCGTGATGGCGGCGCTGATGATCGCCGGCAGCAAGTTGACCGATCGCTGGGGACGCAAGCGCTGCTTCATCATGGGTCTCGCCGTATACGGGGTTGGCGCTCTCATGAGTGCAATCGCACCGGGTATCGGGGTTCTCTTCGTCGGCAACTCCCTGTTCGAAGGTGTCGGATCCGCCCTGTTGATTCCTCCCGTCTACATCCTCACGACCATGATCTTCACCGATCTCACGTCACGTGCTCGGGCTTTCGGCCTGATCAGCGGGATGGGCGGCGTCGGCGCCGCGACGGGGCCGTTGATCGGGGGTCTGATCACCACCGCGATCAGCTGGCGCGTGGCGTTCCTGTTCCAAGCGGCGGTCATCGTGACGATCCTCTTCCTCAGCCGCTCGATCGTCGACCCTGTCGAGCCTGACCCGACGCGGCCCTTCGACCTGGTCGGCGCGATCCTGTCCGCGCTCGGGATGGTCTTCGTCGTCATCGGCATACTCGAGGCCGACACCAACGCTCTCTTGACGGCGGTCTTCCTTGCCTTGGGCGGAGCGTTCCTTGTCGGGTTCTTCCTCTACATCAGGTCCGTAGAGCGAGCGGGGAAGGAACCGTTGCTATCCACGAGCCTCTTTCGGAACCGCACGAGCAATCTCGGCCTCGTGACGCAGAACATCCAGTGGCTCATGCTCCTGGGAGTGTCCTTCGTCGTATCTGTCTTTCTGCAGATCGTGCGCGGCTACAACGCCATCGAGACCGGCCTGGTCTTCACATCGGCGACTGTCGGCATTCTGGTGTCGTCGCTTGCCGCGGAGCGCCTCGCCCGCAAGTTCGCCCAGCGGACATTGATCGTGGCCGGCTTCATCGGCACGATCGCGGGAATCGTCCTCTTGATCGCCTCCGTCAGGGTCTCGCCCAGCGTGTTCGCCTTCCCGCCGGGACTTCTCCTCATCGGGTTGGGCGTCGGGGTCATGCTGACGCCCTCGGTCAACGTCGTTCAGTCCAGCTTCCCCGAGGAGCAGCAGGGCGAGATCTCCGGGGTCTCGCGGAGCGTCTCCAACCTCGGCTCGTCCTTGGGCACGGCGATCGCCGGCACCATCCTGGTCGCCGCGGTTTCGTCGGGCAACCGGGCGTACGTCTTCGCCATGCTCGCTCTCGCCATCATCGGCCTCATCGGTCTGGCGGCGGCCTGGCTCCTCCCCGCCAACCCAGCGCGGCAGGAGAGTTGACGATCACTGCCTCAAGGTCCTCGTTCGCGCGCTCGTGTCGGGACGTCGCCTGGCGCGGCTCGCACATTTCGCGTAATTCGCTTTGCCGCAGTACAAACCTCGAGCGTCCTGCGCGAAACTTTCATCGCCACGGCTCGACTTCGATCAGAAGGGGGTGGTCAGGCAATGCCGGACCAACCGGATGCGATGGGACCGATCAGCTATCTGATCGTTCAGTTTCCCGGGAACAAGATGACCGGCGAAGGATTCCCGATCCTCGTCGATCTCGTCGACCGAGGCCTGATCCGCATCCTCGACCTCGTGTTCGTCACGCGCGACACGGACGGCTCGATCCGAGCCATCGAGCTGAGCGATATCGATCACGACGGCCAGCTTGACCTTGCCGTCTTCGAGGGCGCGTCCTCGGGGCTACTCGACAGCAGCGACCTGGCCGACGCCGAATCGGTCATCGACCCTGGATCGTCGGCCGCAGTCCTCATCTTCGAGAACCGGTGGGCGACCCCGCTCACGCAGGCGATGCGGCGAGGTGGCGCGGAGCTCGTCGCTGCCGGATACATCCCGCACGACGCGCTCGCTGCGTCTCTCGACGCGACCGACACGTAATCAGCGAAGGAGGACATGACCGATGCCCGGACTCCTACGAGGTGTCGCCCGCACGGCGGTCGTCGCCGGAACCGCGACCGCGGTCTCGAATCGCGTCTCGCGCCGGCAGGCCAACCGTTGGGCTCAGCAAGAAGAACAGCAGTACGCGCAACAGCAGTACGCGCAAGCGCCTCCACCGGCGCCGGCCGCCGCGCCCGACACCGTCTCACAGCTGAAGGAGCTGGCCGACCTCAAGGCACAGGGCATCCTCACCGACGCCGAATTCGAAGCGCAGAAGGCCAAGATCCTCGCGTCGTGAACGGGCCGTAGCGACGCGTGCTCTTCCTCCTCCGCCCTCGTCAGACCTATATGCCGTACGCATTACCCAGGAGTCGCGAACAACAGGATGCGTACAACCAGCAGCTCCGGCAGGCGTACGCGTCAACGCGCCGCGTCACCCCGTCTGGTCGTGGCCCGCTGGCCGAGGTGAAGGAGCTCGCGGCGCTCCATCAGTCCGGGGTGCTGACGGACGACGAGTTCTCAGCTGCCAAGGCCAAGGTTCTCGAGCTCCACGATGACGCGACATGACGTCGAACGCTCGGCGTGCAGCGACCCTCGTGCAGGCGCTTCACGCCGGCATCGAGCAAGACCGCCGCGTCGCAGCGGACATCTACACCGACGACGTGCGTGCATGGACGCCGGCCATGGCGACTGCCTCACTGAGCGAGCTCATGGTCGAGCTGGAGCGTCGGGACGATTCCTTCTCCGCCATCGAGCTGGAGGTCTCGCCCCTCGAAGTCGGCGGCGATTACGCATGCGTGGAGTGGAATGTCAGCATGACGCATACCGGTCCATTGGAGGTCGCCGGCGGAAAGGTCGTCGAGCCGACACGTGTGCGCGTGACGCTGAACGGCATCACGGTCGCGGAGTTTCGTGGCGACCGGATCTGCTCACTGCGCCAGTACTGGGACGAACTCTCGGTCTTCGACCAACTCGGCTTGCTGCGCGAGGGCGTCGTGCGCTGAGCTCAACAGGTACCGGCGCGGGCTGCTCGCGTCAGGAGGAGACGACTTTGGCCTTCAGCCGTTGGAACTCCTCCTCGGAGATGACCCCCTGATTCCGCAGGTCGGCCAGTCGGGCGAGCTCGTCGGCGCTGCTCGGTGCCGACCCCGCCACGTTGCGGATGTAGTCGCGCTGCGCTTGTGCCGCTTCGGCCGCGTGCTCACCCATCTTGTGGCCACGCGCGATCAAGTACACGAACACACCGAGATATGGCAGCACGATCACAAGACCACCCAGAGGGCCTTGGCAATCCCTCCGAGATCGCGGCTTCGGAAGATGTCTCCGAAGACGACGATGAGCAACCAGATCCAGATGAAGAACAGGAAGAAATAGAGGATGGACAGGAAGACCTGTCCCGATCCGGAATCCTCTGCGAGCGTCACCTTTCCCTCCGTTTCCGTCGCTTATCGATTCGCTAGGCCTTGCGTAGGCGGAACGCGAGCGCGATCTCGGTGATGCCCCGGAACATCGCCGCGAACCCGACCCAGAGAATCAAGAGCTGTGCACGTGCCGGGTAGAACTGCTGCGACACCCAGAACGCCAGGAAGACCTCGAGGATCCCGACAACCAGCAGGAGCCACCAAAGGTCATTGACGGGCTTGGTCGCCACGGCTTCACCGATGTCGATCGTGCCTTTGATGATAAGCACGAAGCCGAGCACGGATGCGAGCGCCCAGAAGGCGTCCTCGGGACGTATGAACGCCCAGAGCGCACCGAGTACGAAGAACGCCGAGAGCAACCAGTGGGCCAATCGCCAACCCACGCCCAGGACAGCGATCATCGCTTCGTTGGCGGCAGCGCCGAGGAAGACGACTCCCAGGATGATGCCGACCGCGGTGATCGACCGGTTGTCGAAGCGCAGCACGACAATGGAGGCCCAGAGCCAGATGATGCCGGTGACGAGGAACACCCACCAGAGGTCGCTGGCTTCGTCCCGCGCAACAGGTCCTGCCCTTCTCGTCGCCATGTGCCACTCCCTCCCTTTCGGCCGCTCGACGTCGTTGCGTCCGCCGCGCTCGAATGAACCGTAGCTGGCAACATCTGGCGAGTCGCGGACCGGCGAACTCGATCGGGGCGATCACGATCCGAGGATGCGCGCCTTTTGAGCCTCGAACTCCGCGACATTTGCCGGTACCCGCACGACCAAATGCGTGCGCGCCAGTCAGGCGAGGGCCCGCAGGGTCTCCGACGGCGTCTCGCCGAACGTCGCCCTGTAGGTCACCGAGAACCGGCCTAGGTGCCAAAAGCCGAACTCCGTTGCGACCTCGGTGACCGTGTGGTCAGCCGGCGTCGACACCTGAAGCTTGTGGTGAGCGCGCTCCAGCGCGCAGTGGATGAAGTAGGCCCTGGGGCTCGTCCCGAGCACGTCGCGGAACGCGTACTCGAGAGTGCGCCGGCCCACGCCGAGCGCCTGACAGATTTCCGTCACGGTCGTGCGGTACTCCTGCCGGCGCTCGACATACATCGCGGTGAGCTCGACGAGTCCCTGCTGTCGACGCCGGGCGAGCTCGTGACTGAACTCGTCGGTCCCATCGCGCACGTGCCCTGCCCGCTCCCTTTCTGCCCCAGTCTCGGCCCGTGCCGCCCCCGCGTCCGCATTGCGGCCAATGCGGAGTCTGCGCCCCCGGGGCCGGTACCGGGGGGTTTCCGGCCGAACCTGGCGGTCGGTTGACGGAGCGCTTCCCACGTCGACTGCTCGCGAACGCGAAGGCGACACAGACCTTCGATTGTCGCGTGACGGTTATACGCGGGTCGCGGCGAAGAGGCATCCCCCTGAGGGGTGATGTCGCTGCGGTACGAGGCGCGCGTCGTTAAGGGCGTCAGACGTGTCGTCCTGGTCGGCCCTGTGTTGCCGCCGCTACCGTGGTCGTGGAGGCGAAGAAGGGACAGGACGACGGAAACGAACGTCGCATCGAGTCTCCGCAGGCCGAGTACAGCGACAAGGCTGGTCGGACTCGGTCTGGTCGTCGGTGGTCTCTACGCGCTCGGCGCGGAGCTGCCCTTCTGGTTCCTTCGCGCTCCCGCCGCCGGCGTCGCGTTCTTCCCGTCGGCGGGCGTGACGCTCGCCGCGTTCGTGCTCACCGAGCGACGGCACTGGCCGGTCTTGATCGCGGTCGTCGCGAGCGCCGAGATAGCCGTCGACCTGCAGCACGGCCAGACGGTCGGGATGGCCCTCGGCTTTGCGCTTGCGAACGTCGCCGAGCCCATCCTCGGCGCCACGCTCCTCCGGCGCACCTACCGGCGCGACGCGTCGCCGCTTCGAGCGCTTGCCCTCTTCGTGGTGACCGCCGTTGTGATCGGTCCCATGCTGGGCGGAGCCATAGGTGGAGCCGTCGCCGCGCTCCACGGGACAGACACGCCGGCGGCATGGGTGGCCACGAAGTGGTGGATCGGTGACGCCCTCGGCGTGCTCGTCGTCGGCACACCCGTGCTCGCGTGGGCCGAACGGCTTCGCCACCATGTCGATCCTCCAACGTCGGTACGAGAGACGGCAGCGTTGACGGTCCTCGCCTCCACGATCACGCTCGTGCTGGTTCTCGTCGCGAACGAGCCTCTGGTTTACGCGGTTCTGCCCCTCCTGATCTGGGCCGCGTTGCGCGGCGGGGTCACACTCGTTGCGACGGCGGGGCTGGGGATGGCGTTCGTGGTCAACTGGGCGGCGGTCAGCGGTTATGCCCATCCGTCGTTCGTCGCTTCCGGCTCCCCGGACGACACGCTGCTCCTGGTTCAGCTGTTCATAGCGGTGACACTGTTATCGGCGTTGACGCTTGCAGCGAACGTGGCGGAGCGAGTGCGAGCGCAACGGGCACAGCGTGCGAGCGAAGCAGCAAGCCTCCAAGCTCGTCTGCACGCCCTTGACGCCTCTGCCAGCGAGCGTCGACACATCGCCTCCGAAGTTCACGACATCGTCGGTCACGCGCTCAACGTCGTGCTTCTCCAAGCTGGTGGCGCGCGGCGGCTTCTCGCCGACCGCCCGCAGCGCGCCCGCGAACTCATCGAGTCAATCGAGAGCACAGGACGCGACGCGTTCAGAGACCTCGACGCCGCGCTCGGGTTGGTCGACAGCTCACCAGTCGTTACGAACGGCCGGGGATTGTCCGACGTGGAAGAGCTCACGAGCGCCATCACCAGCGCGGGAGTTCCCGTCGACCTCACCCTCGAGGGTGATCCCCGACCGCTTCCTCGGTTGATCGATTGGTCCGCGTTCCGCATCGTCCAGGAAGCGCTGACCAACGTCCTCAAGCACGCTGGTGCTTCGCGTGCTCGCGTCACAATCTTTTATGAGGCGGATGCCCTGCGCGTCGAAGTGGTCGACGACGGACGAGCGCTTCCGAAACGTGACGGATCTCGGAGCCGGAAGAACTCGGACCATCGGGGGCAGGGCCTCATCAGCATGCGTGAGCGTGTCGCCGTGTTGGGCGGCGACATCGATACGGGGGAAGGGTCAAACGGTGGGTTCGTCGTGCGCGTCCGCATCCCGACCGAGCGAGGATCGCCGTGAGCGACGCCGTCGTTCGAGTGCTGGTCGTCGACGACGACGTGCTGACGCGCGTTGGCCTACGGACGATCTTGGACGCAGAACCCGACATCGAGGTTGTCGCTGAAGCCGCCGACGGCCATGACGCGGTCAAGCTCGCGGAGGAGATCACTCCCGACATCGTGCTCATGGACGTCAGGATGCGCCCGATGGATGGTGTCGAAGCGACACAACGCATTACGGCAAGCCGCGACGGTCGCGATGAGGACCGGCCCCGCGTGATCGTCCTCACGACCTTCGACCACGACGAGTACGTGTTCGGCGCGCTCCGGGCCGGTGCCAGTGGCTTCCTCTTGAAGCGCATCCGGGCCGAAGAGCTCGTCGAGGCAGTCCGTGTCGTCGCCGACGGCGAGGCACTGATGACACCCGAGGTGACGCGACGGCTCGTCGCCGATTTCACGAGTCGCACCGACGTGTCCACCGGCGCCGTCGAGGACGTGGACCGGCTCACACCGCGGGAGCGCGAGGTGTTGGTGCTCGTCGCCTGCGGGCTCTCCAACCGTGAGATAGCGAGCTGGTTGACCGTGAGCCACGAGACCGTCAAGACACACGTCAAGCGCATCTTCACCAAGCTCGGCGTGCGTGACAGGGCGCAAGCCGTGGTCGCTGCGTACGAAGCGCGCCTCATCGTTCCCGGTGGTGAGCCGGTCGAACCGCCGCGGTTGACGGCCTAGACGCGGGGCGCGCTTTCTGTTCGCGCCGCGCCCCGGCCCAGGAACTCGATCAGCAGCAACCCGACGACCACCAGCACTGCGATCACGAGCACGGCGACCGGCCCGGGATGGCTCAGCACAACCAGGATCACCACGCCAAGGCCGACGACCGCGACGCGCAGCGCGACGCGATAGGTGCCTACAAACCGGCCGACGGCGGTGACCTCGGCGTCTCCCTTGCCGCGGACGAGCCCGAGCACGCCCTCGCGGATGCGCGTCGCGAGCCGGCCGGGACCGGCCAACCAGGCGCCGATCGCCACCGCCAGTCCCACCGCGAACGTCGTACGCAGGGAGAGGCGGAGGAACTCGAGGATCTGGTCGAAGGCGGCGGCGTTCGCCTCCCGGCTGCGGCCTGCCTTCTCGACCGCGTCGAGATACCTGCCGCGCGCCAGGTTGAAGACAATCAGGACGAGCGCCATCGAGAAGGCGAGTCCGAGCGCCGCCCGCAGCACCGTGCGGCGCCGGTTGGGCGACAGCGCGATGGCGGCGGCGAATGCAAGCAGGGCCAGAATCGGTAGGAGATAGGTCACCCGCTTGAGGAGTCGAACTGCCGACTGGGCCTTCGTGAGCTGCTCGGAGTCGAACAGCACGAACTGCCCCTTCGTCTCGACGTTGTCGAAGATCGTGATCCCGCGGTCGTCGAGCCTCTTCTTGACTTGGTCCACGAGCGGACCCACGTTGAGGACCACCTGACCATTACGGGTCTGGACCGTCTCCGTGCCTTCCCCTTCGAGCACCGCGATGAGACGCGAATGGGCCCGACGATTGGCGTTCTCCCAGAACGTCTGGAACCGGTCGGACTGCGCGATCCGCAGCGTCGCTTCGCGTACGAAGGTTTCGAGCCCCGACGCGATAGACGGCGCAAAGGACTCGGCGCGCGGGAAGGTCGCCTTGATCTCGCCCTCGATGTCGACACTCGACACGAGTCTCTTCGACACACGGTCGGAGACGGCCTTCTGGATCGCCGGGTCCTTGGCGAGCGGCCCGACGGTATCGACGTACTGGTCGGTGTCGAGCATTGTGTTGCGCGCCCATAAGCCGATGACGGAGATCGGCGCGAGAACGCAACCGACGACGACGAGAACGGCGACGAGAATCCGTCGCCAGCGCGGCGCTCGGGCTCGCGACGGCTGATCCAACGTTGTGCCTTCGGGCGTACTCGTTTCATCTGACATGGCGCGGACAATAGCCCGGCGCGAGGCACCGGGCTCGCTGATGTGACTCGCACGCATGCGTATTCCGGATAGACGTCCGAAGAGCTGTCGCGTACAAGCAGGCGGATGCCGCGAGCACCGTCGTGAGTCGCGTCACGAATCGACTTGGTGCGGCGCGCGATCGCATCAATGCGACGCGCGAACGGATCGAAGCAGCGCGGCCGCGATCGAAGCTCCTGGATGCAGTCTTCGGCGTGGCGGAGCACGACGTCGTCACGGGGGGAGGGGTCCTCGCGGGTGCCGTCGCCTTCCGGGCGTTCATGTTCATGGTGCCCTACGTGTTTGTGCTGGTCGCGTCCCTGGGCTTCGCGGCCGGGCAGTCGAATCGGCCGCCTACGGAGGTCGCAGCCGACTTCGGAGCGGCCGGGCTCGTGGCCAGCGGGGTTCGGAACCTCGCGCACGAGTCGTTCTCGACCCGGCTGATCGCGTTGGTCGGGGGCCTCGTCGCCGTGTTCTTCGCTGCCAAGGCCGCGGTCAAGACGCTTCAGACCGTGCACGGCCTCATCTGGGGAGTCACGCTCTCCAAGCCGGCGCGGGCTGTACGCCAGGCGTTCGGCTTCATCCTTGTCGTCACCGGCGCCGTGGTCCTCGCCCGCCTCATCGCGGGCCTCCACGCCTCGGTCGCCGGCGTCGTGTTGGTGCCGCTGTTCATCGGCGTTCCCACGGCGGCTTGGTTGCTGGTGTCGATGCGGGCGTTGCCACACGCCGACGGTGCGACGTGGCACGACCTCCTGCCCGGGGCGATCGTCGTTGGTGTCGGCGTCGAGGTCCTGCACCTCATCACGGTTGTCTGGATCGGCCGCCAGATCGAGGCGAAGTCCGAGACCTACGGTCTGCTGAGCACGGCCCTCGCCTTACTGCTGTGGGCGTTCGTGGTCGGGCGCATCCTGGTCCTCTCCGCGGTCGTGAACGCGTCCCGCTGGTACCAAACCCACCCGCCGCGTGGGATCGCGGCCGGCGGCGACAACGGCAGTTCCTCCAAGGCTCTCCCCAAAGACCACTAGCGAAAGGGTCGCGTTCATCTGGATGTTCATCGTGGCGTTCGCCGACATCCTGTCCCGCCACGATCTTTCCGGTTGGGTGAAGGCGTTGTGGATCATCTTCATCGTCTTCGTGCCGTTCTTGGGTGTACTCGTGTACCTGATCGCGCGACCCCCGGGACCAATCGGCCGGGGCGGTGCGGCGGCCTCGCCACCGGTCTAGGAAGTCAATGTCGAGAGCCCCGTTGCGAGGGCAAAACCGAGAACCGCGGCCAAGCCCGCCACGCGGCCAGAGGTTTCCCTCGCTTCGGGGATCATCGAGTCGATGAGCATCACGAGCAACGCACCCGCCGCGAAGCCGTTGACGGCACCCCTGAAACCGCCTGCGGTCGCGTCCGCCAATGCATAGCCCGCCGGGGTCGCCAGAGCGCACAGCAGCGCCACGCCGACCCACAGCCGGGCGATCTGCCCGCGGCTGTGTCCCGCGGCACGCATGCCGCTTGCCGACCCGATCCCCTCGGGGAGGTTCGACACGTAGATCGCTACCAGCAGACCGATGCTCACGCCTTCGCCCGCCGCCAGACCGATCCCGAGCACGAGCTGCTCGGGGATGCCGTCGAGGAATGCACCGAGGGCCAGCGCGGTGCCGGCCTCGCCTTCGGCTCCTCGCGCTCCCGCTCGCCCTGCGGGTGCCCCCCGGTCGATGAGGAGGTAGCCGACGAAGTACGTGACAGCACCGACCGCGAGCCCGAGCGCGACTGGGCGCGCGCCACCCGCCCGTATGCCCTCGGCTGCGAGCTCGAAGCTGACCGCGCTGATGAGTGCGCCGGCCCCGAACGCGAGAACCAGTCCGATCAACCGGCCCGGCCACGTTCGTGCGACTCCGAGCAGCGCACCGAGCACGAGTGACGAGGCCGCCACCGCTCCCCAGCCGAGCGCGGCTGCCATTGCTCAGTGGGCGCCGCGGCTGGTGCTCATCGGGGCGGATGCTACGTATCCGACGCGGCGCCTCGCCTGAATCGAGCGAATGCATCCGCAGTGTCTAAGGTCGATGCGTGGCCGAGAACGTGGCGCGGAAGCTCGTCGGCGCCCACCTCGTCCATGGGGAGATGACGCCGGGAGCGGAGATCGGCATCCGCGTCGACCAGACGCTCACCCAGGACGCCACCGGCACGATCGTGATGCTCGAGCTGGAGGCCATGGACCTCGACCGCGCGCACACCGAGGTGTCGGCGCAGTACGTCGACCACAACGTCCTCCAAACCGATTTCCGCAACGCCGACGACCACCTCTTCCTCCGGAGCGCGTGCCGGCGGTTCGGGCTGTGGTTCAGTAAGCCGGGGAACGGCGTCAGCCACCCCGTGCACATGCAGCGCTTCGGCGCGCCGGGAAAGACCATGCTGGGCTCGGACAGCCACACCTGCGCCGCCGGATCACTCGGCATGCTGGCCATCGGTGCGGGCGGGCTCGAGGTCGCGCTCGGGATCGCGGGGGAGCCCTTCTATCTCCCGATGCCCGAGATCTGGGGCGTCCGACTCGTCGGCGAGCTTCCCGAATGGGTGAGCGCGAAGGACGTCATCCTCGAGATGCTGCGCCGCCACGGCGTCGACGGCGGCTTCGGCAGGATCATCGAGTACCACGGGCCCGGACTCGAGCAGCTGTCGGCGATGGACCGCCACGTCATCGCGAACATGGGCGCCGAGCTCGGCGCGACCACGACCGTCTTCCCGTCCGACGACGAGGTCCGGCGCTTCCTCGCCTCCGAGGGTCGCGAGCACGACTGGCAGGAGCTGCGCGCCGACCCTGGCGCGACGTACGAGCACGAGGACGAGATCGACTTCTCGACCCTCGAACCCCTCATCGCCTGCCCATCGAGCCCGGGGAACGTCGTACCGGTGCGCGAAGTGGCGGGGCGCGACGTGTACCAGGTCGTCATCGGATCGTCGGCGAACCCGGGACTGCGCGACTTCGCCGTGCCGGCGATGATGGTGAAGGGTCGCCAGACGCACGAACGTGTGTCGTTCGACGTCAACCCGACGTCGCGGCAGACCCTCGAGGCGCTGGCCGGTGAAGGCTGGCTGCTCGATCTCATCGCCGGCGGTGCTCGCCTCCACCAAGCCGGTTGCAACGGTTGCATCGGCATGGGCCAGGCTCCCGCCACCGGTCGGGCGAGCCTGCGCACGTTCCCTCGCAACTTCCCCGGCCGCTCCGGCACCAAGGAGGATCTCGTCTACCTGTGCAGCCCCGAGGCCGCGACGGCGGCTGCGCTCACGGGAGTGATCACCGATCCTCGCGACCTCGACATGGCCTATCCGCGCTACGAGCCCCCCAGCCGCAGCTACGTGAACACCGAGATGCTCGTGCCGCCGCCGCCGGACGGGCGAGATGTCCAGCTCGAGAAGGGCCCGAACATCGTCTCGCTCCCCGAGTTCGATCCGCTCCCCGACCGCGTGTCCGGGCCGGTGCTGCTGAAGCTGGGTGACGACATCTCCACCGACGAGATCATGCCGGCCGGTGCCCGCGTGCTGCCGTACCGCAGCAACATCCCGGCGATGGCCGACTACGCCTTCGATGTCGTCGACGAGACGTACCCGGAGCGCGCCCGTGAGACCGAGCACCACTTCATCGTCGGGGGTGACAACTACGGGCAGGGTTCCAGCCGGGAGCACGCGGCCATCGTCCCCCGGTACCTCGGCCTGCGCGCTGTGCTCGCCAAGACCTTCGCCCGAATCCACTACCAGAACCTGGTGAACTTCGCGGTCCTGCCGCTCACGTTCACGGAGCCGCGGAACTACGACCGGATCGAGCATGGCGACTTGCTCTCCATCACCGAGCCGGCCGAGCAGCTCCGCCGGGGCGATCGCGTCGAAGTCGTCAACGAGAGCAGAGGCGAGACCTATCCGATGCAACACCGCCTCAGCCCCCGCCAGGTCGAGATCGTGGCGCGCGGCAGCCTCATCAGCGTGATTCGCGATCGTCAGCAGATATAGAGCCCGCAACTTCTGGCGCCCAAACGGACGATGCCTAGTCGAGCTCCACGAGGTCGGTGATCTGCAACACCTCGATGGCTCGCCGCACGATCTGTCGGACATTCGAGAGGACCAATCGGCGTTCCTGGTCGCGCAGCGTCTTGGCCAAGCGAATGAGCGTGTCGAGGCCCGAAGAGTCGGCGAAGGTGAGCCGGGAGCAATCGACCAGAACATCACCGTCGCCGGCGACGATCTGATCCACATGTCGGCGGAGCTCGGGCGCGGTCGACACATCGAGCTCGCCGACAAGCTCGACCTTTACCTCGGTATCAGCCGCGCGTATGTCGACGCGAAATACGGGGTCAGGCATCGCTCCTGCCAAGGATCGAGCAAGCGCGCGATCCCCCTGCCCCCGGACCGGGGCGCACAGAGGCGGCGCAGAGGGAGTATCACCCGCCACGGCCGCGAGGCACAAACAGACATCGCCGGTGCCGCGCTGATCGCGCACGGCAGAAGGACGAACGACGGACGACAGCTAGAGTGGACCTGGCTCCCTCTCTCGGGATCCGGGGAGGTGCCCTGCCCCATGGACACGGCTGAGTCTGACGTTCCCAAGTGGGCACGCCTCGACTCCCCGCTGGTCCGGGAGATGCAGGCAGCCATCATCGTCACCGATCTCGACGGCGTGATCCGTTCGTGCAACTCCTATGCGGAGGCGCTCTACGGGCGGCCGGCCTCCGAGCTGATCGGGCACGACTCCGCCGCCTACGCCGCTTCTCCGGTCTCCGCTGAACTGGCACGCGAGATCTATCGAGCTCTCCGAGCCGGGCGCACATGGGAAGGCGAGTTCTCCGTTGAGCGCAAGGACGGTTCGGTGGTGGTCGTGCATGTGATCGATTCGCCGGTGCACGACGACCGGGGACGACTCGCCGGCGTGGCCTCGATGTCCCTGGACGTGACGGCACGGCGCCGCGCCGAGGCGCGACTCCGAGTCCAGTACGAGCTCGCACGCACCCTGAGTGAGGCGCACTCGTTGACGGAAGCGACGCCGAGATTGCTTCGCACCGTCGGGGAGGCACTCGGTTGGGACGTCGGAGCGATCTGGGGACTCGATATCGAGCGGTCGGTGCTTTGCTGTATCGCGACCTGGCGGTCGCCTGACAGCACCGCATCCGCGTTCGAGGAGCTGACCTCTCGAACGGCGTTTCGCAAGGGCGTGGGGCTCCCGGGCCGGGTCTGGGCCGAGGGACGATCAGCGTGGATAGCCGACGTCGTCGACGCCCAGAACTTCCCGCGCGCTTCTGTAGCCGCTGCGGACGGACTGCACGGAGGTTTCGCCGTTCCCATTCGCCGAGGCCGTGACGTGCTCGGGGTGGTCGAGTTCTTCGCCCCCGAGATCCGAGAGCCAGACGACGACTTACTCGAGATGATGGACGCCGTCGGCGCTCAGCTCGGGCAGTTCATCGACCGCACCGAGAAGGAGCGCGAGCTGCGTGCAAGCCGCGCCGGGCTTGCCCGGCTGGCCCAGACACTTCAGCAGAGCCTGCTGCCTCCACACCTGCCGTCGATTCCCGGAGTCGAGATCGCGGCTCACTACGAGGCGGCGCGCGACGGAAGCGATGTGGGCGGCGATTTCTACGATGTCTTCGAGAGTGCGAGGAACGACTGGTCGGTCGTGATCGGCGACGTTTGCGGCAAGGGCCCGGAGGCGGCCGCGCTCACGGCGCTGGTTCGGTATACGACCCGTGCCGCTGCCATTCAGACTCGACGACCGCGGTTGGTACTGAATCTCGTGAACGAGGCCGTCCTGCGTCAGACGGACGAGCGGTTCTGCACGGTCGCCTATGTGCGTTTGCGCCCCGAGGGTGACGGGGCGCGCCTCACGATCTCCTGCGCCGGGCATCCGCCCCCGCTCGTGCTGCGTGCAGACGGCAACGTGGAGCGCGTCGCCGTCCCGGGACGGGTACTCGGCCCGTTCACCGAGCTCGCGTCTGTCGACCGCGTGGTGCGGCTGGACCCCGGAGAAGCGCTCTTGCTCTATACGGACGGCGTGACCGACGCCCGTGGCCCCGATGGATTCTTCGGCGAGGAACGGCTCCGGGAGACGCTGCTTTCGTCTGTCGGCTCCAGCGCCGACGACACGGTCAAGGCCATCGAGCGCAGCCTCCATGACTTCCACGGTGGCCGGCCACGCGACGACATCGCCTTCGTCGTGCTGCGCGTCCCTGCCTGATTGAGGCGAGTCAGCGCGTCGTCACCGGTTGTGCGCTGAGGTCACACCAAACCGTCTTTCCTGCCGATCCCCGGGGCTCGGTGCCCCAGCGGCTGGCGAGCGCATCGACCAGCTCGACGCCCCGGCCCCGCTCGGTCGACCACGGAGTCGGATGGATTCGGCGCTGGGGCGCTCGGGGACTGTGATCGGAGACCATGACGCGCACCGCGCCGCCGGTCATGAGGAGATCGAGTGTGATCCTCGGGCTCTCCGGCGCGTGGAGCACGGCGTTCGTGACGAGCTCGCTCACGACGAGCTGCACCGTTTGCACGTCCTCGGCCCGGACGGCCCAGGCCGCGAGCGTCTTAGCGGCGAACGTTCGGGCCAGGCGTGGTGCGCGCCGAGCGGGGACGAGCGTGAGTGTTGCGTGCTGATCCACGGCGGTGTTCTCCTGGTTCCTTCCTTCCCCGGCGGGCGGGCGGGTAATCAATCGGCCGGCGAGCGCCGACTGCCTAGCCTCCCCGCCAGTGCCAAGGGGAGACGAGAGCCCGCGTACACGTCGCCCGACGAAGGACGAGCTCGCTGCGGCCATCGACAAGCGCATCCCTGACGTGATCGCCCCTGACCTGCGCATCGTGTTCTGCGGCATCAACCCGGGCCTGTACTCCGGCGCCGTCGGTCACCACTTCGCCCGGCCCGGCAACAGGTTCTGGAAGGTCCTGCATCGGGCCGGGCTCACCGAGCGCGAGCTCTCCCCGTTCGAAGATCGCGACCTCCTTCAGTACGGCATCGGCGTCACGAACCTCGTGAACCGGACGACGGCAGCGGCCGCCGAACTCGACCACGCCGAGCTGCGGCGAGGCGCCCGTCATCTCGAGCGCAAGGTCAGGCGCTACCGACCGTCGTTCGTCGCCTTCGCCGGGATGGGCGCCTATCGGGTCGCCTTCCGCCGCCCCCGCGCCTCGCTCGGCCGCCAAACCGAAACGCTCGGCGAGTCGGTCATCTGGCTCCTCCCGAACCCGAGCGGCGCCCAAGCCGCATATCAGCTCGACGATCTCGTCCGTGCCTTCCGGGCGCTCCGGCGCGCCGCATCACGCGCTGCCTGATCACCTGCACCGGGCCGCTCGCGCACGACCTCACGCGGCTTTTTGTCGCGTCGTAGACCAAGAAAGCGTGGATGGCGCAGCCGACCGTCGACGGTCCATTCCGTGAAGCCGATCTCGCAGACGAGCTCCGGCTTCACGAAGTGCACATCTCGCCCGGGCACCTTGTCGGCGAAGGGGGACTCGGAGGTTTCGAGCCGGCGGAGGCGCTCATCGAGGTCACGCAGAGTGCGCTCGTCGAACCCGGTGCCGACCTTCCCCGCGTAGCGAAACTCCCCGTCGTCGTAGTAGCCGATCAGGAGGGCTCCGAACCCGACCCGGCTTCCGGCCGGATCGGTGTACCCGCCGATCACGAACTCCTGACTGTTGACGCACTTGAACTTGAGCCAGTCGGTCGAACGCTTGTGCACGTAGATCGACTCAGCCCGCTTTGCGATCAGGCCTTCCCAGCCCTTGCGGCACGCCTCGGCGTGGAAGCGCTCACCTTCCGTGTTGCGGTGGGTCGTGAACCGGAGCGGGTCCGCATAGGTGAAGAGTTTGCGCAGGAGCCGCTTGCGCCACCGAAGCGGCAGCTGGGTGATGTCGTGCCCGTCGATCTGGACGACATCGAACACGTAGTAATAGACGGCGACGCCCGTCCGCCGCGCCTGCTCGGGGTCCCGGGTCTGCATGCGGCGCTGGAGACGCGCAAAGCTCGTCCTGCTGCCCTCGAACGCGACGACCTCGCCGTCGACAGTGAAGTCGCCGGCGTCCTGACGGTTGAGAGCCTCGGCCACTTCTGGGTAGGCGCCGTCGATCCGCAGGTGGTTGCGCGAATACAGTTCCGCGGAGCGACCGGGACGAACCGCGATGACCCGCTCGCCGTCGAGCTTGCGTTCGTAGATCCAGTTGGGGCTCGAGAAGTGCTGGTGGGTCAGGGTTGCGAGCATCGGCGGTGACCACGACGTCTTCCCGGTTCGGCGCACTTTCTTGCGTTCCTCCGGGGGGAGATCATCGAGGAGGCTCACGGGCCCTTCACCGCATCCTTCCTTCCCCGGGTCATCGCAAATCAGTCGCTTCCCAGTCATCCCTGTTTAGGCCAAGAGTCCGGTGCGGACGCTGGCAACGTGGGTGACGCCCAGCATCGTGTCGGCGTCCCTTCCGCAAGATTCCCTGTGAGGTGCTGCGGGTAGGAGGGAGCGCAGTGGCAGCCGACAAGCTGCGCGAGTACCACCGCAAGCGGGATTTCAAGAAGACTCCCGAGCCGCGCGGTCGCAGCGCCCGCCGCTCTCGTCAGCCTCGCTTCGTCGTCCAGGAGCACGCCGCCCGCAGCCATCACTACGACTTCCGGCTGGAAGTGGACGGCGTGCTCAAGTCGTGGGCGGTCCCCAAGGGGCCGTCGACGAACCCCAAGGAGAAGCGGCTCGCCACCCAAACCGAGGACCACCCGCTCGACTACATCGACTTCGAGGGGATCATTCCGCCGGGCGAGTACGGCGCTGGGACCGTGATCGTCTGGGACATAGGGACGTACCGCAACCTCACCGACGACGGCAACACACCGATCGAAGAAGGCTTGAAGAAGGGCCATATCCGCGTCTTCTTGGAGGGGAAGAAGCTGCGGGGCACGTGGGCGCTGACCAGGTTCCGCGACAACCAGTGGCTGCTGGTGAAGACGAAGGACGACAAAGCCGATGCCCGTCGGAACCTGGTGAAGAGCAGGCCCGAATCCGTGAAGAGCGGGCGCACCCTGGAGGAGGTCGCGGCGGAGGCGGCATCGTGACGGCGGTGCGAGTGGGCTCGCACACGGTTGAGGTCTCCAATGCCGACAAGGTGCTGTTCCCCGACGACGGCATCACCAAGGGCGACGTGGTCGAGTACTACCGGCGCATCGCGCCGCAGATGTTGCCCCATTTGCGCAACCGCTGAAGCGAAACGGATCAGGCGGCGGCGAGCGCAGTCGTGTCGACGCCGTACAGCGATGCCGCGTTCTCGGACAGGATCGCCTGGCGCTGCTCGTCGGTGAGGTCGCGGGCGTGCTCGGCGAGCATCTCCTGTGACCAAGGCCACGTCGAGTCGCTGTGCGGGAAGTCGTTCGCCCACATCAGCCGGTGCCAGTTCAGAAGATCGGCGGTCTTGAACGCGACCCAGTCGTCCTGGAACGTCACGTAGATGTGGTCGGCGAAATATTCGGATGGCAGCCGCGACAGCTCCTGCCCGGGAGGCAGCCAGTACCGGTGGCGTTTGTAAGCGTGGTCGAGCCGGTACATGTAGTGTGGCACCCAGCCCGCGTCCGCCTCGACGCAGACCACCTTGAGGCCAGGGTGGCGCTCGAACACGCCGCCGAGCACCAGCGTTCCCATGATGTCCTGGCAGCCGCGCACGACCGACAGGAACATGTTCATGCGCGGACCGCGCGTCGGTGACGTCTCGCGGGTCGTGAGGATGTGGAACGACAGCGGCAGCCCGAGCTCGACCGCGGTTTCCCAGAACGCGTCGTAGGCGGGGGAGTCATAGTCGTCGACCGCGGGGTTCCCGGGCATCATCACGCCGCGCAGCCCCAATGCCGCGATGGCCTTGAGGTCTTCGATTCCCTCCTCCGGTGAACGCATCGCGGTCTGCCCGCACCCGAGCAAACGGTCGGCGTGGTCCGAGCAGTACTCGGCGATCCAGCGGTTGTACGCGTCGAAGCAGGCTTTCTTGAAGTCGAAGTCCTTGTGGTTGCACAGCTGCATGCCGACCGTCGGGTACAGCACCTCGGCGGCGACACCGTCACGTTCCTGGTCGGCGAGTCGGACCTCGGGATCCCATCCGCCCCGGTGGAGCTGCTCGAAGCGGACGCCGGCAAGCCGAATCTCCTCGGCCGGCTTGCCCGCCGCCGCCACCAGCCCCATCGGGACCGGGGTCTTCATCCCGGGGATCACGAAGAGGTCGCCTACCTCATCACCCATGAACTCGAGGTGGGGCGCCTGCTCGCGCCACTTGGGGTCGATGTTGTCGATGTACGCGTTCGGGGGTTCGGTGATGTGCGAGTCCGCCGAGATGATCGGGAAGTCCATGGGTCGCAGCGTACGCCCGCTTCGTCACGCGTGCTCAGGCGCTCAGGACAGCAGCGCCGGCAGAACCTCGGCGTCGAAACGGGCGCGGGCCGCGCGCGCTTCGTCGGGGTCGGCGCCGAGGGTGGGCCCCGTGATGATCAGCTTGTCGAGGCCGAGGTCGACGAGCTCGGTCAGCCGGCGCACGCACGCGTCGGCGGCGCCGACGATGCCGAAGCGGTCGATGAAGTCCGGCGTGAGCGTCGCCGCCTGGGGCGAGCCGACCTGTGTGTGGCGGGTCATGTCGTAGGCGCCGTGCACGGCCGCGAGCGTGTCGCGCTGGTCGGCATCGACGGGGCCGCTCACGGTGCCGTGCATCACCGAGAACCGCGCGAACGTGGCCACGCCGCCGCTGGCGAGCTCGCGGGCGACGCTGATATCCGGATGAGGGACGACGTTCACGAACGCGCCGACGGATGTCCCGCCTGCGGCCCGGACCGTCTCGATACCCCAGCGCACGCGCTCGGGGTCGGCGCCGAGCGCAAGCAGCACGCGGTCGGCGTGGCAGGCCGCCGCCGCGAGCACGCGCGGTCCGGTCGCGGCGACCTCGACCGGCACCGTGGGCAGACCGGGCGGCAGAAAGTGCAGACGACTCGCCGCCGGCGCCTCGGCTAGGCCGAGCGCGTCGACCGGTGGCGCGACCGCCTCATGGAAGCCGAGCTCGTCGAACGCGACCTCGTCGCCGTGCAGGTACGCCCGCAGCACGACGAGGTACCGCTCGAACATCGGCACCGTCGCCGGCGCCCGACCCAGGTGTGCCAGGGCGGAGTCACCGCGCCCGATGCCGAGCACGAAGCGCCCCTGCGACGCGACTTGGAGCGTCACCGCCGCCGCGGCCGTGACGGCAGGGTGTCGCGTCACGGGGTTCGTCACCGCGGTGCCGAGCCGAAGTTGCTCCGTCTCCCTCGCCGCGAGGGCGAGGCCGACGTACGGGTCGCCGGCAAGATTCTGCGAGTCGACGACGGCCAACCCGTCGAAACCTGCCGCTTCCGCGCGCGCCGCGGCCCGTTCGACCGCGCCCGGCCATGCGATGCCAGTCGTCCAGATCTCCGGGCGCGCCACCGTTGAACCCTAGGCCGCGGTTCTCGACGGCTCCGGGGTTGCCTCGTCCGGCACCCGGACCGAACAGAACCAGCGCCAGAGCACGATGTCGTACAGCGCCTTGATCCCGCCCGCGAGGAAGAACGGCAGCCCGAGCGCGACCGACTGGCTCACCCCGGCGAGCGCAGGTCCGGCCGGCCGCGCGACGTAACGCGCCGTGTTTGTCCACGCGGCGGCGGGCGTGCGCTCGGCGGGGTCGACGAGCGCCATGACGTAGGCCTGGCGAGTGGGCACGTCCATCTGCCCGAGCAGGGACCGGCTCAAGAGCAGCGCGATCGCGACGGGCAGGTTGGGTGCAAGCGGGATCACGGCGAGGAGCGCGTTGGATGGCAGGTGCGTGAAGACCATCGTGCGTAGCAGCCCGAAGCGCTCGGCGAGGCGCGGCGCGATGAGGAACGACGCGGTCTGTAGCAGACCGACCGAGAAGAACACCAAGCCGAGCACGCCGATCGAGGCGTCGAACTGGACGGTGAGCCAGTAGGCGATGAACGACTGCACGACGAATCCGCCCGCGAAGCTGTCGACCGCGAAGAGGGCGGAGAGCCGCAGGACCGCGGGACGGGAGCGATGCAGCCCCGCCTGCACCGGCTCGTCGATCGGGCGCGGATCGGCTTCAACGCGCCCGGACAGCGTGCACGCGACCGCTGCACCGGCCAAGGCGACGGGGACGAACACCAGGAAGAACCGTTCGTCGATCGGGGTCCCCGACCAGATTCGCCGGAGCAGCTCGGGGCCGCCTGCGGCCAGCGCCCCCACCGACCCGGCCGCGGTCGCCACCGCGTTGTACACACCGAAGCCACGGACGCGCTCTCGGCCCGCCAGATCGGTGGCGAGCATGGATTGCTCGAGCGACGTGAACGCTCCCGATTCCACGACCTCGGTCGACAGCGCGCCCGTCAGAGCGATGGCGATCAGCGCCCAGACCTGATCCGCGAACGCGAACACAACGCCGGTGAGTGCCAGCGCCAGGTACAGCACGATGTAGGCGCGGCGCCGCCCGAACCGGTCGCCCCAACGGCCGACCGCGATCGACGAGACCACCGTGCCGGTCACGACGGCGGCGAGCACGAGCCCGACCTCGCCCGACGAGAACCCGCGCTGGTCGAGGGTGGATCCGAGCAACACGGCGCCGAACCCGTACGCGAACGCGCGCAGCGCCTGCGCCCACAGAATGCGGCGCGCATCGGAGGGGAGATGCGGTCGCGTCGTCGCCGTCATGCGCACCTCGGCACCACCGCAGTCTCGCATGGACAAGCAGAAGGCAAGCGAAGCGAAGCTCCGTCTTTGCGTACAGTTCGGCCATGGCCGACACGAGGAAGCGGATCAGCGAGCTGTTGCACGAGGCGGGCGAGACGCATCACCAGGTGTACCGGATCGTCGACGGCGCCGACGACGACTGGGCGTCGTGGTACGCGGACTGGCTCGTGCGGTTGTCGGAGCTGCCCGAATTGCTCGGCGCCCCTCCCGTCCGCAGTGAGCTCGTCTACATGCTGGTTCGGCTGGACAAGGAGTACACCGAGCAGCATCCGCCGGAGCCCTGGGAGGACTACTACGCCCGGGCCCTGCTCGAGCACTTCTCCTGAAGCGTGCGCTGGGCGCGACTATTGCGCACCACGCACGCATCACCGCCTCCTGACGTCGCCCTGACCGCTCACTCACCCGTGCCCGGCACACTGCGCCCATGAGCACGCAACGCCGCGCTCGGTCGTTCGCCGTCCTGCTGGCAGCCTTGGGGATGGTTGTCGGCCTCACCGGCGGGACCGGTGCATCGGCGGCCGCCTCGGAGTCGAAGGCCAAGCCCGGGAAGCATCCGAACTTCGTCTTCATCCTGACGGACGACCTCGATCGCAACTTGTACTTCGATGCCTCGAGGTTCCCGAAGTTCAACTCCCTGCTCGTCGACAAGGGCACCACGTTCTCGAACTACTTCGTGACCGACTCGCTGTGCTGTCCTTCGCGTTCGTCCATCCTGCGCGGGCAGTACGTCCACAACCACGACGTGCGCAGCAACCGGCCGCCGCTGGGCGGGTTCGAGAAGTTCCATTCAAACGGCGACGAGAAGTCGACCATCGCCACGTGGCTCCACGACGCCGGGTACCGGACCGGCCTGCTCGGGAAGTACCTGAACGGGTACCCGAACGGCGCCGACGCGACGTTCGTTCCGCCCGGATGGGACGTCTGGGCGAGCCCCACGGGCAACGGCGGCTACTCCGAGTACAACTACCGGCTCAACGAGAACGGCAAGCTCGTCCGGTACGGAGCGAGCCCGCAGGACTACCTGGTGGACGTCCTCTCGCAGAAGTCCGGCGAGTTCATCCAGCAGAGCGGCGACAAACCGTTCTTCCTCTATGTGGCGCCCTTCGTGCCCCACCAACCGGCCACGGCGGCGCCGCGCTACGCCGAGACCTTCCCGGGCGTGCAGGCGCCGCGCACGGCGTCGTTCAACCAGGCCGACGTGAGCGCCGAGCCGCAGTGGCTCCAAGCGCGGCCGCTGCTCGGCGACCAGCAGATCGCCTCGATCGACGCCCTGTACCGCAAGCAGCTCCAAAGCATGCTCGCCGTCGACGACCTCATCGAGCACGTGGTCGACACGCTGCAGCAGACCGGCAAGCTCGACAACACGTACATCGTGTTCACCTCCGACAACGGCTTCCACCTCGGTCAGCACCGTCTGCCGCAAGGCAAGATCACCGCCTTCGACGAGGACATCCGGGTGCCGCTCGTCGTCCGCGGCCCGGACGTCCCGGCGGGAAAGAAGGTCGACGAATTCGCTGCGAACGTCGACTTCGCACCGACGTTCGCCGCGCTCGCCGGCGCGAAGGCACCGACCTTCGTCGACGGCCGATCGCTCGAACCGGCGCTGCACGGCAAGTCGCCCGGCAAGAGCCCGCGCACGGCGGTGCTCGTCGAGCAGTTCACGAACGGGGGCGCGCAAAGGGCGCGGAGGACGCGTGCATTACCGACCTACGCCGCGGTGCGTACCGACCGCTACACGTACGTCGAATACGTGACCGGAGAGCGTCAGCTGTACGACCTACGGAACGACCCCGACGAGCTCCACAACATCTCGACGACGGCGGACCCGAAGGTCGTCCAGGACCTCGCCAAGCAGCTTGCCGCGCTGCGCAGCTGCAAGGGCGGCGACTGCCGTCGAGCCGATCGGGCGTAGAGAATCGATGCGTTTCTCAGCTTCGCTCGGCGAAGTTGAAAGACGCATCCCGGAGCGACCAAGCTGGCGCGGCAATGAGCCCGGTCCTGACCCGCCCGCGACCACGAGCTGCGCCGCCCCGACTCGGGCGCGAGATCGCTCTGCTCGCGGTGGGAGGGCTCGTGGCGCTGGCGGTGATCCTCGGCGTGTCCGCCGCGGTCGAAGGCCCGTCGTACGTCGACCGGCTGACGATCCACAACCCGACCCCGTACCCCGTCGAGATCCAGGTCGCGGACGACGGTCGCGACGCATGGCTCGACCTCGGGCCGGTCTCGCCCGGCGAGCGCCACACGTTCAGCACCGTGGTCGACCACGGCGACCAATGGGTCGTGCGCATCTCGAGCGCAGGGATCGACGGCGGTCAGCTCGAAGTGAACCGAGACGGGCTCGAGCGTCGAGGCTGGGTGGTAACCATTCCTGATGAGGTGACCGGGCGCCTGGCCGCCAACGGCGCGACGCCCGCGCGCAGCCGGTAGCCGCGACTCAGGAGAAGTGCGTCTTGGGCCGCTCCAGGCGTTCGCCGTCCACAATGAGGTCGACATTCTCGTTGTAGAACGCGACCAAGCCCGCGATCTTGACGTTCTCCGGCAACGGCGTCGGGTACGACCACGCCAGGTCCTCGAAGGTCTCGCCACCGGCCTCGACCGACCAGTACTTTGCAAACCCCTTGTACGCGCAGCCGCTCGTGGTATCGGTCGGGATGAGCAGATCCATGCGGACGTCGACCTTGCGGATGTAGTAGCGGGTCGGTAAGCGCGTCTCGAACAGCAGCGTCGGCCGCTGCGTGTCGGCGATCTTCACGCCCTTCACCTCCACTTCGACGTGGCGCGCGCTGTGCAAGATGTCGATGCGCGAGTACGGGTCGTGGGGATGGACGTAGACCTCCTCGTCCTCCTCGAACCAGCCGTCCATGGCGTCCCAGTCGAAGCGGATCAGGCCCCGCAGCTCCTCGACCGGCGACTCGGGGTAGTGCCAGGCGGCGTCCTCGACCTCGCGGTCTCCGCCCTTCACGTTGAAGTTGTGGGCCTCGCCCCGGCTCGTCGAGCGCCTCGTGTGCCCGTTGGGGCTGAGGAGCTCCATGCGCGCGTCCGCCTGCGGGAAGTAGTAGGCGGGGTAGTAGGGCACCTCCCACACCAGCTTGGGGCGCTTCGTGTCGGCGATGAGCTCACCGCCCAGGTACGTTCGAACCCGCTTGGGCCCGTCCTCGATCCGAACGCGTTCCCGTGTGTCCGGCATCACAACCTCCGCTCGTCGATCGGGCGTCTCCTTGGGCCAACCGAAAACCTCGTAGTCACTGTTCCCCCGTCCGGTCCCTCCCGTTACGCCAGCGGCGGCCCCGGTGGCAATGCAGCCGGCGACCGCCAGGTCCGGAGGAACTGCTCGGCCATTGCGCTTGCAGCAGCGAATGGTCCGACGGTGTCGCCGGCGCAGGCGCGCACGAGCTCGCCGATCGTCTCCTCCACCCGGTCGAGAACGTCCCGTTGCGACGCGCTTGCAGGTGACGTGTACCCGACGACGGCGGCCGCGTTGCACACAAAGTCGGCGTGGGCGGCGATCCCTCGGCTCCCGAGTGCCGCAAGACCGGCTGCCGTGTACGGCACATTCGCCGCCGGCACGACGGCGCGCGCCGCGACACGCGCCGCGCGGCGCTCGTCGAGCACGCCGACCCGGGCGCCGGGGACGAGCACGTCGGCGTCAACCTCGAACAGCGCTTCGCGCGGTAGACACGTGCGGCGTAGCTCCGACACGAGCTGATCTCCGTGGGCGGTGCGTGCCTCCCAGAGCTCGTCGAGGTCGAGGCCGGCCGGGTCGGTGACGCACCCGGCCACCGTGGAGATCGCGACGACGCGGCCACCGCGGCGTGTGATTTCGCGGGCGACCCCGGCGCCGACCTTGCCGAATCCCTCGAGCGCGACGGTCCGGCCGTCGAGGCCGCCCAGCGCGACGTCGGCCGCCACCGCGACGCCGAAGCCGGTGAGGACATCCTCGAACGCGACCCCGTCCACGACCGAGTTCACGACATGCGGCTCCCAGTTGGCGGGGCGAAGGGACGTGAAATCGGCCTCGTAGGTGCCGAGATCGGGGCCGGTCGCGAACCGGCGCGCCGCCACGAGAGGACGGATCTCGTCGCAGTACCGCGCCATCGCGGTTTCACGGCGGTCGGCATTCGCGCGTACCAAGCCCTTGGCGCCGCCCAGCGGGTGCCCGAGAACGGCGAACTTGTACGTCATCGCCCGGGCCAGCAGCGTGCCCTCCGCTTCGGTCACGTCCGGCGCGAGGCGGGTCCCACCCGCGTTGTGCGGCGCGTCGTCGAGGTCGAAGACGAGGAACGCGTCGACATTCTGCAGCAGGAGAACTTCCACGTTCTCTCCTTCTGTCGCCCTCGCGAGCTCGGGCTTTGCGGCGACGGTCGGCGAAGCCGCCGCCGCCGCGCGAGCCTACGGGCGCGCCCGCGCCATGTGCTCGACGAACCATCGCGCGGCGAGCTCCGAAACCTTCACGAGTGCGCCCGGCTCCTCGAAGAGATGCGTGGCGCCGGGAACGATCTCGATGCGATGTTCGCAACGCAAGTGCAGCGCCGCTTCGCGGTTCAACTCGAGGACGGCCTCGTCGCGCCCGCCGACGATCAAGAGTGTGGGAGCGCGCACGGCCTCGAGCCGGTCCCGGGCGAGGTCGGGACGACCACCGCGCGACACGATCGCCTCGACCGGCGAGCCCGGCTCGACCGCCGCCCACAACGCTGCCGCCGCACCGGTGCTGGCGCCGAAGTAGCCCAGCGGCAGATCGTCGCGTGCAGGGTCGTCCATGAGCCACTTCGTTGCCGCCCCCAGCCGTTCCCCGAGCAGCGGGATGTCGAACACGTTGGTGCGATCGGTCTCCTCGTCCGGCGACAGCAGATCGAACAACAGCGTCCCGAGGCTGGCCTCATTGAGGGCGCGCGCCACTGCCTGATTGCGCGGGCTGTGCCGGCCGCTGCCGCTTCCGTGCGCGAACACCACGATGCCGATCGCGCCGGCCGGAATGGTCAGATGCCCCGGCAGATCCCGTGGCCCGGCCGGGATCTCGATCTCTTGGTCGACTTCTTTGTGGGCTCCGCCAGTTCCCTGGTCAGCTCCGCTGACAGCGAGCACGTCGACGACCTCCTGGTCCGATGTGGGCGAGAAGTCCATGTACCACCCGCCGATCGCGAAGAACGGCTCCGGCGTCTCCAACGCGACCACCTCGTCGGCTTCTCGCGACAGCGCGGTGACAGTGTCGGGTGGCGCGACCGGGACCGCGAGCACGACACGCGACGCGCCCCGCTCGCGCGCGACCCGGATGGCGGCGCGAGCGGTGCCGCCCGTGGCGAGGCCGTCGTCGACGATGATCACCGTTCGACCCGTCAGCGGGACGGCCGGGCGGCCACCTCGCAAGCTGGCCGCCCGCCGCTCCACCTCGGCCCGCTCCCGGGCCTCGACCTCGGCCAGCTGGGCATCGGTGACGCCCGCCTCCCGCAGGACCTCAGGATTGAGGACGCGGACGCCGCCCTCGCCGACCGCGCCCATTCCCAGCTCCGGCTGGAACGGGACGCCCAGTTTGCGCACTACGAGCACGTCGAGCGGAGAGTCGAGCGCACGAGCCACCTCGAACGCGACCGGCACGCCGCCGCGCGGGAGCCCGAGGACGAGTGGCCGCGAGCTCCGTAGACCCGAGAGCCGCTCGGCCAGCCGTCGGCCTGCCTCGTGCCGGTCCCGGAAGGGCATCCGGCCCCCATGATGGCCCGCGCATCGAGGCGCGGTCAGCCTCGCCCGAAGCTCCGGCGAAAATGTGCCAACAGTGACCTTCGGCCCTGTTGACCGATTGCGTTGCCGCGTACCGTCCGGGTGTGCCCGAGGTTCACGACTTCTTTCCCGTCGACGAGGGATTCGAGCAGGCCGGGAGCGTGCTGGTCTCGGACGGCAGCGCATGGCTCACCAAGCTGGCCTCCGTCGCGCTCGTGGGGTCCGAACGGATCGCCGTCGAGTTCGGCGACGCGCGAATGATCGAGCGCAGTGTCGTCGTTCCCGTGCGCTGGTCGGCGGACAATGGTCCGTTCCGAACGCTCGACGGCGACATGCGCCTCGATCCGATGCCGACACGACACTCGCATCTGAGCTTTTCCGGTTCCTACGAGGTGTCGCCGAACGGGAACGACGAGACCACCGATCAGTACCTGACCGAATCGGCCGTTCGTCGCTTCATGACCGAAGTCGCCGCCGTGCTCGAGCGCGGCGGCGCCGCCGAGACCTAGAGACCTCAGGCCAGCGGCACGCGCCATTCGACGACGGTGCCACCGCGTCGTTTGGCTTTGCGCGCCGTGAAGCTCCCGCCGAGATGCTCTGCTCGCTGTTGCATGTTGTCGAGCCCGCTCTTCCGGTCAAGCCGATCGGGGAGGCCGACGCCATCGTCTTCGACCCGGAGGAGGAGGTCGGAGCCCGCCTGGACACGGACGTCGACCGTGGAGGCACGCGCGTGCTTCGCTGCGTTCGAGAGCGCCTCCTGAAGCGTCGCCAGCAGATGCTCAGCCGTCTCGTCGGTGACGACCGTGTCGATCGGACCGTCGAGCTTCAGCTCCGGCGAGAACCCGAGTGCCTCGCGTGCGCCGTCGGCCTGGGCGAAGATGTCGACGCGCAGGCCGCGGTGCGTGGGTCGCTCGAGGGCGAAGATCGTGTACCGGATCTCGCGGATCGTCTCGTCCAGGTCTTCGATGGCGAGGGAGATCCTGGTTGCCACCTCAGTCCGTGTGGCGAGTGGGAGCGCGGTCTGGAGCGCCATTCCCGCCGCGAAAAGTCGTTGGATCACCTTGTCGTGCAGGTCGCGGGCGATTCGCTCGCGTTCCTCGAGGAGAGCGATGTTCCCGAGCCTCTCCCGCAGTCGCGAGTTGTCCACGGCCACACTGGCCGCGGCCGCAAACGCCACCGCGAGCTGTTCGTCCTCCTCGGTGAACTCGTCGGCGCCCACCTTCTCCGCCACATAGAGGTTGCCGATGGCGTCCAACCCCCGGACGGGGACGCCGAGGAACGACCGCATCGTCGGATGGTTCTCCGGAAACCCCTGGGCGTCCGGGTGCGTGCTGATGTCACGCGTCCGCAAGGGTTTCGGGTAGGTCGTCAGCTTCCCGAGGACGCCGTGGAACTCAGGAAGCCGGCCGATGGCCTCCTCAGTGGCCTCGTCGACACCCACGGTGACGAGCTCGCTCAGCCGGCCGTCATCGCCAAGGACCCCGAGGGCTCCGTAGCGAGCCTCCACCAATTTGCAGGTCGACTCGATGATTCCGTGCAGGACGCTGGGTAGGCTCTGCTCCGAGCTGATCCCGAGCATCGCGTCGAGCAATTGCTGGAGGCGTGCGTCGAACGTGCTGGCGCTGCCACCGTTGGTCATTTTGATCCGAAAGCACCCCTTGAGCAATAGATTGCGTGTTTTCCTGCTGGACGACCACGAGGTCGTGCGACGCGGCCTGAAGGAGCTCCTCGAAGCGGACGGCGATGTCGAGGTGGTCGGCGAGGCCGGGACCGCCGAGCAGGCGCTGGCGCGGATCCCCCCCACGAACCCTCATGTCGCCGTCCTCGACGTGCGCTTGCCGGACGGTGACGGCATCGAGGTCTGCCGGGAGGTGCGATCACGTCATCCCCAGATCCACTGCCTGATGCTGACCTCCTTTACCGACGACGAGGCGCTGTTCCAGTCGATGCTCGCCGGCGCGTCGGGCTACGTCGCGAAGCAGCTCAAAGGGGCCGACATCATTGACGCCGTGCGCCGCGTCGCCAATGGGCAATCTCTGCTCGACCCGGCGGTCGCCGCCCGAGCGCGTGACCGCATGCGGGCCGAGCCCGAAGAGGACGAGCGGCTGGCCCGGCTCAGCGCGCAGGAGCGCACGATCCTCGCGCTCATTGCCGACGGTCTGACGAACCGACAGATCGCTGAGCGCCTCAACCTGGCCGAGAAGACCGTCAAGAACTACGTGTCGAACCTGCTCGCGAAAATGGGGATGGAGCGCCGCACCCAAGCGGCCGTGTACGCCGCCCGACTGGGAAGCCAAACCCCAAACCGCGACGGCAGCTGACCCCGTGGGCGCCGGTCGCAACCGGCGCCCGCCTCCGTGTGACATCCTGGCCAGCGCTCTCATCCTTGGGCGTAGAGCATGCCGAACCGGTTCGTGAGCGCGCGGTTCGTGCCCATGCGGTGGGTGTACTCGTCGCTCACGCGCTTGAACTGGCCCGACTCGAGGCCATGCTGCTGCGCCCATTGGTCGACCTCCGCCTCGTCCTTGAGCCCCGCGCCCGCCAACGCCTTGCAGAGCTTGGCGTACTGCTCGAGCGTCACGCCCTCGACGGGTTCGAACCCGGGGTCGTTGGGGTCGACGGTGCTCTCGGTGAGCCCCGCCTGCAGGTCGGCCGCGTGCGCCTCGGCGGCCTGCTTCGCCGCCGGCGCCGCCTTGGCGGCCTCGGTCGCGCTGCCGAGCGTGCTCTTGATGTCCTTGAAGAATCCCACGGTGCTTTCCTCCTCGAATAGTCGGCGCAACGGCTACATCGCCGCCTGCGACATGAGCGTCCCGATGCGGTTGGCGACGTGCTGGTACTGCTGCATCCGCTGCGTCCATCCGATCGACACGTCGCCCCAGGTCCCGGGCTTGACCCCGTTGTTCGTCACGTAGGCCTCGACGTTCTCCGGGCCCATGACGCTGTTCTTCTGGAGCCCGCCCATGATCCGGGCGTAGGTGTCGCAGTCGACACCCTCGATCGGCTCGAAGGCGGGATCGCTGGGGTCGTATCCGACCTGGCCCGACTGGATGCCCGCCATCTCGTCCCCCATCTGCTTGGCGGACTTGGCGGCCTCGGTCGCGCTGCCGAGCGTGCTCTTGATGTCCTTGAAGAAGCCCACGGGCCTGCCTCCAGGTCGTCGTTCGGGGGCGGACGCCCGCCGTCGCTCCCAGGGTGCCCTGTCCGCGGGCCGGACCGCCTGAGTAGGCCCTACTCATTTCCCGGCCGGGCCGTTTTGAGTACCGGCTACTCAGGCGCCCTCGGGCCGGCGCGCGGTTTCATGCGACCAGGGCCGACCGCCGGGCCACACGAGCCAGATCGAGCAGGAGAGAGACCCCATGGGACTGTTCAAGAAGGACAAGGCCGAAAAGAAGCCCAAGGACGACGGGAGCGACAAGTCCTGGGGGCAGATCTTTCGCGACATGCCGAAGATGCCGACCACGCGCGACATGGCCCAGGGCACCGCCAACGCCGCCTCCTACATGAAGAACCTGGCGTCCCAGGGCGACCGCGGGCGGCTTCGATCGACCGGGCTCAAGGGCACAGCCACCATCCACCAGTTCCGCGACACCGGGAGCCGGGTGGGGATGAACCCCGCGATGGAGATCGAGCTCATGGTCCACGTCGAGGGCCGGCCCGATTACCCGGTGACGCATCAGGAGTCGATGGCGCCCATCGTCGTCAACGGTCTGAGCAGCGGGAAGCAGCTGGTCTGCCACGTCAACCCCGACGACCCGACGGAGATGGCCATCGACTTCTAGCGCGTCCATCTGAGCCGGCGCTTGGGGACGGCTCAGACGTCGCGCACGACCTCTTCTCGCACGACCTGGCGGGGGTCGGAGTCCTCGCGGAGACCGAGGTAGGTGGGGTTGCGGACGACCCCCGCGCTCGTCCATTCGGTGAATCGGACCTCGGCCACGAGCTCCGGCTCCACGAACACCGCGTCCTTCACGCGGGGCTTGGGCGTGAACGGGCTGGTGTCACGGCGCAGCGGCTCGAGTAGGTCGAGCAGCCGCTTGATATCAGTGCCGGTGAATCCCGTACCGACCCGTCCCGCGTAGCGCAATCGCGCCCCCGGCTCCGTCGACTCGTAGTAGCCGATCAGGAGCGCGCCCAGGCTCGCGCGCATGCCCTGCCCGGGGACCCAGCCGCCGATAACGAGCTCCTGACTGCAATGGTTCTTCACCTTCAGCCACGCACGTGACCGGCGCCCGGGCTCGTAGACGCTGTCGAGGCGCTTGGCGACCACGCCCTCGAGCCCGAGCCCGCGGCTCGCCTCGAGCAGCGCGCCGCCGTCGCCTTCGTGCGTTGCGGGCGTCTGCCACGACGCTCCTTGCAACCCGAGCTCGTCGACCAGCTTTCGCCGTTCCCGGTACGGCAGCGAGATCGTCGAGTGGCCGTCGAGCCACAAGAGGTCGAACAGCACGTACACGACCGGAACCTCGCCCATGAGGCGACGTACCGCGCGATCGTTCGAGACGTGCATGCGTCGTTGGAGTCGTTCGAAGCTCGGACGCTCGCCGTCGAACGCGACGATCTCGCCGTCGAGGACCGCCGGCGTCGCGCCCAGCGCGGCACCGAGCCCCCGCAACTCGGGGTAGCGCGAAGTGATGTCGTTGCCCCGGCGGCCCTCGAAGCGGGCGCGGCCACCGTCGACGTAGGCGATGGCCCGCACGCCGTCCCACTTGATCTCGAACGCGTATTTCTCCTCGTTGCGGGGGAGATCCGCGAGCGTGGCAAGCATCGGTGCGATGTGCTCCGGCATCGGCTCGCGGGTCGGGTCCTCCGGCGCGTCCATCCGGTGGATCATCCAGTTGTCGCCATCGGTCTGGAACAGCGCGTAGCGGCCGCGGGCCCGGTCGCCGTGCAGGGTGACGATCACCTCGTCGTCTTCGAGCTTGTGCGCTTCGTACGTGCCGTGGTCCCAGATGCGCATCGTCCCTGCGCCGTATTCGCCCTTCGGGATCTCGCCCTCGAAGTCGAGGTATTCGAGCGGGTGGTCCTCGGTGTGGACCGCGAGGTTGTTGCGCTTCGGGTCGGGCGGCACGCCCCGGGGGAGTGCCCACGACAGCAGCACCCCGTCGTGCTCGAGTCGCAGGTCCCAGTGCAGGCGGCGGGCGTGATGCTCCTGGATGACGAAACGCCCCGAGGCGCCGTCGCCCTCGGGACTACTAGCGGGCTCGGGCGTCGACTCGAAGTCGCGCTTGGCTCGATAACGGTCCAGACGGTCGGACGAGTCTCGTCGCTTGCGGGCGCTCACCCCACCATGGTGGCTCGCGCCACGGGCGAACGCGTCAGGGGGCGTACGTGAGCCGGCGCCGCAAGAAGACCGTGGTCCCCGACGGAGAGGGTGCGATCACGACCTCGTCCACGAGGCTGCGCATCACGGTGAGCCCCCGGCCCCGCTGGTCGGTTCGGCTCGGCGACCGCCAGTGCCCTTCGTCCTGCACGACGACGAGCAACCCCTCGTCTTCGCGACGGGCCCGAACGATGACATCACCGGCGCCGTTGGGATAGGCGTGCTCGACCACGTTGGCGGCCGCCTCGTGGGCGGCGAGCGCCATGTCCGCCGCCACGTCCGGCGGCGCATCCTGCCCCGCGAGCCACGCGGCGAGCGCGTGACGAACGTTCCGCAGTTCCTCGGCCCGGGCGGGGATCCGAAACTCGAATTCGTCCGATCCCTGCGACGGGCGAGCGGGGCCCGGGTCTTGCTCCTGGGCCACATGACCAGGGTAAAGGTCCCGCCCGCGGAGTTGGTGGCAGCGCTCTGGCCCGCCGTTCGCGTCCACCTGACAGTCCGTTCATGCTGATGCGCTTCTCTGGACGGGTTCGCACACGAAGGGGACACGGATGAAGAAGGTGCTTGCATCCATGACCGTCGCCGGTCTGCTCGTCGCCGGCGGCGTCTCCGCCGCCGGCGCCGCCGGGCCCGGCGGCCCGGGCGGGAGGGGCCATGGCGGCATCCGGGTCGCGGGTCAGGCGGCTGCGACCACGATCGGCGTCACGCCCCAGGACCTTCGCAGTGAGGTACGCGGCGGGAAGACGATCGCGCAGGTCGCGACCGAGCACGGCGTCGACCCCAACACCGTTGTCAACGCAGTCGTCGCCGCCGTGACCCAGCAGATCGACCAGAAGGCGGCCGCTGGCTCCATCGACTCGAGCCGGGCCGAGCAGGCGAAGCAGAAGCTGCCCGATTTCGCGAACCGGTTCGTGAACGAGACGAAGCCGCGCCGTGGGTACCGGATACTCAAGGACGCCTTGAAAGCGGCGGCCAAGGAGATCGGTGTCTCAGAGGATCAGCTGAAGGACGCGTTCAAGAACGGCAAGTCGATCGCTCAGGTGGCGAAGGATCACGACAAATCGGTCGACGACGTCGTCGACGCGATCGTCAAGGAGGCGACGAGCGACATCGACCAGGCGGTGAAGGACGGCAAGCTCGATTCGGGCAAAGCCGACAAGATCAAGCAGAAGCTGCCCGATCGGGTCAAGAAGCTCGTGAACCGCGAGCGCCGCGGCGCGGGCTCCGCCACGACCACCAGCTCACCCAGCTAGACCGGGTACACCGAGACCTCGGTCGCCTTGACCGACGCCCATACGGCGGTGCCGATGGTCAACCCCAGCTCGCTCACCGCGGCCGGTGTGATCTCGGCCGTCACCGGCACCGCCCCGGCGACGATGACACGGACCCGATCCCCCTCGACGTCGAGATGGTCGATAGTTCCCGTCCAGACGTTGCGCGGCGTCCCCTCCGGTTCGCGCCGGTGCAGCGCGACAGCCCGTGGGTGTACGACCGCGAAGACTTCGCCGTGCAGGGTGCCCGTCACCAGGAGCTCACCACCACCGCGGAGACGGATGCGACCGCCGTCGGCCATGCCCTGGTACAGGTTGACGCCCACGAGGTCGGCGACATAGCGCGAGCGCGGTCGCTCGCGCAGGTCCGCGAGCGTTCCCGATTGGACGACTCGTCCGTGCTCGAGCACTACGACGCGGTCTCCCAGGGTCATCGCGTCGACCGGGTCGTGGGTCACGACGACGCGCGCGCCGTCGTGCGCCTCGAGATGACGGCGCAGCTGGCGGCGGGTGTCGATCCGCGCGGTGGCATCGAGGGCGGCAAGCGGCTCGTCGAGGAGGAGCACGCGGGGTTCGACCACGAGCGCCCGGGCGAGCGCGACGCGCTGGGCCTCGCCGCCGCTCAGAGATCGGGGTCGGGCCCCTGCGTGTCCGGCCACGCCCACGCGCTCGAGCCACGTGCGAGCCCGGCGGCGTGCGTCGGGACGCCGAACGCCGCGTGCGCGGAGTCCGAACGCGACGTTGTCCAGCGCGCTGAGGTGCGGGAAGAGCGCATGGTCCTGGAACACGAACCCCATCGGACGCTGCTCGGCCGGCACCCACGTACCGGTGACGGGATCGTCGAGCACCGCGCTGTCGACTGCGACCCGTCCGGCGTCGAGCGGCTGCAGCCCGGCCAGCACTCGCAGCAACGTCGTCTTGCCCGCGCCGTTGGGCCCCAGCACCACGAGGGTTTCGCCCGAAGACGCGTCCAAGCTCACGTCGAGCCGCAGCGCGCCCACCGAGGCCTCGACGCGGGCGTCGAGCGTCATGCCGGGAACCACCGTTCCCGCAGCGAGACGAGCACGACGATCGACACCGCCAGAAGGACCAGGCTGAGCGCGATCGCCCCACCCAGATTGGTCTGGAGCTCGACGAAGATCGCCAGCGGCATCGTCTGCGTCTCGCCCTGCAGGTTGCCGGCGAAGAGGATCGTGGCGCCGAACTCGCCCAGCGCCCGGGCCCACGTCAGCGCGGCCCCGGCGACGAGCGACGGCGCGATGAGCGGGAGCACCACTCGCCGGAACGTGGTGAACCCGCGGGCGCCGAGCGTGGCCGCGGCTTCCTCGTAGCGCCGGTCGAGCGAGCGCAGCCCGGCCTCGACCACGATGACGAAGAAGGGCATGGCCACAAACGCCTCGGCCAGGATCGCGCCCCAAGTTGTGAACGGGAGGCGGACGCCGAACCAGTCGTCGAGGTACTGCCCGACGAGCCCGCGCCGGCCGAACGCGAGGAGCAGCGCCACGCCCCCCACGACCGGTGGTAGCACCATCGGGAGCAACACGAGCGCGCGCACAGCGCGCCGCCCTGGCAGCTCGGTACGGGCCAGGACCCACGCGAGCGGTAACCCGAGCACGAACGCGAGCGCGGTGGCGCCCGCGGAGCAGACGAGCGAAAGGCGCAGCGCGTCTCGGACGACAGGATCGGTCAGATCGTCCGCGAGCTCGGACCACGGCGCGCGCTGGAGGAGCCCGACCAACGGGATGACGAAGAACGCGACTGCGAGCGCGGCGAGGGCCAGGACCGCAACCGGTGGGCGGCGCCGGCCTCGTCGACTCAGGGTGGGAGGAACCCGAACTTCCTCATTGTCTTCTGCCCTTCCTTCGACGTGACGTACTGCACCCATGCCTTGGCCGCCGTGGCGTTCTGGCTCTCCTTCACCACCCCGATCGGGTACGTCGCGATGACGTTCACCTTGTCGGGGATCTTGACGCCGGTCGTCGTGTCCTTGGAGGCCTTCACGTCGGTGACGTACAGGATGCTCGCGTCCGCTTCACCGATCGAGACCTTGCTGAGGGTCGCCTTGGCGTTCTCCTCTTTGGAGGCGGGACTCACCGCGACGCCCGCCTTGGCGAATGCCTCGGCCGCGTATTTCCCGCACGGGACCTGGTCCGCGCACAACACCACGACGAGTCCGGACTTCTGGAGGTCGGCGAGCCCCTTGATCTTCTTCGGGTTCCCTTTCTCCACCGCGATCTCGAGACGGTTCTTGGTGAACACGACGGGTGGCGGCGTCACGGCGCCCGCGTCGATCGTCTTCTGGAGGTTGTCCGCGTCGGCGGAGGCGAAGACGTCGGCCGGCGCCCCCTGGTTGATCTGAGTTGCGAGGTTCGAGGACGAGTCGTAGTTGAGCTTCACGTCGACGTCCGGGTACTTCTTGTGGAACTGCTTCGCCATCGCGTCGAACGACTCCGTGAGCGAGGCTGCGGCGAAGACCGTGATCGCACCGGACGGCTTCTTCCCTCCCGCGTGCGCAGGCCATGCGCCCAACGCCGCGATCGCGATCGCAACGACTGCGACGGCGAAACGCCTCATGATCCTCCCTGCACCTCGATGACGACGTTGGTTGCCTTCACGGCTGCGACCGCGAGCGTTCCCGGCTCGAGGTCGAGCTCGTCGGCCGCCTCGCGAGTCATGAGCGACACCACACGGTGGCGGCCGGCCTGGATCTCGACCTGGGCAGTCACCTTGTCCTTGACGACCCTCGTCACGATCCCGGTGAAGCGGTTGCGCGCCGACTGACCGACGATGGCGCCCGGCTCCGGGGCGGTCGCCTGCTTGGTCGCGAACTCGGCGAGCGCGGCGCCGTCGACGACGCGGTGGCCGCCGCTCGTGCGCCGTGTCGGGAGCCGGCCCTCGTCGGCCCAGCGCCGCACCGTGTCTGCGCTCACCCCGAGCAGCTCCGCCGCCTGTCCGATTCGAACCTCGCTCACGCGGCAAATCCTACGTCCACGCCTCGTATCTGCAAGGTTTCGTCGCCCTAGCCAGGAGGTGGTTGGCAGCTCACTCGAGGCGGGGTATGGTCATTACCGGCCAGTAACTTCCGGGGTCAGACCCGTCGCCGCAAGGAGCAGCCAGATGGCCGAGTTCTCGCTCGAGCTGAACGAAGACCAGCAGCAGATCCAGAAATGGGTCCACGACTTCGCCGAGCAGGTCGTCCGGCCCGCCGCCCACGAGTGGGACGAGCGCGAGGAGACCCCGTGGCCCCTCATCGAGGAGGCGGCGAAGATCGGTCTCTACTCCTGGGAGTTCAACGCCCAGTGCTTCTCCGACCCGACCGGCCTGCTGTTCCCGATCGTGAGCGAGGAGATGTGCTGGGGCGACGCCGGGATCGCGCTGGCGATCTTCGGCAGCACCCTGGGCGCCGCCGGCATCGCCGGCAACGGGACACCCGAGCAGATCGCCGAATGGGTGCCCCAGTGCTTCGGCACCCCTGGCGACATCCACCTCGCGTCCTTCGCGGTCACCGAGCCTGGCGCCGGCTCCGACGTGTCGAGCCTGCGCACCAACGCGAAGAAGGACGGCGACGACTGGGTGATCAACGGTCAGAAGACGTTCATCACGAACGGCGGCCTGCTCGATCGGCCGAATGTCCACGTCGTCGTGGCCAGCGTCGATCCCGAGCTCGGCGCGAGGGGTCACGCCTCCTTCGTCGTCCCGCCCGGCACGCCCGGTCTCACGGGAGGCAAGAAGGAGAAGAAGATGGGCATCCGCGCCTCGCACACCGGCGAGGTGCTACTCGACGACGTGCGCGTCCCCAGCTCCTGTCTGCTGGGGGGCGAGGAGAAGCTCGAGGCGCGCCTCGCCCGCGCTCGCGAGGGCAAGAGCGCGAAGGTCCAGGCGGCGATGAGCACGTTCGAGACGACCCGGCCGATCGTGGGCGCGCAGGCACTCGGCATCGCGCGCGCCGCGTATGAGTTCGCCCTCGACTACGCCAAGGACCGAGAGGCGTTCGGCAGGAAGATCATCGAGAACCAGGGCATCGCGTTCAAGCTCGCCGACATGAAGATGGAGATCGACGCCGCTCGCCTCCTCGTCTGGCGGGCGTCGTGGATGGGAGCGACGAAGAAGCCGTTCGAGAACGGCGAAGGCTCGATGAGCAAGCTCAAGGCGGGCGAGGTCGCGGTCTGGGTCACCGAGCAGGCGATCCAGATCCTCGGCGGCTACGGCTACATCCGAGACTTTCCTGTCGAGCGGTGGCACCGCGACTCGAAGATCTACACGCTCTTCGAGGGCACCTCGGAGATCCAGCGCCTCGTCGTGGCGCGCGCCCTCTCCGGCATCCACATTCCCTGATTCCCGGTTCCGCGCTCGAGGTCGGGCGGTGCTGGCCTTGTGATCGATGTCGTCGTGCGCCCGACGGCCGGGTTCTCCGATGAGGAGCTTCGGGTTCTGCGTGACCTGCTCGAGGGTTCGTTCGGATCGTTCACCGAGGACGATTGGGACCACACCATCGGCGGTCGACACGTCGTGATCCAGGACGATGGTGTCATCGTTGCCCACGCGGCCGTGGTGCCACGGACGCTGGTTGCCGGCGATCGTCCGCTTTCTGCCGGTTACGTCGAGGGCGTCGCTACCCGGCGAGACCGCCGGCACCGCGGACACGCCTTCCGGGCAATGCAGAAGGCCGGCGGCATCATCGCCGGCGAATACGACCTCGGGGCGCTGTCGACCGGGGTTCCGGAGCTCTACACCCCGCTGGGTTGGGAGTCATGGCAGGGCCCGACGTACGTACAGACGCTGGACGGACGCATGCGTACCGCCGGCGAGGACGACGGCGTCATGGTGTTGCGCACCGACCGGACTCGCGCGATCGATCGCACGGCCTCCTTGACCTGCGACTGGCGCGCCGGCGACGTCTGGTGACACGCGGCAACGGCTCGCGATCCAGCTAGAGGAGGCCGTCCCACGCCCTCCGCTCGGTGCCGAGCGGGTCCTCCTCGACGTGGCAGGTGGCACCGAGGAGCATCGTCGCTCGGCGCTCGGAGTCGTAGCGGGGCCACTCCGGAAGACCGGCGTGGCCCGGATCCCCCGAGCGGGCGAAGGCGATCCAGGCACCCTGCATCTTGGTACCGAGGTCCCGCGCCTCGGCCGTATCTCCTGCGAACGCGGGGATCCCGGGTTTGTCGAGCGTGTCGAACACGAAGGGGATGTCGATGGCGTGGCACGCGCCGAGGCCCTCGATCGGCGAAGGCCAGGTGAACAGATACGAGAACGTGTTGGGCTGGTGGCGGCTCTGCGCCTCGGCGAGGAGAACGGACGGGACGCGGAAGATCCTGTCGGACTCGATCGCGAACCAGACGTCCGATGGCGAGGCGCCGGGACGCGCGCCCGCGTATGCGTGGAACAGGGCGCGTCCGGCGCCGCCGGTGACGAGGTCGAGACGCGCGATCGCTTGCCCTTCGTCGAGGGTGTGTGACTGCGGATCCATGAAACCGAAGAACCTCCACTCGTCGAGCGTCGTCCCGACGAGCAGCGGCACGTCGGCGGACATGCCGCCGGCGATGCTCTCGGCCGGAGGCGCCGGAAACACGTCGCCGTCCACGACCGGACGGAAGGGAAGCTGGCGCCGGGCGCGCATGATGTCGATCCAGCAGCGCTGCTGCGCTTGAAGGAGCGCCTCCACCGGGAGCTCGAGCAACTTGCGCGCGTCGCCGGCCTCGAGGTCGAGGTGTGACAGCAGCGTGCTGGCGATATCGGTCGCGCGCTCCGTCGACAGCACGTCGCGGCCACTGCCGCTCTGCGCAATCGCGCGGTGGAACAGACCGCGCGCCGCCGGCATGCCGAGGAGGCTGCCGACACTCATGCCGCCGGCGGACTCGCCGAAGATCGTGACGTTGGCCGGGTCGCCGCCGAACGCTTCGATGTTGTCCCGGACCCACGTGATGGCGAGCAGCTGGTCGAGGAGACCGACGTTGGCGCCGCATTCGATCTCCGCGCCGAGGAGGTCGCGCAGGTACAGGAAACCGAGGGCGCCGAGACGGTATTGCAATGTCACGATGACGACGTCGCCCCGCCGCGCAAGCCGCGCACCGTCATAGATGGGCTGCGACGCGCCGCCGAACACGAACGCGCCGCCGTGGATCCACACCATCACCGGCCGCCGTGCATCGTCGAGACCCGGTGTCCAGACGTTCAGCGTGAGACAGTCCTCGCTCGTCTCCTTGATGCCGAAGCCGACCGCGGACTGCTCTTGGGGGGCGGCGGGCCCGAACCGGGTTGCTTGGAGGACACCCGTCCACGGCGCGGGCGGTCGGGGCGGCGCGAACCGCTGGTCACCCACCGGGGGCCGGGCGAACGGAATGCCTCGAAAGACGAGGAGATCGTCGCCGTGTTCGCCCTCGACCTTCCCGTCGCGGGTCTCGACCACTGGCGCCCGCATGGACGGAACGCTAGCGGCTACCGCGCGACCTTCTTGAGGTACGGCATGAGGTTGTCGAGGAACTCGTTCGTCGGGCTCGCGCCGGCGGGGTCGTTGTGGGCGTAGTTCGCTTCGCCGTTCACGAGCGTGAGCTGGTCGTGCGGGATACCCGACTGGTCGGCGAGGACGGTCGCGCCGTCCAGCACGCGCTGCCCGCCGAGCGCGGCGCCGAACGCGTAGATCCTGAGCCGCTTCGACAGGTCGTGCCCGTGCGTGGCGCGAACGTCGAGGACGCCCTGGGCATCGTTCGCGTTCCCGGCCGCGACCGCGCTGCCATCGATCGTCAGGCGTTGCGGGTGGTACCAGGCGGTCCCGTCCAGACCCTGAAGGCCTGTGCCCGAGAACATGTCGGCGTAGCGCTGTATCGGTGTGAGCGCGCCGGTGCCGTCCCAGGCGCGGGGGTCGCCGCTCGCCGCCAACTGACCGAGATGCGCCTGCGCCGCCCGGAGGCCCATGGGCGACGTCTTGACGTCGAGCGCGTATCCGTACTGTCCCTCGTTCGTGGGTAGAACCGGAGGTTTCAAATTGGCCGGGAGCGCCGGCCACGAGTACCCGAGGGACGGTTCGTTGGGGGCGATCTTGACGCCGGTAGAG
>DASPXI010000067.1:0-29632 GCA_035637335.1 Acidimicrobiia bacterium
CCCCCGATCTGATCGTTCTCGATCTCGGCCTCCCGGACATCCAGGGGCTCGAGCTGCTGCGGACGATGCGTGCGCGCATCGAGAGCGTGCCGATCGTGGTGCTGTCGAGCCGCGGGGACGAGGCCGGCAAGGTGGAGGCCCTGGACCTCGGTGCCGACGACTACGTCACCAAGCCGTTCGGCATGGACGAGCTGCTGGCTCGAATCCGGGCGGCGCTCCGGCACCCGAGCGCCGGCGACGACAGGGCGATCGTCGAGACGGCCAGCTTCACGATCGACCTCGCCGCAAAACGGGTCACGCGCGCGGGCGGCGAGGTCCGGCTGACGCCGACCGAGTGGCAGCTCATGGAGGTCCTCGTGCGCAATCGCGGCAAGCTCGTGCCCCAACACCAGCTTCTGGAGGCGGTCTGGGGCTCAAAGCCTCGCGACGAGACGGGCAAGCTGCGCGAGTACGTGGCGCGACTCCGCCGGAAGCTCGAGCCGGACCCATCACGGCCTCGATATCTCGCCACCGAAGCAGGCCTCGGCTATCGGTTCGAGCCGTAGGCTGGAGTCGTGGCTCGCGGAAAGATGCGCGTCTATCTCGGTGCTGCGCCGGGCGTCGGCAAGACCTACGCCATGCTCAACGAAGGCTGGCGCGGCCTGCACCGGGGTAAGGACATCGTGGTCGGCTTCGTCGAAGCGCACGGACGGGCCAACACGGAGGCGCAGATCCGGGATCTCGAGGTCGTACCCCGGAAGAAGATCGAGTACCGCGGCAAGGAATTCGAGGAGATGGACGTCGACGCCATCCTCGCCCGCAAGCCGCAGCTGGCCCTTGTCGACGAGATCGCGCACACGAACGTCCCCGGCTCACGCAACGAGAAGCGGTGGCAGGACGTCAACCAGCTGCTCGACGCCGGCATCGACGTCGTGACAACCCTGAACATGCAGCACCTCGAGTCCGTCAACGACGTCGTCGAGCGCATCACCGGCATCAAGCAGCACGAGACGATCCCCGACGCCGTGGTGCGGGCCGCCGAGCAGGTCGAGCTGGTCGACATGACCCCGGAAGCGCTTCGCCGCCGAATGGCGCACGGCAACATCTACCCCTCGGAGCGGATCGACGCCTCGCTCGCCAACTACTTCCGCCCTGGCAACCTCGCCGCCCTCCGCGAGCTCGCCCTGCTCTGGGTGGTCGACAAGGTCGACGAGTCCCTCCAGGACTATATGGAGGCGCACGGCATCCAGGGCCCGTGGGAGACGCGCGAACGGGTCGTCGTGGCTCTCACCGGCGCGCCGGGCGGCGACCTGCTCATACGGCGCGCCGCGCGCATGGCGATGCGAGCGCACGCCGAGCTGTTCGGCGTCCACGTTCGCTCCACCGACGGGCTCGCCGGTCCGCCGAAGCAGCTCCTCGACCAGCACCGGGCGCTGCTTTCCGAGGTCGGCGGCAACTACCACGAGATCGTCGGCGACGACATCGGCAAGGCGCTGATCGAGTTCGCGCGCGCGGAGAACGCCACGCAGATCGTGCTCGGAGCCAGCCGCCGCTCGCGTTGGGCGGAGCTCACTCGCGGCTCAGTGATCAATCGAGTGATCCGAGATTCCGGTCCGATCGACGTGCACGTGATCTCGAGCGAGGAGCCGGCGGCCGAAGCCCCTTTTAGCCGTCCCCGACGTCGCCGCACTCTCCCGGTACGGCGTCAGATTGCGGGCGCGATCCTGGGCGTAGTCCTGCTGCCTGTGCTCACCGTCCTCATGGCGGGTATTAGGGACAGTCTCGAACTCCCGGGGACGTTGCTGCTGTACCTCCTCACGGTGGTCACCATTGCCGCGATCGGGGGTGTCGTGCCGGCGCTGGGCGCGAGCCTCGCGGCGTTCTTGCTCGCGAACTACTACTTCATCCCTCCCCTCCACGAGTTCGCCATCCACGAGGGGAAGGACGTCATCGCGCTGATCGTGTTCCTCCTCGTGGCCGGGGTGGTCAGTGGGTTCGTGCAATTCGCAGCACGGCGGTCGGCAGAAGCCGCGCGCGCACGAGCCGAGGCCGAGACGCTGGCTCGCCTCGGTGCGCAGCTCATGACCGAGGAGGATCCGCTGCCGCTGCTCATCGGCACCCTGCGCACGACGTTCGGGCTCGAGGCCATGGCCGTCCTCCAGCGGAACGGGGACGGATGGATCGTCGAGTCCTCGACCGGCGCGCCGGTTCCCGAGACTCCGGACCAAGGAGACCTGAGCATCCCGATCGACGCCGAGATGGAGCTTGTCGTCGTCGGCTCCCAGCTTGCCGCCGAAGACCTTGCGCTGTTGCAAGCGTTCACGGGCCAGCTCGCGCTCGCGCTCGAGCGCCGGCAACTGCGAGCCGAGGCCGCGGTTGCGGCCGGCCTCGCGGAGGCGAACGACTTGCGGGCGGCCATCCTGGCCGCCGTATCGCATGATCTTCGGACGCCGCTGTCGTCGATCAAAGCCGCGGCGACGAGTTTGCTCCAGCAGGACGTCGATTGGACACCACAGGCGACCCACGAGCTCCTGGCCACGATCGACGAAGAGACCGATCGGCTCAACACGCTCGTCGGCAACCTGCTCGACATGGGGCGTCTGCAGAGCGGCGCGCTCCAGCTCGTCATGCGCGACGTGGGACTCGAGGAGGTCGTCCCCGCCGCGATCAAGGGGCTCGGTGAACGCGCCCAAGCGGTCGATGTGAGCATCGACGAGACACTGCCGCGAGTACACGCCGACGCTGCGCTTCTCGAGCGCGCCGTTGCGAACATCGTCGGCAACGCCCTGACGTGGTCACCGAACGATCACCCGGTTCGGATCGACGCGTGCGTGGTGGGAGATCGAGTCGACCTTCGGGTTGTCGACCGCGGGCCCGGGATTCCTCCGGATCAACGTGACCGTATGTTCCAGCCGTTCCAACGCCTCGGAGACCAGTCGAACGATGGCGGCACCGGCCTCGGGTTGGCGGTGGCCAAGGGTTTCATCGACGCCATGGGCGGTGAGATCACGGTAGAGGACACCCCGGGGGGCGGCCTGACCGTGGTCGTCAGTCTCGAAGCCGCGCCATGAGCCGCGTGCTCGTCGTCGACGACGAGCCGCAGATACTGCGCGCGCTCGGCATCAATCTCCGCGCTCGCGGCTACGACGTTGACCTCGCGCCGAATGGCGAGCGTGCACTCGATCTCGCCGCCCGCCACCACCCCGACGTCGTCGTGGTCGACCTTGGCCTGCCCGGCATCGACGGCGTGGACGTCATCCGTGGTTTGCGGGGATGGACCCAAGTACCGATCGTCGTGCTCTCGGTGCGTGATGCCGAGCGGGAAAAGGTCGCCGCGCTCGACGCCGGCGCCGACGACTACATCACGAAGCCGTTCGGCATGGATGAGCTCCTTGCCCGCCTACGCGCTGCCCTGCGGCGTACGGCGCCCATCGAGGAGGATGCGCTGGTCGAGACGGCCGACTTCACGATCGACTTCGCTGCCAAGAAGGTGTGGCACAACGGCGACGAGATCCGGCTCACCCCGACCGAGTGGCATCTCGTCGAGGTGCTCGTGCGCAACCGCGGCCGCCTCGTTGCCCAGCGCCAGCTCCTGCAAGAAGTGTGGGGCCCCCAGTACCACGACGAGACGAACTACCTGCGGGTGTTCATGGCCCAGGTCCGGCGCAAGCTCGAGCCCGACCCCGCGCACCCGCGCTACTTCATCACCGAGCCCGGCATGGGCTACCGCTTCGAGGCTTGACACAGGCCCGCCCAGGGGATTGCGCCGGGGCTGACACGATCCTGATGCCGCACGCCCGTCTCTTGACGCGTCCTTAACGCGTTTTCGGGTGGCTCCTACGTGACGATTGTGGGGCCCCGCGTCCGCAGGCGGGGACTCGTCTGGAGGCCCCTGGTGTTGACGCAAAAGGCCGAGCCGCGGCCCTTGCCGCTCGAGCCACCCGGCGAGCTGCCCCGCGACAGCGTCGGTTACCGGGTCAAACGCAGACTCCTCGGCCCGCCGCTGCACACCGAGCAGCTCGAGCACGAGCGGCTCGGAAAGCCCACAGCACTGGCCGTCTTCGCTTCCGACAACCTGTCGTCGTCGGCGTATGCGACCGAGGAGATCCTGCGAGTTCTGGTTCCCGCGGTAGGGCTGGCCGCGTTCGCGCTGGTCGTCCCGATCACTCTGGCCATGCTCGTGGTGCTCGGTTTCTTGATCCTCTCGTACCGCCAGACGATCAAGGCGTACCCGACGGCCGGCGGCGCCTACATGGTGACGAGGGACAACTTCGGGCTCTTGCCCGCCCAGGTCGCGGGCGTGGCGCTGCTCACAGACTACGTGCTCACCGTGTCGGTCTCGGTTGCGGCGGGCACTGCGGCGCTGGCATCGGCGTTCTCCGTGTTTGCCCCGTATGTGGTACCGATCTCGATCGCGTTCGTCGTTCTCATCGCGTTCGGCAACCTGCGCGGCGTCCGCGAGGCGGGGCGCATCTTCTCCGTCCCGACGTACTTCTTCATCCTCAACATGGTGGCGTTGCTGGGGTGGGGTCTGTTCCAGCTCGCCACCGATGGGCTTCCCGAGGCGTCCCACCACGCGGAAGGGCTCCTCAACTTTGGTCAACAAGGCAACGGTTTGCTGCTTGGAGCGTCGGTGTTCGTCGTCATGCATGCGTTCGCCTCGGGCGGCGCCGCCGTCACCGGTGTCGAGGCGATCTCCAACGGAGTACCGGCCTTCCGGAAGCCCGCATGGCGTAACGCGCGCACGACGCTCGTCATCATGGGTTCGCTACTGGGGGCGATGTTCCTCGGTCTCTCGGTGCTCGCCTCCCACATGCACGTGGCACCGTTCGCGGAGGGAACCCCGACCGTCATCTCACAGATCGGGGACCTCGTCTACGGCGGAAGCCCCCTCGGCCGCCTGCTCTATTTCTCTCTTCAGGCCGGCACGATGCTCATCCTCGTGTTGGCGGCGAACACGAGCTTCGCCGACTTCCCGCGCTTGGCGTCGTTCCATGCCGGCGACAACTTCATGCCCCGCCAACTCACGAAGCGCGGGCACCGTCTCGTCTTCTCGAACGGCATCATCTTCCTCGCGGTGGCGGCGATCGTCCTGCTGGTGCTCACCGGCGCCAAGGTCGATCGCCTGATCCCGCTATATGCGATCGGCGTCTTCACGTCGTTCACGCTTTCGCAGGCGGGCATGGCGAAGCACCACATCACCAAGAAGGAGCCCGGCTGGCGGTTCGGGCTCTTCGTCAACGGCACCGGCGCGGTGCTGTCCTTGGTGGTCGACGTGGTCATTGCGCTCACGAAGTTCACACACGGCGCTTGGATGGTCGTCGTCCTGGTGCCGGTCATGGTGGTGTTCCTCGTGCGGCTCGCGCGGCAATACGAAGGCGAATCACGCCAGCTCGACATCAACGTTCCGGCAGCCGTGCGGGCGCCGATCATGCGCAGGCTTGCGGTCCTCGTGTTCATCGACCGTCTCGACATCGCCGCGGCTCGGGCGCTGCAGTTCGGGAGATCCTTGAACCCGGACGAGCTTCGCGCCGTGCATTTCGTCGTCGACCACCAACGGGCCGACCAGCTGGCCGAACAGTGGCGCCAGCACGGGCTGGCGAGCATCGGGCTCGAGCTCGTCGATTGCCCGGATCGGCGGCTGACCCGCGCCGCCATGACGACGGTCGCGCATGCCCTCGCCGACGGCCAGACCGAGGTGTGCGTCGTGCTGCCCGACCGCCGCTACGGCGGCTTCTGGCGGCGAATCCTGCACGACCAAACCGCGGAGGCGATGGCTCGCGATATATCCCGGCTCGAGCACGTCACGGTGACGACGGTGCCATTCCATCTCGGAGAGGGGGACGGCGGCCTGGGCCCGGCGCTCAACGAGTTCCATTCAGCAGACGGAGGCCGTGCTACCGCGGAGAAATCGGCATCGTCGGTGCTGCCCGACGCTGGGAACGGCGCCGGCGCGGCTGTCAAGGCAAACCTCGCGACGGCCGGCGTCGACATTGCCGACGCCCACTGGCGCCAGCGCGTGCAGGTTACCGGCACGGTCAGCGCCCTTCGTGTGCAACCAATATCGGGAACGTGCAACCTCGAGTGCACGCTCGTGGATGGCACCGGCGCCATCTCGGTGCTGTTCCTCGGTCGCAGAACCATCGCTGGCATCGAGATCGGAACCAAGCTGACGGTCGAGGGCATGGTCGTGGAGCACCACGGCCGTCTCGCGATCCTGAACCCGGTCTACGAGATCAGCACGTAGCTACGTCACCCGCGTTGCAATCAGCTCCGGAACGGGTCGTTCTCGCGTTCGCCGTTCGGCTTCGGGGCGTCCAACTCGGCCGCCAGCGCCACACCGAGTTGGTCAGAAAGCGCGATCGCGACGACGCGCTCCTCGACCGACACGCCGACGTCGGGATCGGGCTCCAGCACGAGCCGGCCGAGCATGCGACCACGGCCGAGGACCGGAAGCTCGACTCCTTCTTCGGGCAAGGTGAACTGGCCGCGGACGAACCGCCGCCGCGGCATGTCGATCGCGCCGTTGCGTTCTAGTCGGGGGAGCGGAGCACCGAAGGGAGCCTGCTCGAACCGGCAATCGCGCAATGACAGCAGCTCCGAGAGCTCGGCGCAGACAGACGCAAGTATGGAGTCCACACTGCCGCCCGCTGCGACCTGCTCGGCGACGCGGTGCAGGCGCGCGATCTCGGCGCGCCCGCGCTTCGACTGCCGGTAGCCGCGGTGCGCCCACACGACGACCTCGCCGACGATCAGCCCGACTATGAGCAGGAGCACGGTGGCCACGATGTCCTCGGCCTGATCGATCTTGAGAGATCCGTACGGGCGCGTGAGGAAGAAGTCGTAGGACATGGCGGACACCACGGCGGCCACGACACCCGTCCAGCGACCCCCGAGCGCGGCGGCGAGGACCACGACGACGACGAACACGAGCGCGGAGTTCGAGCGTGCCAGGTGGTCCCGCACGAGGACGAGCAGGCTTGCGACGACGATCGGGCCGAGGGCCGCGACCCCGAGGCCGGCCGCAACCAACCTGTCGTCGGGACCATCGGGTGACCGCACCGTCCTCATATCCATAGGTAAAGCCCTCCGGCCGGAGAACGCATTCCCCCTGACGCGTTCTTAGTCTCGCCCCCTCCGACCCTGACGTCTGCTTGACGGGCCTGCTCGTGGCATGACCAGGGGCGGCGGGCACGACGGCCAACGGCGCCGAACCGGCACCGCTTTATCCGGCCGAGCCCCTGCTCGCCTCTCTCGCTGCGCTTGCTCGGCTCGGGTCTCCGACCCGGGTCTCGGCCGGGCGGGCCGGATCGTTCGGGCGCCGGACCGTCGACCCCTCGCCCCTCCCTCAGTCCTCGGAGACGGCCTGGTGGAGCTCGGCGGCTTCGGCCTCGGCGTCGGCGGGTGAGACGGTCGCAGCGGCGCGGGCCTGGCGGCGTTGACGGCGGAACTCGATGGCGGCCGGGATCAGCGACAGCACGATGATGAGCCCGATGATCGGGAAGAGGTAGCGGTCGATGTCGGGGACCGTGGACCCGAGGAAGTAGCCGGCGATGCTGACGCCTGACGCCCATAGCAACGCCCCGACGACGTTGAAGGTCACGAACGTCTGGCGCGGCATTTCGCCGACTCCGGCGAGCATCGGGACGAGCGTGCGTACGAACGGCACGAAGCGCGCCAGCACGATCGTCTTCGCGCCATGGCGTTCGAAGAATTCCTTCGATCGGTCGACGTATTCCTGCTTGAAGATCCGCGAGTCGGGTTTGCGGAACAAGGCAGGACCGAAACGCCGTCCGAGGATGTAACCGACCTCGGATCCAAGAACGGCGGCGACGAAGCAACCGCCAACGACTGCTGCAACATTGAGCTTCCCTTGCGACGCAAGAAGGCCGGCGGTGAACAGCAACGAGTCGCCGGGAAACACGAGACCGAGTAACAGACCCGATTCCGCGAAGATGATGAGGAGAAGGCCTATTGTGCCGAAGGTCTCGATGAGATCCTTGGGATCCATGAGCGGCACAGGATAGTTGGACGGTTCGTCGAGGTTGCGAGCGGGGGAATGTTTGACACGGGTACCCCGTTCGTGGCACCACAGTAAGGGCCGATTCCCCCGGTTGGCCGCATCGCACCGAACACGACGAGGATTTCGCACGTGCCCAAGCCCCTCGTGATCGTCGAGTCACCGGCCAAGGCCCGCACCATCGCGGGCTTTCTCGGCGCGGGCTACATCGTGGAGTCGAGCGTCGGTCACATTCGCGACCTGCCGAGCAATGCCAGCGAAGTCCCCAAGAAGTACAAGGGCACCGACGCCGGCCGCCTGGGGATCGACGTCGAACACGACTTCCAGCCGATCTATGTCGTGCCCAAGAAGAAGAAGGAAGTCGTCAAGGAGCTCAAGGACGCGCTCCAGGACGCCAGCGAGCTGTACCTCGCCACCGACGAGGACCGCGAGGGGGAGGCGATCTCGTGGCACGTGCTCGAGCTGCTCGAGCCCGACGTGCCGGTGCGGCGGATGGTCTTCCACGAGATCACGCGGCACGCCATCGAGGAAGCGATCGAGAACTGGCGCGACCTCGACATGAAGCTCGTCGAGGCCCAGGAGAGTCGCCGCGTGCTCGACCGGCTGGTCGGCTACGAGATGTCGCCCGTCCTGTGGAAGAAGATGATGCCGCGGTTGTCAGCGGGTCGGGTGCAGAGCGTCGCCACCCGCCTGGTCGTGGAACGGGAGCGGGCCCGGATGGCGTTCCGGGCGGCCGAGTACTGGGACCTCGAAGGTGAGTTCGCCCCCGCCGGCAACGGCGTAGAGAGCCGGTTCCCGGCGACGCTCGTCGAGCTGGACGGCCGCAAGGTCGCCAGCGGCCGTGACTTCGATCCTGCCACCGGTCAGGTCGCCGAGGGCGCTCGCGGGGGCGACCCGATCGTCCAGCTGGGCCAGTCCGAGGCCGAGGCCCTCGTCGAGCGGCTGCGCGACGTCGGCTACGAGGTCTCCTCGGTCGAGTCGAAGGCCTTCACCGAGCGACCGAAGCCGCCGTTCACCACGTCGACGCTGCAGCAGGAGGCCGGTCGGAAGCTGCGGTTCTCCGCCGGGCGCACCATGCGAGTCGCCCAGGGGCTGTACGAGCGTGGATTCCTTACTTATGTGCGCACCGACTCCGTCAACTTGTCGGACCAGGCGCTCAGCGGCGCCCGCGAGCAGATCCGCACCCTCTACGGGACGGAGTACCTCCCGGACGCGCCCCGCACATACCAGAGCAAGGTCAAGAACGCGCAGGAGGCGCACGAGGCGATCCGCCCTGCGGGCGACCGCATGCGCAGCCCCGAAGAGGTGCGCGGCGAGCTCAGCGCCGACGAGCGGCGCCTCTATCAACTCGTGTGGATGCGCACGCTGGCGTGCCAGATGACCGACGCGCGCCCGCGGCGCGTGTCGATCCGGCTGTCGGCGACGTCGACGGCCGGTGAGGCCGCGGTGTTCGCGGCGTCGGGCAAGACGTACGAGTTCCTCGGGTTCCGGCGCGCGTACGTCGAAGGGGCCGACGACTCCGCCGCGGAGCTGGAGGACGCCGAGTCGCGGATCCCACCGCTGTCCGAGGGTGACACGATCCGCTGCGAGGCGCTCGCCGCCGCCGGCCACACCACACAACCGCCGGCGCGCTACACCGAAGCGAGCCTGGTGAAGGAGCTCGAGGAGCGCGGCATCGGGCGCCCGTCGACGTACGCGTCCGTGATCCAGACGATCACGCACGAACGCGGGTACGTGTGGAAGAAGGGCAGCGCGCTCGTGCCGTCCTGGACCGCGTTTGCCAAGCTCCAGCTGCTCGAGTGGTACTTCCCGCACCTCGTCGACTACGACTTCACCGCCACCATGGAAGAGTCGCTCGACTGCATTGCGCGCGGCGAGACCGAATCGACGAACTGGCTGCGCGAGTTCTACTTCGGTGATGGCCAGCGAGGCCTCAAGGAGCTCGTCGGCGAGGATCACCTCGCGGAGATCGACCCCCGCGAGATCAACACGATCCTCATCGGCAAGGACGACCAGGGCCGGACGATCAACGTGCGGGTCGGCAAGTTCGGTCCGTACCTCGAGCGCGACGACGAACGCGCCTCGCTCGCCGAGGACATCCCGCCCGACGAGCTCACCGTCGAGCTCGCCGTCGATCTGCTCGAGCGAGCGGCCGAGGGGCCGCAGGTGCTCGGCAAGGATCCCGAGACCGGACTCGAGGTCATCGCCCGCGACGGCCGGTACGGGCCTTACGTGCAACTGGGTGAGCTGATCGACGGCGAGGAGAAACCGAAGACGGCGTCGCTGCTGTCGTCGATAAGCCTCGACACCATGACGCTCGAGGACGCGCTCAAGCTCCTACGCCTACCGCGCGTGGTGGGCACCGATCCCGAGGGCCACAAGATCACGGCGCACAACGGCCGCTACGGCCCGTACCTCAAGAAGGGCAAGGAGAGCCGCAGCCTCGAAACCGAGGAGCAGATATTCACCGTCACGGTCGAGGAGGCGCTGGCGCTGTTCGCGCAGCCGAAGCAGCATCGCCGGCGCACCAAGCCGCCCATCGCCGAGCTCGGGGCGCACCCGGACACCGGCGCGCCCGTGCGAGTGATGGACGGGCGCTATGGCCCGTACGTCACGGACGGCTCACTGAACGCGACGATCCCGCGCGGCACCGACCCGAAGTCCGTCGCGCTCGGGGAGGCCGTCGAGCTCCTGCGGGAGAGGGAAGCACGCGGACCGGCGAAAAAGCCCCGGAAACGGGCGACGAAGAAGAAGACGACCGGCGCCAAGAGAGGCACCAAGAAGGCTGGCGGAGCCCGCACGTCTGCTGCCGGCGGCCGCGGAGGGAACGGCGGCAAGCGCGGCAAGAAGCCTCCGGCCACCACGGCCGAGGTGGTGGCGACGATGGAAGCGCCCGCCGTCGGGTCCGAACCTTCTGCCACCGACGACGGGAACGGCCGGAAGGACGCACACGTCGCACGTGAACGGTCGTAGAACGTGAGGCGGACACCGGCGCCGGACCTGTCGGCGGCGCGACCCCACACCTAACCTGACATTCACCATGGCGGACCGGCAGGCACCGTTCATCCCGGCGTCACCGGAGTCCGGCCTTCCGCCGGCAGCAGCGTTCTGGCGCGTCTTCGGCACCCGCTCGTTCTTCAAGCTGTGGGTGGCGCAGGTGGTGTCGAGCCTGGGCGACTGGATCGGGATCATCGCGATCCTCGCGATCGCGGCCCGGATCTCGGGTGGGTCGGGCGCCGCGGTCAGCCTCGTCATGGTGGCGCGTGTCGTCCCCGGGTTCTTCCTCGCCACGGTCGGCGGTGTCATCGTCGACCGGTTCGACCGGCGGCGCGTCATGGTCGCCTGCGATATCGGCCGGGCCGGGCTGCTCGCCCTGTTGCCCTTCGTCGACAACCTGCTCGGGCTCGTCCTCGTGTCGTTCGCCCTCGAGATCCTCTCGCTCTTGTGGGGCCCGGCGAAGGACGCGTCGATTCCCAATCTTGTCGACAGCAAGCAGCTCACCTCCGCGAACTCGCTGGGGCTGCTGGCCGCCTTCGGTACGTTCCCGGTGGCGTCCCTCGTGTTCTCACTGCTCGCGCTGGCCGCGAGTTGGCTCAGTGGCTTCAGCGCGTTCGCTTCGCTGAACGTCGACCGCGAATTCCTCGCGCTCTGGGTCGACGGCCTGACGTTCCTCGTGTCGGCCCTGATCATCTTCCGATTGCCGATACCGCGAGCATTCCGCCGCGAGGGCCACAAGGTCGACTGGACGGCGACGTTCCGCGACATCTCCGAGGGTCTGGGCTTCATCCGTCACGATCGAGTCGTCCGCGGTGTAATCATCGGCATCGGCGTCGGGCTCATCGGCGGTGGCGCGATGATCCCGCTCGGCCCCGTCTTCGCCCAGCAGGTGCTCGGGGGCGGAAGCGCCGAGTTCGGGCTGCTGATGACGACGCTGGGCTTCGGTGCCGCGTTCGGCGTCATCAGTCTTATCGCAATCCAGAAACGCGTACCGCGTGAGACCGTGTTCGAGTTCGCGGTCATGGGCAGCGGCGCCGCTCTCGTCGCCGCCGCGACGACGTCGAGCGTCATGCTGGCCGCACTGTTCGTCGCCATCCTCGGCGCCTGCGCCGGCAGCTCGTACGTCACGGGCTTCACCGTCCTGCAGGAGAACGTCCGCGACGAGCTGCGGGGTCGAACGTTCGCCACGCTCTACACCGTGGTTCGCCTGTGCCTGCTCATCTCGCTGACGATCTCGCCGCTGTGGTCCGACTTCTGGGACCGCGTGTCGGACGCGATCTTCACCGACCGCGCCATCGAGATCGGCGGGGCGACGTACGCCCTGCCTGGTGTGCGCTTCGCGCTGTGGGGCGGCGGGCTGATCACATTCTTCGCCGGCTTCGTGTCGTGGCGCGCCGTGCGTCGAGCCCGCCGGCGAGAACGTGCCGACGTGCCACCCTCCGTCGTTCCCCAAGCCGGGGACTAGGCGTTGGACGGTCGCTTCGTCGTCCTGGAGGGCGGCGATGCCAGCGGCAAGAGCACGCAGGCCGGGCTTCTGGTCGACCGGCTCCGCGCGCTCGGGCACGACGTGGTCCCCAGCTTCGAGCCCGGCGCGACGTACGTCGGAGGTGCAATTCGCGCCTTGCTCCTCGACGAGCCGGCGACCGTCGACCCGATGACGGAAACGCTTCTTCTCGCGGCCGACCGCGCCCAGGAAGTCGCCGACATCATCCGGCCGGCTCTCGCACGCGGAGCGGACGTCGTGAGTGACCGATACGTCCCGTCGTCGCTCGTGTACCAAGGCGTGGGCCGCGGCCTCGGAGTCGAAAGGGTCGAGAAGCTCAACCGCTGGGCGACCGCCGGCCTGGAGCCCGATCTCGTGATCGTGCTGGACGTCGACGACGCCACCGCCGAGTCACGCCGCACCGAGCCTCGCGACCGGCTCGAGCGCGCCGGTGCCGATTTCCACGCCGCCGTGCGCGAGGCCTACCGCAGCCTTGCCGCCGACCGCGGCTGGGTCGTGATCGACGGCGACGCCGGAATCGACGTCGTCGCCGAGCGCGTCTGGCGCGCCGTGGAGCGGCTTGGCCTCTAGCTCACGGGGTCGAGGGCGTCGAGGCCGGATGCGGGATGCCGCTCGACTGCGCCGTGCCGGTAGCTATCGGCACCACGCGGTTGCGTCTGAAGAAAGCCCGCCGAGCAGGGTTTGGCTTCACTGGTTGCGCCGTAGTCTCCGCGGTGGCGGCGGCTTTGCCGACCGTCACCGCAAAGCCGGAGCTTGCGACGGCGACCAGAAGGAGACGTCATGTGGGAAAGGGTCGTCGGTCAGGAACGCGCCGTGGGGCTGCTGCAGCGCGCGGCCGAGCGGCCCGTGCACGCCTACCTCCTCGTGGGACCGCGCGGCTCGGGGCTCGAGGACGCCGCCCGCTGCTTCGCGGCGGACGTCATCGCCCCGGCGGGTGACCCGCGAGTCCAGGACCTCGTCCTGCGGGGCATGCACCCCGACGTCGTCGAGTTCGAGCCCGAAGGGAACCAGATCCTCGTGGCGCAGGCCGCGGCCATCATCCGCGAGGCCCACCGCGCTCCCATCGAGGCCGAGCGCAAGGTCGTCGCCGTCCTCGAGGCGGATCGCCTCAACGAGCAGGCGTCGAACAAGCTGCTGAAGACCATCGAGGAACCGCCGGCGCGCAGCACGATCATGCTGGTCACGTCGTCGCCCGACGAGTTGCTCGAGACCGTCCGGTCGCGCTGTCAGCGCATCGATCTCGCCCCGCTACCCGAGACGGCGCTGCGCGACGCGCTCCTCGCCGAGGACACGGATGCCGAAGCAGCCGCGCTGGCGGCGAGGCTCGCCGGGGGCCGTCTCGATCGTGGTCGGGCGATGCTCGGGGTGCTCGGCGACGTTCGCCGCGCGTTCGTGACCGCGGCGGCCCAACTCGACGGGACGGGCAGTTCGGCGATGGAGGCGACCGACGAAGTGTTTGCGGCGATGCAGGACGCCGTGGCCAGTCTCGAGGCCGATCAGGCGGTCGAGGCCGAAGAGCTCGCAGCCGAGCTGGACCGCGCCGGCTACCCCGAACGATCGCGTACCACCTTGTTGAAGCGGCAGGCGGAGCGGCACAAGCGTCAGCACCGCCGCGCCCGGCGCGACCTGATCGTGGAAGGCATCACCGCGCTCGAGTCGGTCTACCGGGACGCGATGGCCGGTGCCGACGCGCCGCGGCTGAACGCCGATCAGCCAGTCCTCACCGTGCCTCCGCGCGCATGCGCGGAGGCCATCGACGCCTGCCGCGCCGCTCGGGACGCGTTCGAGTTCAACCCGAACGAGAGCCTCCTCCTCGAGCGGTTGCTGATGCGCCTGCCCGCAGCCGCGGCCTGAGTCAGAGTCGTTTGGCGCAGCCCCACGCGTCGAGGTCCGCCGAGGCGCGGATGCGCTCGGCCACGATGATCTGCTGCTCGCGTGTCGCCCGCCCCGCGTTGGGTGCGAACTCCTGCCCGCCGAAGGCGCTCCACGCGCTGTTCGCGAACCCGAGGCCGCCGGAGAAGGCCGCCCCTGCATCGACCAGTTGCCCTGCGTCTCGCAGGCGGCGATCCGGTCCCAGATCGAGTCACGCTCGGCTTTCTGCGCCTCTGCGCGTGCCATCGTCGCCTGCGCCAGCTGCGCCTCCATCCGTTCCTGGACCGTCGCACTGGCCGCGACCAGCGCGGGCTCGATGATGACGGGGGCAGGGCGGACCTTGCCCGGGTCGGGCGCGCCGCCGCCGGCGGCGGTGACGCTGAGAAGGCCGACCGAACCGATCGCTACCGCCGCGGTTGCGACCGCCGCGCCCAGGGCGCGGCGCCGGGCACGGCGCCTGCGTGCGCGTCGCTCCGAGCGGGACACGGCTCCCTCCTCGCGGACAGGCGCGGGGGAACCCCGCGCCATTTGTACGATTCGGGAGTATGGGACTTCAGGCCCTAGCCGCGCACGTCCGGATCTTCGCCTTCCAGGAGAAGGCCGCCGCCGTAGACTCCGTGGCCGCGCCGGGATAGCTCAGTCGGTAGAGCAGCTCACTCGTAATGAGCAGGTCAGGGGTTCGAGTCCCCTTCCCGGCTCTCGACTTCGCGTCCACGTCGGCGCCCAGCACGGCGAGCGGTTTGCTAGCACTGGGGCCGTGGCGTTCTATCCGGTGTCGGTCGAGACCCGGGCGGCGCGGCCAACGGCGGTCGTCGCGGCCGCCACGACGTGGGCTGAGTACCCGGCGCTCTGGCCCACGCTCCTCGACGAGGTCTACGCGTTCATCCGCAGCGGCGGCGCGACCCAGGACGGGCACAACGTCATGCTGTACCGGGATGATGTGCCCAACGTCGAGGTCGGTGTGCAGGTGACCGGACCGTTCGAGCCGCAGGGCCGGGTCGGTCCGTCTGCGCTTCCGGCGGGTGAGGTCGCGAGCACCGTGCACCGCGGTCCGTACGACGCCCTCGAAGAGGCGCACGTCGCGCTGAAGGCTTGGTGCGGATCCCACCGGCACGCGCTCACCGGGGTCCGCTGGGAGATCTACGGCGACTGGCGCGAGGATCCCGCCGACCTCGAGACGGAGGTCTGCTACCTGCTCGCGTAGCCGTTAGCCCAGAGGCACTTACGGAAGCAGTCCAACGCCACTGTCGAGGACGCACTTTCCGGGGAGCCCGATCGTGCAGGACGGTTGCGGCGGCGGGGTCGGCGGCGGCGAGGTCGTTGGTGGTGGCGAGGGTGGTGGTGCGGACGCCGGCGCCGGCACCTGCGTGGGAGCCGCGGCGGACGACCCGGACGACGCAGGCGTGCCACTCGTCCCACCGGCGCTGCTCCCGGCCGGCGCTTGCGAGGGTGCGGCCCCGCCCGCAGGTGGGGCGGCCGGAGTCGTAGCCAGACCGGGCGGCGTGTTCGTTACGGAGGCGACGGGCACCGCGTTCCCAAGGGGCCCCACGGACGGGGCGCGCGTGAGACCCCCCGCCTGCACTCGGTCAGGTGCGTGAGCGGTTCGGCCGCCATCGGGATCGTGAGAGCCGTCGCTCGCGACAACTCCGTAGACCAGTACGCCGAGCAACACCGCCGTGGACGCCAGGGCGCAGAGCGAGGCGACCTTGCTCCTGCGGGACAGCGTACGGATGCGTCGCGACCGTCGGCTCACGCCCGGCCGGACTTTGGATCTCGCAATCCTGGGTCTGCGGGGTCGCTTGTCTCTCCAGAAGGTCGTCTTCCGATCCCAGAACTCCTCCTCCATCGGAACCCCCCGGTTGCGGTATCTCAGAGCGACGATCAGTCGAACGACACACGCAGAACATCCCGCCGTCGCATCTTCAACGGCGATCGGTCGGTGACACCGAGACTCCGAGGCTGGGACGATCCGACCGCCCGGGCACAACTGACGACGCGGAACCTCGTAAAGAATACGCCTTGTGCCGGGCTTGTGCCAGATAGGTAGTTTTGCACGTTACCGCCCAGTAGGCGGCCTATCCCCCAAGTGCGCGCAAGACGTCCCGGCAGCAGCGGAAGAACGTCAGGGCTTCCGCTCTCTGATCGGGCGCGGCGACGAGCTCAGGAATGCGAAGCACGGCGCCGTTGAAGGTGTCGGCGTTCCAGACGTCGCTCTCGCGGACGGCGTCGAAGTCGGCCGGGAGGACATAGAGATACGGCGCGTCGATGGCGGCGTCACCCGGTGACGCGCCGAACGTCGCTCGCCCGGCTCCGGGCAGCGAGTCGAAGGCGGCGTCGAAATGCTCCGGCCACAGCTGCACGCGGCTCGTCTCGGTCGACTCCGGCTCGGCGCGCAGCCACTCGAGCACGGAGTACGCAAAGCCGTACCAGTTGGCGAGAAACCCGGCTGCCTCGGTATCGACGCGCAACTCGTCGTCGGGGTTGCCGGCCGGCGGGACGTCGAAGGGCTCGGCCCACTCGACGTCGGGTGGTCCGTCGAGCACGAACGCGGCCGCGTGACCGAGGGTGCCGATCGCCGCGGCCCATGCCGAACCGGCGCGCTGACGCACGAGATGGGTTCCGGCGATCCGTACTTGCTCGTCGTCGCCGAAGAAGGGAGTGCCGATGCCGCCGAACGTCCAGCGCAGCCCCAGCTTCCCGTTCACCCGGCGTCGCGCCGGCGACACCACGTACACGGCCACTCGATGCAACGCGAGACGCGTCTCGGGAAGCGTCGCCGGCAGGCGGGGCAGGCGACGGTAGGCGCCCAGCCAGCGGGCCGCGATCCACGACGCGTCCTCAGGGTGGTCGCGCACCCAGGTATCCCAACTTACGTCGGCACCGGGAACCGGGCTCACGACCGGTCGACCCGACGCCGAGTCGATTGCGACGGGATCGTCCGCGAACCAGTTGCCGTCCACGACCGCCGGAGGTGACGGCTCCAGTACTCGTGCCTCGAGGGCGTCGCCGACTCGCTGCTGGGCCGCGGCCCGCGCATCACGGGCAGCGAGCATCGAACCGTCCTCGACAGCCATCTGCACATCCTGACGCGCATGCACGTCGATGCGTGCACTTCGGTCGTGATGGCATGCTCGGGCTCGTAACGACGATGGTTCGAAGAGGTGTGCAATGAGCACTTACGTCGCGTCGACCGAACAGCTCGTCACGGAGATCTTGGTTCGCGACATACGAACGTCCATCGACTTCTATATGCGTCTCGGATTCGAGCTTCTTCGCGACGGTGGGGACTTCGTCGAGCTGACATGGGAGGGACACCGCCTCTTCTTGGCGGAAGGATCCGCGTTCCACGGCGTCGAGCACGTCGAGTTGCCGGTCCCTCCGCCGTTTCCTCTGGCCAATGTCCGGGTGATGGTGCCCGACGTCGACAAGTACTGGGCCCTCGTGCGCGAGATCGGAGCGGAGATCGCGGTGCCCATCGGCGACCGCTACTACGGCCTGCGCGACTTCACGATCCGCGACCCCGACGGTTTCGGTGTCCGCTTCGCGAGCCTCCTCGAGGATCGCAGCGCTGCCTGACCCGGCGCGGCGCGCTATCGGGAGCCGTCGCCCCTGCCGATGAGCGACACTGGTGTGGTGACCCCGAACGCCGACACCCAACCGGCGCGCCCGCAGTCGGTCGACGAGGTGGGCGAGCGCCTTCGACAGGAGGCGTACCTCGCCGACCGCGGCCTCTCCACGGCGATCCTCCTGTCGTTGTCGCTCGGTCAACCGCTGCTGCTCGAAGGCGAGGCGGGCGTCGGAAAGACCGAGGTCGCCAAGGCGCTGGCACCTGCGCTCGGCGCCGAGCTCGTGCGGCTCCAGTGCTACGAGGGCATCGACGCCAACCAGGCGCTCTACGAGTGGGACTACACCCGCCAGCTGCTGTACGTCCGCCTGCTCCAGGAAGGAGGCGAGCTCCGCGAGGGGGCCGCCGACGAGATCTTCGGGCCGCGCTTCCTCCTCGAGCGCCCGCTGCTCCGGGCGTTGCGCGCTGGCGACCGGGCCGTACTGCTCGTCGACGAGATCGATCGCGCCGACGACGAGTTCGAGGCCTTCCTCCTCGAGATGCTCTCCGACTTCCAGGTCACCGTTCCCGAGCTCGGCACCATCAGGGCGGAGCGCCCGCCCGCGGTCGTCCTCACCTCGAACCGCACCCGTGAGCTCCACGACGCGCTCAAGCGGCGCTGCCTTTATCACTGGATCGACTACCCCTCGATCGACCGGGAGGTCGAGATCCTCGCCGCCCGGGCGCCGGGGGTTCCCGCCGAGCTCGCGCGCCGGGTCGCGGCCGCGGTCGAACAGATCCGTACGCTCGACCTCGTGAAGCGGCCCGGCGTCGCCGAGACCATCGAGTGGGCCAAGGCGCTCGCCTTTCTCGGAGCGTCGCGCCTGGAGAGCGACACCGTCGACGTGACGCTCGGCGCCGTCGTCAAGGACCACGACGACCTCGCGCGCGTCCGCGACGACCTCGACCGCATTCTCGCCCGTGGTTGAAGTCGAGAGCGCCGCCGCGCTCCTGCCGGCGCTCGCCGGCTTCGGCCGAGAGCTGCGAGCGGCCGGACTCCCCGTAGGGACCGGACAGGTCCTCTCCTTCTGCCGCGGGCTCGCCCTCCTCGACCCCACCGACCTGCGCGACGTCTACTGGTCGGGGCGGGCGTGCCTCGTCTCCCGCCACGACGACCTCGCCGCCTACGACGCCGCGTTCGCGCGTTACTTCCTCGGCGATCCCGGTCCGCAGGTTCTCGTCGCCGCCGACAGCGAGTCGCCTGTCAACGCGCCCCGCGCGGCCCTCGACCTGTCCGCTCCCCCAACGGGTAACGAACACCGCGCGCTCGCGGATGCACCCGTCGGACACGCCGCCTCCGACGTCGAGCTGTTGCGGGCCAAGGCCTTCGCCGACTGCGACCCCGACGAGCTCGCCGCCATCGGCCGGCTCATGGCCGGGCTCGTCGTCGCCACCCCGATGCGGCGCACGAGACGCACAGTGCGAGCGAGAAAGGGCGTCCGCCCCGACCTGCGGCGCGCCCTGCGGGCGCAGGTGCGACACGGCGCCTCGGTCCTACCGATCCCCCGGCGACGGCACCGCCTCCGCCCCCGGCGGCTCGTCCTCCTGCTCGACGTCTCGGGCTCGATGTCGTCCTACTCGCGCGCCCTGCTCCAGTTCGCGTACGCCGTCGCGCACGGGCCGGCCCGTGTCGAGGTCTTCTGCTTCGGCACCCGCCTCACCCACATCTCGAGCGCGCTCGCCCGCCGCGACCCCGACGAGGCGCTGCGGCAGGCCGCCGACGCTGTCGTCGACTGGGAAGGTGGCACCCGCATCGGCGACTCGGTGCGTGAGTACCTGCGCAGCTGGGCGTGGCGAGGCGCGTGCCGCGGCGCGGTCGTCGTGGTGTGCTCGGACGGCCTCGAGCGGGGCGACCCCGACCTGCTGGCAGGCGCGATGGCGCGCCTCCGCCGACTCGCGTACCGGGTCATCTGGGTCAACCCGCTCAAGTCGGGCCCCGCCTACGAGCCCGCGACGCGAGGCATGCAGGCCGCGCTACCCCACGTCGACCTGCTCGTCTCGGGTCACAACCTCGCCAGCCTTGCTGACCTGGGCGCGGTGCTCGAGTCGCTGAGCTGACGCGTCGCGTTCGCGCACGTCTCCGCTCGCATGTAGGGTCAGCAGCGCGACATCGCGCTGAAGGGGGGCGCCATGTACCCGCCACCGTTCGAGTACGTCGCACCGACGACGGTCGACGAGGTCTTCGCGATCCTCGCCGAACGCGGTGACGAGGCGAAGGTGCTCGCCGGCGGTCAGAGCCTGATCCCGATGATGAAGCTGCGCTTCGCGTTTCCCGAAATGCTGGTCGACGTCAACCGCGTTCCCGGTCTCGACTACATCGACGACGCCGACGGGTATCTCCGGGTCGGCGCGCTGGTCCGCCACAACGACGTCGTCGCGTCGGACGTCGTCGGGCGCGTCAACCACACTATGGCGGCGGCGGCGCCGTGGATCTCCGATCCGCTCGTACGCAACCTTGGGACGGTCTGCGGATCCGTTGCGCACGCCGATCCGCTCGGCGACTGGGCCTCGGTCATGCTGGCCTGCGGTGCCGACGTTGTGGCTCGCAGCACGTCCGGTGAGCGCGTGATCCCGATGGCCGACTTCATCACCGGGCCGTTCGAAACCGCGCTCGAGCCCACCGAGCTGCTCACCGAGCTGCGGATCCCGAAGTACGGGGGGCGCGGGGGAGGCACGTACGTCAAGCTCGAGAGGAAGGTCGGTGACTACGCCACCGTCGGCGTCGCGACGCATCTCGACCTCGACAGCGGCGGCACAATCACGGTCGCCGGAGTTGCGCTGACATCGGTCGCCCCCAACAACATCAAGGCCGTCGAGGCCGAGCAGGCGCTCCTGGGACAGACGCCGAGCGACACCCTCTTCGCTGAGGCTGCCGAGCTCGCGGCCGGTGCCGCGGAACCGAAGGACGACGTGCGCGGCAGCGCCGAGTACAAGCGAGACGTCGTGCGGGTGTTCACACGCCGGGGCCTGGCCAAGGCGCTCGAGCACGCGCAAGCGTAGGGAGGTCGATCAAATGAACGTGACGGTCACGGTCAACGGGCTCGACCGGTCCGGGGACGTCGAGCCGCGCACCCTGCTCGTCCACTTCTTGCGCACCGCGCTCGACCTCACCGGGACGCACGTCGGCTGCGACACCAGTAACTGCGGCGCGTGCACCGTCCTTCTCGACGGACAGCCGGTGAAGTCGTGCACGATGTTCGCGGTCCAGGCCGACGGCCGGAGCATCACCACCGTGGAGGGGCTCAAGCAGGACGGTCGGCTCGACCCGATCCAGCAGGGGTTCAAGGAGATGCACGGCCTCCAGTGCGGTTTCTGCACGCCGGCGATGATGCTCGTGAGCAAGGCGCTGCTCGACCGCAACCCCGATCCGGACGAGGACGACATCCGCTGGGCGCTGTCCGGCAACCTCTGCCGCTGCACCGGCTACGTGAACATCGTCAAGGCGGTCCAGTGGGCAGCGAAGGAAAGGCAGGGAGCGAGCGCGTGACCCGCTGACCGGCGGCGACCGGGAACGATCGAGGAAAGGGCGACACGATGACGACGACCGAGGAGCACACACCCGGCCCGACCACGCCGGAGATCGGTGGCGTCGGCCACCGCGTGAAGCGCAAGGAGGACGACCGCTTCATCCAGGGCGGTGGGCAGTACATCGAGGACATCTCCCTGCCCGGGATGCTGCATCTCGCGCTCCTGCGCAGCCCGGTCCCGCACGCTCGCATCGTCAACATCGACGCGTCGGCCGCCGAGCAGCTGCCGGGTGTCGTGGCGGTCGTGACCGGCGAGGCGCTCGCCGCCCACGGCCTCGCCTGGATGCCGACCTTGTCCGGTGACACGCAGGCCGTGCTCGCCACCGACAAGGTCCGGTTCCAGGGCCAGGAGATCGCGGGCGTCGTGGCCGAGAGCCCGTACATCGCGTGGGACGCCCTCGAGCTCATCGACGTCGAGTACGACCCGCTCGCGCCCGTCATCGACCCGAAGCAGGCGCTGACGGCCGACGCGCCCGTGATCCGCGACGACAAGGAAGGCCAGACCGACAACTCCTGCTACCAGTGGGAAGCGGGCGACAAGGCCGCGACCGACCAGGCCTTCGCGCAGGCAGACAAGGTGGTGAGCCTCGACACGCACTACCCGCGCTCGCACCCGGCGCCGCTCGAGACGTGCGGCTGCGTGGCCGACCTGAACCCGGTCACCGGCCAGGCGACGATCTACATGACGTCACAGGCGCCGCACGCCATCCGCACGCTCTTCGCAATGGTGGCCGGGCTGCCCGAGGAGAACATCCGCGTGTTCTCGCCCGACATCGGCGGGGGCTTCGGCAACAAGGTGCCCATCTACCCCGGGTACGTGGTCGCGACGGCGGCGTCGCTGCTGATCGGCAAGCCCGTGAAGTGGATCGAGTCACGGAGCGAGAACCTGATCTCGACCGGCTTCGCGCGCGACTTCCACATGCACGCCGACCTCGCGCTCAAGCAGGACGGCACGATGCTCGGCCTGCGCGTGAACATGGTCTCCGACAACGGCGCGTTCTACGCCGACGCCCAGCCGTCGAAGTTCCGCGCCGGCCTGTTCCACGTCGTGACGGGCTCGTACGACTACCCGGCGGCGCACATCGTGACCCGGGGCGCGTACACGAACAAAGCCCCTGGCGGGGTCGCGTACCGGTGCTCGTTCCGCATCACGGAAGCGTCGTACCTCATCGAACGACTCGTGGAGAACGCCGCATACGAGCTCGGCATGGACCCGGCCGAGTTTCGTATGAAGAACTTCATAAGACCGGACCAGTTCCCGTACCACACGCCCACCGGCTTCGTGTACGACTCCGGCGACTACGGGACCGCGTTGCAGAAGGCGCTCGATGACGTCGGCTACGCGGGGATTCCGAAGGAGAAGGAGGAGGCCCGCAAGGAGGGCAAGCTCGTCGGCGTCGGGATCGCCAGCTTCACCGAGGCCGTCGGCGCCGGCCCCAGCAAGGACTACGACATCGCCGGTCTCAAGATGTTCGACTCCGCCGAGCTGCGGGTGCACCCCACCGGCAAGGCCATCCTCAAGCTCGGCACGAAGGCGCAGGGTCAGGGGCACGAGACCACCTACGCGCAGATCGTGGCCAACGAGCTGGGGATCCCGGCGTCCGACATCGCGGTACGCGAGGGCGACACCGACAACACGCCGTACGGGCTGGGTACCTACGCCTCGCGAAGCACCCCGACGTCGGGCGCGGCGGCGGTGGTCATCGCGCGGAAGCTGCGCGACAAGGCGCGCACGATCGCCGCGCACATGCTCGAGGCGTCGGAAGAGGATCTCGACTGGGAGCCGGGCCGCTTCGTCGTGAAGGGCGCGCCCGATCGGGGCGTCACGATCCAGGACGTCGCCCTCGCCGCGTACACGAACTACCCCGAGGGCACCGAGCCGGGCCTCGAGGGCGTGCACTACTACGACCCGCCCAACCTCACCTACCCGTTCGGCAGCTACGTGGTGGTCGTCGAGGTCGACGAGGAGACCGGGGTGTGGGGCGTGCGCCGCATGGTCGCGGTCGACGACTGCGGCGTGCGGATCAACCCGATGATCGTCGAGGGTCAGATCTGCGGCGGGCTCGCCGAGGGCTATGCGATGAGCTCGATGCAGTACATGACCTTCGACGAGGACGGGAACTGCATCGGCTCGAACTTCATGGACTACCTCGTCCCGACCGCTTGGGAGACGCCGCGTTTCGAGCTCGACGAGACGGTGACGCCCTCGCCCCACCACCCGATCGGCGCCAAGGGCGTCGGCGAATCGGCCACGGTCGGCTCACCGGCCGCGTACGTGAACGCCGTGATGGACGCGCTCGCGCCGTATGGCGTCCGCAACATCGACATGCCCCTGACACCCGCCCGTGTGTGGGGGGCGATGCGGGAGGCGAAGGCGGGGTAGAGGAGGCTCATGGCTTCGGGCGCGCTCGAGCTCGCGGCCGACCTCGCCCGGCGCGGCCGACCGTTCGTGCTCGCCACGGTCGTCTGGCGGCGGGGCCCGACGTCGGGGAAGCAGGGGTCGAAGGCTGTCATCCTCCCCGACGGCACGGTACGGGGCTGGCTGGCCGGCGCGTGTGCCGAGCCGACGGTCATCGCCGAGGCGCGCGCCGCGATGGCCGACGGGCGCCCCCGGCTGTTGTTCCTGGGGCCGGCCGACGAGCTCGACGGCGTATTGCGCGCCGGCGTGGCAACGGTCCCGTTGGCGTGCGAGAGCGAAGGAGCGCTGGAGGTGTACCTCGAACCGAACCTGCCGCCGCCCCACGTCGTCGTGATCGGTCGGTCGCCGGCGGCGGACACTATCGCCGCGCTCGCCCACGCCCTCGAGTGGCGCGCCACGATCGTCGACGACGAGGGGTCGGCCGACCATCCCGGCGGGATCCCCGTGGTCGCGGAGCTCGACCTCGCCGGGCTCGGCGTCGATAGCGCCACCGCTGTCGTCGTCGCGACGCAAGGCCACTACGACGAGGCTGCTCTCGAGGTGGCGCTCGGCACCGGCGCCGGGTACGTGGGGTTGATCGCGTCTCGGCGGCGGGCGGACGCCGTGCGCGAATACCTGCGCGATCGCGGGATCGCCGACGAGGCGGTCGATCGCGTGCGCGCCCCGGCGGGCCTCGACCTCGGTGAGGTCGAGCCGGGCGAGATCGGGGTGGCCGTGCTCGCCGAGCTCGTCGCCCTGAAGGCGGCGGGCGAGCTCGGTCCGTCGACGCCGCCGGCTCCGGCGTTCGACGAGGCGCGTGACCCCGTGTGCGGCATGGTCGTCGACGTGGCGCGCGTACGCCTCCGCAGTGAGCACGACGGTCGCACGTACTTCTTCTGCAGCGCCGGCTGCCGGCGCGAGTTCGACGCCGACCCGGTCAAGTACGCAGTGGATTGAAGCCGAGTCGTCGTGACACGGCGACGTAGTCGTCCCATGTGTCGATGTCGAGTGGCCTCGGCGCGTCGACGCGCACACGCCGCACACGGTCCTCGGGCTGGCCAGCGACGAGCTTCCACACGGCCTTGTCGCCGTGCAGGGCGCGCAGGGCGGGGAACGCGGCGGCGGAGAACACGAACGGATGCCCGAGGCCGTCGTCGTAGGCCGTGACCGCCGCCAACGACGGATCGACGCACCACGCCCCGAGCACGGTGTCGATGATCGACGCGTCGACGCCCGGCATGTCACCGAGCAGCATCACGATCGCGTCACAATCGCCTGCGTAGTCGAGTCCGGCCAGCAGCGATGACGCGCACCCGGAGCCGTACGCGGCGTTGTAGACGACGCTCGCCCGTCGGGGGCGGATCGCACCGGCCGCCTCGTCGGCCGCGCCGCCGAGCACCACGCAGACCCGTTCGAGCGCGGACTGTTCGGCGTCACGCAGCGTCCAGCCCAGGACCGTGGTGTCGCCGAGCGGCAGCGTCTGCTTCGGTCGCCCGAGTCGACGCGACGACCCTGCGCCCAGGAGCACACCGACGACGTCTTGCTGTGCCATGCGCGCGATCCCTCATCGCGAGAACCCGTTCGGAGCGTACCGGCGCGCACGTTGGGTGGCGTAGGCGGGCACTCGCCCGTGTTGCCGAGCCCGGGCCTCCGGGCCGGGGCTTCACAGCCGGGCCTTCCCTGACGCCGCCCAAGCGCCTATCGTCGAGCTGACTTCCTCGCCGGGCTCGCGCCCGGCGTCCTTCGCGCTACGGCGCCGCGCACGCCTCGCGCCGCTCTTCCCCGACGGCGGGCTCTTCGTGAGCCCACGACGAGGGAGAGCTCATGCAGATCAAGTCCTTGGTTCGGCGCGGCGCGGTCGCCGTCGTGCTCGTCGCGATCGTCGCCGGCTGCAAGCACGGCCGTTTCGGCTCCAACACGGTGTGGGACAAGCTCGCCCAGTGCGAGAGCAGCGGGCAATGGCGGATCAACACCGGGAACGGGTTCTTCGGCGGGCTCCAGTTCCTGCCCGCGACCTGGACCGGCTTCGGCGGTGGCCAGTTCGCGCCCCGCGCCGATCTGGCCACGCGTGAGCAGCAGATCATCGTGGCCGAACGCGTGCGCGCCGGCCAGGGATGGGGCGCCTGGCCCGAGTGCTCACGCAAGCTCGGTCTCCGGTAGGCAACGAGGAGCCGTGACGGCCCGGGATCACCGCCGACCCGGGCCGCGACGGCTAGCCCGCTACGGTTCGGCTGCGCTCGAGCATCGAGAGAAAGGGCATCCATGCAACAGGTTTGTCTGAGCGGTCTCGAGATGCCGGGCCCGACGCAGCCGGCCGAGGCCTGATCCGTGCTCCGCCGGGCCGCGATCGCAGGCGCAATCACCACCCTCGCGGTACTCGCCATGCCTGGCGCGACACTTGCGGTCGGCCAGACGAGCAGGTACGTCGCACTGGGCGACTCGTACACCGCCGGTCCGATCATCGCCACGCAGCAACCGGACCCGATCGGCTGCCTCCGATCGGATCACAACTACCCCCACCTGATCGCAGCGGCGCTGCACGTGTCGACTTTTCGCGACGCGAGCTGCAGCGGCGCCGGGACCGAAGACATGACCGCACCGCAAAACTTGAACGGCGGCTCGGCCAACCCGCCACAGTTCGATCGCCTCGACAAATCCGTCCAGCTCGTGACCATTGGCATCGGCGGCAACGACATCGGCTTCGAGGAAATCGTCAGGGCATGCGCCACCGCCGACCGGTCGTCCAGACCGTGCCAGGACCGCTATGTCCACGGCTCCACGGATGAGATCAAGGACCGCATCGCCAAGACGGGACCAAAGATCGGCCAAGTGCTCGCGGGCATACGCAAACGCGCGCCGAAAGCGCGGATCTTCGTCGTCAACTATCTCTCGATCCTTCCCGAGACCGGCTCCGGTTGCTGGCCCCAGGTTCCTTTCGCAGACGCCGACGTTCCCTATCTCCGGACCAAGGAGCACGAGCTCAACGCCGAGCTCGCGAAGCAAGCCAAGGCCAAGAAGGCCAAGCTCGTCGACGCCTTCGCCGCGAGCGTCGGCCACGACACCTGTCAGCCCTCGGGCGTCCGCTGGGTGGAGCCGATCATCGGCTTTTCAGGAGCGGCACCGTTGCATCCGAACCTCCTGGGAATGGAGTGCACCGCGGCGACGGCCCTCGCCAAGATCTCGCCCCGCACACCGACCGAGGGCCTGTGCACGCCGCCGCCGGTCGTGGATTCCCCCGCGGTCGGCGGCTAGTACCACCCCCGGGGTCCGAATTGCCTGACCTCGGCCTTTCTAGCGGCTACATTTCCACGCTTACGTCGCTCGGGGAAATGGGGCAGGCATGAGTATTCGACGTCTGATGGGGGCGGCACTTGCGGTGCTGTGCCTCGGAGCGATCATTGGGGCTTCTTGCGAGCCGGCAAAGCCGCCGCCGGGGGAGCCGGCGCCACCGCCACCACCGCCCCAGGACACCCCACACCCGCCTGACTCGGGACCGCCTGCGAACTCGCCCGCGCTCTCAGTCACAACCAACTTCGTGCCTGGGCTCACCAACCCGTGGGACATGGCGTTCTTGTCCGACGGGACCATGTTCTTCACCGAACGGCCAGGGCCGGTCAAGGTTCGCCTCCCCAACGGCACGATCAACACCATCGTGACTCCGGGCGACGTCTCGTCCGGGGCGGCGGCCGGGATGATGGGCATCGCGGTCGACCCCAGCTTCGCGAGCAACAGATTCATCTACACGTGCTACACAACGGCGAACGACATCCGTATCGTCAAGTGGTCGGTCAACCTTTCGCTCAACGGCGTCGTTCCCCCAGGAACGGGAACACCGATCGTGCAGGGGATCAGCACGGGGGGCGACCACTTCGGCTGCCGTACTCGCTTCGGGCCCGACGGCAAGCTCTGGTTCACGATCGGCGACGGCGCCACCGGCACGTGGCCCCAGGATCTCAGCGTCCTGAACGGCAAGACGATGCGGATCAACAGCGACGGCAGCGCGCCACCCGACAACCCCTTCGTCAATGCGCCAGGTGACGACGACCGTATCTGGACATTCGGCCACCGCAACCAGCAAGGCATCGCCTTCCGACCTGGGGATCCCGCGCCTTATGTGACGGAGCATGGCCCCGACATCAACGACGAGGTCAACCATTTGGTCAAAGGGGGCAACGGAGGCTGGGACCCGGTCCCGGGTTACAACCAGAGCGTGCCGATGACCGACCTGCAGAAGTTCCCGGGCGCGATGCTCCCGACGTGGCGGTCCGGTGACTCGTTCACACTTGCGCCATCGGGCGCCACGTTCCTGACCACGAACGGGAACGCCGATTGGAAGTCGTGGAACGGAGCACTGCTGGTGGTATTTCTCAAGGACAGCAAGGCGCGCGTGATGCTCCTCGACGGCAGCGGCGAAGTGTCTTCCGCGACGCCGATCCTCGAGTTCGGCACCCGCCTCCGCAGCGCGGTAGAGGGCCCCGACGGCAATCTCTATATCTCGACCGACGTCGGCGGCGGCAACGATGCCATCTGGAAGGTCGTCCCGGGCTAACAGCTGCGCTCGCCGTTCCGAGGCTCGTTTGACGTCCGGCGTAGCCTGGAGCGCATGGCCGACCAGGCGCAGTTCGCCGAGCTCGCGATGCCGTACATGTCGGCGTTGTACTCGGCCGCGCTGCGCATGACCCGCAACCCAAGCGACGCCGAGGACCTCGTCCAGGAGACGTACCTACGCGCGTACCGCGGCTTCGGCGGGTTCCGTGAGGGTACCAACCTGAAGGCGTGGCTCTACAAGATCCTCACGAACACGTTCATCAACACGTACCGGGCCAAGAAGCGCCGGCCCGACGAGATCGACCTCGACGACACCGAGGACTTCTACCTCTACCGCCGGCTCGGAGGCCTCGAGGCCGCCAACGCCGACCGCACGCCGGAGGCGGAGGTGCTCGACGCGATCCCCGACGCGCTGGTGAAGGAGGCGCTCGAAGCGCTCCCAGAGCAGTTCCGGATGGCGGTGCTCCTTGCCGACGTCGAGGGATTCTCGTACAAAGAGATCGCCGAGATCATGGACGTCCCGATCGGGACCGTGATGAGCCGGCTGCATCGAGGAAGAAGGCAGCTGCAGAAGGCGTTGTGGGAGTACGCGGGGGAACGGGGTCTTCACCCGGCGGCCGATCGAGCGGGGGGATAACGGGGAGCGAATGGACTGCGACGAAGCGATTGTTCGCCTCTACCAATATCTCGACGGCGAGCTCACGGTCTGGAGGCGTCAGGCCATCACCCGTCACCTCGACGAGTGTCCGCCGTGCGCCGAGGGTTTCGACTTCGAGATCGAGCTGCGCCAGGTGATCGCGTCGAAGTGTCGCGACGAGGTGCCCCCCGCGCTGAAGCGCCGGATCGCCGATGCGATCGGTCTGAGCTCCCCCGTCCCGGAGGAACAGCCCCGCGGCCCCGAGCGCATCTGACCGCACGAACAAAGATCGTCAGCGACCCGGGGGATCGACGCCCACCGCTCTACGATGGCCGAGACGCTCTTGCTGTTCAGGAGGCGCCGTCCGTGAAGCTCGTCCGCATCGCCGCGCTGCCGATCGTGATGCTCGTCGTACTCGCTGTCGTGGCCGCGCCGGCGGGGGCCGGGCCCGTGCTCGCCGACGACCGGTACAAGTGGTTCTACTGGATCGGGCCACTGCTTCTGATCGGCGCTGTGTTCTTTCTCTTGGCCCTGGCCGCCGGGTAC
>DASPXI010000068.1:0-15997 GCA_035637335.1 Acidimicrobiia bacterium
GTGGTCGATGTACCGCAGGATCTCGGGCTGACTCGCGTAGCGCTCCGTCCACGTCCACTCCTGCTCGACCTCCGGTGAGAACGCGTAGCAGTAGTCCATCGACTCCACGTCGCAGCGCGCCCCGGGGTAGCGGTTCCACCACCACGTCCCGCCGACGTCGGCGGCCGCTTCGTAGCCCTGGAGTGTCAGCCCGAGCTGGCGCAGGCGGTGGTGCGCGTAGAGCCCGGCGAAGCCGGCGCCGACCACGACCGCGTCAACGTTGCGAGTCTCGGTCACGGTGTGATTGTCTCACGCCCCGTCGCAAGCCGCCTGCGCGGAACAGCTGCTACCGCGTGATCGGCTGCCAGCACGGGTGCCGGTCGATGACGCCGACCTCGTCGGTCAGCGGTTGCTGGTTGGAGCCGTCGGCATTCATCACGTAGATCTGGCAATCGAAGGCGTTGTCGTGCCGATTGGTGCTGAACGCGATCTTCGACCCGTCCGGCGACCACGCCGGTGCGAAATCGACGTGCATGCTCGTGAGTGCGAGTTGGTTCAAGCCGTCGGCGTTCATGACGTAGATCGCCGGAGGCTGGTCGCCGACCGTGCCCTGGTACGCGATCTTCGTGCTGTCCGGAGACCAGTCCGGCTTGCTGTCGGCGCCGCCGCCGGTTACGGCGTGCCGGTTGGAGCCGTCCGTGCTCATGAGGAAGATCTCGATCGGCATGACCCCTTCGCCGTGACTCTGACTCGAGAACGCGATCTGCGACCCGTCCGGTGACCACGCGGGGTCGTCTTCGTCGGCATCGGCGGTGTTCGTGATGTCGACCTGGTTCTTCCCATTGGCGTCCATGACGTAGATCTCACTGCTGCCGCCGCCGTGGCGCACGAACGCGATCTTCGACCGGTCCGGTGACCATGCCGGCGCGCTGTCGCTGACGTGGTTGTTCGTCAGCCGCATCTCGTGCTTGCCGCGAGCGTCCGCCGTGTAGATCTCACCGCTGCCACCCGTCGCGCGGACGTACGCAATCTTCGAGCCGTCCGGCGACCAGGAGGGCGCAGGCGCATCGGCGCCGCTGCGTACGAGCTTCTTGGGCAAGGAGCCGTCGCCCTTCACGACATCGACAACCGGGCCGCCGCCCTCGTCGTGAGCGAAGGCGATCATGCCGTTCCGGCCCGGGAAGCCGGCGCGCCGAACCGCCGTGACCGGCGGCGACATCGAAAGCCCGGAAACCACCGCCAACGCCGCGATCGCACCGGAGAGCACGGCCGACGCTCTACTCGATTGCGCAAATCCGCACCGCGATAGCCATCTGACGCTCCGTCAGAACGTGTTCTAGTCTCGGAGCGTGGAGTTCAACCTCGCCGATCTCTTCGAGAACGCGGCGGACCACTTCGGCGAGCGTGAGTACGTCGTCTGCGACGGGAAGCGACGCACATATAGAGAAATGGAGGAGCGGGCCAACCGGCTCGCCCACCACCTCGCCGCCCAGGGCGTTGGACCGGGCGACCACGTGGGGATCTACGCCTACAACTCGGTCGGGTGGATCGAGACGCTGTGGGCGGTGTTCAAGCTGCGGGCGGTGTGGGTCAACATCAACTACCGCTACGTCGAGGACGAGCTCCGCTACCTGTTCGACAACGCAGATCTCGTGGCGCTGATGTTCCAGCGGGAGTTCGCGCCCCGAGTCGCCGGCGTGCGCGACGAGCTGCCGATGCTGCGGCACGCGATCGTCGTCGACGACGGCAGCGGCGCCGAGCTCGCCGGCGTCGACGCGCTCGATTTCGAGGAGGCCATGGCGTCAGGCTCGCCCGAGCGCGACTTCGCGCCCCGCTCGCCCGACGACCGCTACATCCTGTACACGGGCGGGACCACCGGCATGCCCAAAGGGGTCGTGTGGCGCCACGAGGACGTGTTCTTCGCGCTCGGCGGCGGCATCGACGTGGTCGGCGGCACGAAGGTCGACCGTCCCGAGGCGATGGTCGAGAAGGGCCTCGCCCAGGGACAGACGACCTCGCTCCCGATCGCGCCGCTCATGCACGGCGCGACGCAGTGGGGCGTCATGGGCGGGAGCTTCGTCGGCAACAAGATCGTGCTCGTGTCGAAGTTCGACCCGCATCGGGTCTGGCAGCTCGTCGGCGAGGAAGGCGCCAACCTCATCATGATCACCGGCGACGCCATGGGCCGCCCGCTCATCGAGACCATCCAGCAGCGGGGTGACGAGTACGACCTGTCGTCCCTCGTCGCCGTGTCGAGCACGGCGGCCGTGTTCTCGCCGTCGGTGAAGGACCAGTTCTTCGAGCGGTTCCCCAACCTCGTCCTCTCGGATGCCGTCGGCGCGTCCGAGAGCGGCGCCAACGGCTACACGCTCGTGCAGCAAGGCAAGACCGCGATGAAGGGTGGGCCCACGGTCAACGCCGTGCAGGACTCGGTCGTGCTCGACGAGAACCTGCGCGAGGTCGAGCCGGGGTCCGGCGTCGTGGGCAAGATCGCGCGCAAGGGCAACATCCCCATCGAGTACTACAAGGATCCCGAGAAGACGGCGGAGACGTTCGTCATGGCGCCCGACGGCACGCGCTACGTGATCCCAGGCGATTTCGCCACCCTCGAGGCCGACGGCACGATCACGCTCCTCGGTCGAGGCTCGGTGTCGATCAACTCGGGGGGCGAGAAGATCTTCCCCGAGGAGGTCGAGGCGGCGGTCAAGTCCCACCCCGCGGTGTACGACGCGGTGGTGGTCGGTGTCCCTGACGAGCGGTGGGGGCAACGCGTCGCCGCCGTCGTGCAACCGCGTGACGGCACCACGCCGACGCTCGACGACCTGCAGGACCATTGCCGCTCGAGGCTCGCCGGGTTCAAGGTGCCGCGGGAGCTGCACCTCGTCGGCGTCGTGCAGCGCTCCCCGAGCGGCAAACCTGACTACCCGTGGGCCCAGAAGGTGGCCACGATGGCGGAGGTACAGGCATGAAGACCCGTGTGTGCGACACGTTCGGCATCGACCTGCCGATCTTCGCGTTCAGCCACTGCCGCGACGTGGTCGCCGCGGTCAGCAAAGCGGGCGGCTTCGGCGTACTCGGCGCGCTGGCGTTCTCACCCGAGCAGCTCGAGATCGAGCTGAAGTGGATCGACGAGCACGTCGACGGCAAGCCGTACGGCGTCGACGTCGTCATGCCGGCGAAGTACGCGGGCGCGGGCGAGCTCGACCCCGACCGCATGGGCGATCAGCTGAAGGAGATGATCCCGCAGCAGCACCGCGACTTCGTCGAGAACCTGCTAGCCGAGTACGACGTGCCGCAGCTGTCAGAGGAGGAGCGCTCGTCCGGGCTGCTCGCCTGGGTGCACGAGAAGGGGCGCGAGCAGGTGCAGATCGCGCTCGAGCACCCGATCAAGCTGCTCGCGAACGCGCTCGGCCCGCCGCCCAAGGACGTCGTCGACCTCGCGCACGAGCACGACGTGAAGGTGGCGGCGCTGTGCGGGAGCGTGGCGCAGGCGGAGCGGCACGTGAACCAGGGCGTCGACATAATCGTCGCCCAGGGCACGGAGGCCGGCGGGCACACCGGCGACGTCGCGTCGCTGATCCTGTGGCCCGACGTCGTCGACGCGGTCTCGCCGGCGCCGGTGCTCGCCGCGGGCGGGATCGGGACCGGACGGCAGATCGCGGCCGCGCTCGCGCTGGGCTGCGAGGGCGTCTGGACGGGCTCGATCTGGCTCACGACGGCGGAGAGCGACACGAACCCGGTGACGATGGAGAAACTGCTCGACGCCGGCGCGCGCGACACCGTGCGGTCGCGCAGCTGGACGGGCAAACCGGCCCGCATGCTGCGGACGGAGTGGACCGAAGCGTGGGAGCGCGAGGACTCGCCGGGGACGCTGCCGATGCCGCTCCAGTACATGCTCATCAGCGACGCGCAGCGCCGCATCAACAAGTACCAGGTCAAGGAGCTGACGACGATGCCGGTCGGGCAGATCGTCGGCCGCATGAACAAGGTCCGCCCGGTGCGCGACGTGATGTTCGACCTCGTCGACGAGTTCGTCGAGGCGTCCCAGAAGCTGGAGAAGCTCGTCGAGGAGTAATGCCCGAGCTCGACATCCGCTACGCGGAGACGACCGGCGGGCTCCAGATCGCCTACACGATCGTCGGCGAGGGGCCCGTCGATGTCGTCGTCGTGCCGGGCATCGCAGCGCACCTCGACCTCGTGGCTGACGTGCCGTGGTACACGCCCCTGCTGCAGCACCCGCCGCCGTACGCGCGAATGATCGCGTTCGACAAGCGCGGGGGCGGCTTGTCCGACCGGTCCTTCGGCACCGGCACGCTCGAGGACCGCATGGACGACGTCCGGGCCGTGATGGACGCGGTTGGCGTTCGCCGCGCATCGGTGATGGGCGCGATCGACGGTGGCCCGATGGCGATCGCATTCGCGGCGACGTACCCGAAGCGGGTCACGGCGCTCGTTCTCTGGACCGCATACGCACGCCTGGCGCGAGCGCCCGACTACGCGATCGGGCTGCCGCGCGACGCTTACGAGCGCGGCGTCGAGCAAACGCGCCGCCTCTGGGGGACCGGCCGCGTCCTGGTCGACTACACCGTCGACGCCGACGACCACGCCGACGCCCTCCGACGCCTCGCGCGGCTCGAGCGGAACGTGGGGACGCCCCGAGCAATCGCGGAGCAGTTCATGCTCAACTACCAGACGGACGTCAGCACCGCGCTGCCGCTCGTGCAGGCTCCGACGCTTGTGGGGCACTGTGCCGAGGACCCGCGCTATCCGAGCTCCTGGAGTCGTTACATCGCGGACCGCATCCCGAACGCCCGCTACGTCGAGTTTCCCGGCAACTTCGACGGGAGCTGGCAGCGTGCGAGCTGGGAGCCGTTCGCCGTCGAGCTCGAGGCGTTCCTGACCGGTATCCGCCCGCCGGCGTTCCGCGACGTCGAGCGCACCCTGGCGACGGTGCTGTTCACCGACATCGTCGACTCGACGCAACGGGCTGAAGCTCTCGGCGACCGCCGGTGGCGAGACCTCCTCGACGCGCACGACGCGCTCGTCCGCGCCGAACTCGCCCGGTTCGGCGGACGCGAGGTCAATCGTGCGGGCGACGGGTTCCTCGCCACCTTCGACGGCCCGGTGCGTGCGATCCGGTGCGCGCAGGCGATCGTCGCGGCGGCGCGAGAGCTCGATCTTGCAGTGCGCACCGGCCTCCACACCGGTGAATGCGAGCGCCGCGGCGACGACATCGCCGGCCTCGCCGTGCACATCGGCGCCCGTGTCGCGGCCGAGGCAGGCGGCGGCGAGGTGCTCGTCTCGAGCACCGTCAAGGACCTCGTACTCGGATCGGGGATCGCGTTCGACGACCGCGGGATGCACACGCTCAAAGGCGTCGACGGGCAGTGGCACCTGTTCGCCGCGGTGGCGTCAACATAGGCTGCTCTAATCACGTTTCAGGAAGTGACGGTGCCGTGAAGTTCTCGATGATCTTCGAGGCGCAGCTGGCGTTTCCCACCCGCGAGCACGAGCGCGAGGTCCTTCACGACTGCGTCGAGCAGGCGGTCCTCGCCGAGGAGATGGGATTCGACCGTGTCTGGTCCGTCGAGCACCACTCGCTGCTGCGGTACGCGCACCTGAGCGCGCCCGAGGTCTTCCTGAGCTTCGTCGCAGCCAAGACGTCGCGAATCCGGATCGGGCACGGGGTCGTGTGCCTGCCGTTCAATTACAACCACCCGATCCGGGTGGCGGAGCGGGCGGCGACGCTCGACGTGCTCTCGGGTGGCCGGCTCGACCTCGGCGCGGGGCGGGGCGCGACGCTGCAGGAGATGTCGGCGTTTGGCGTCGATCCGCACGACACGTACCCGCAGCTCGAAGAGTCGCTGCGCATGATCGGGCACATGTGGGACGAGGACGAGTTCGAGTGGCACGGCGACCTGCTCGACGTGGACCCGCACCCGATCATCCCCCGTCCGGTGCAGGAGCCGCACCCGCCGCTGTACCTCGCCTGCACGAAGCGCGACACGGTGACGCTGGCGGCCGAGCTCGGCGTCGGCGCGCTCGTGCTCGGCTTCTCGGGTCCGGACGAGATAGCCGTCATGGGTTCGATCTACGACGAGACGCGCGCATCGCGGACGGGCGACCGGTTCGTGAGCACGGTCGTCAACGACCACTTCTCTGCGCTGTGCCCCGCGATCGTGCTCGACGATCGGGACGAAGCCCTTCGCATGGGGACTCGCGGCCAGCGCTTCTTCGCCGAGGGCATCGCGCACTGGTACGGCGCCGGCCCACCGCCCGAGGACGATCCGCACGACGAGGTGGAGCAGGTGAAGCACGAGATGGCGGCGGACGCGGACCGGATCGTCGCGATGCTCCACGAGGCGGAGATCCCGGTACAGCCGGCGACGACGGGGATCTTCAATCCCGAGCATGCCTATGGCACGGCCGACGACGCGATCGCGTACCTCGAGCGCCTACGTCAAACGGGCGCGGACGAGGTGATGTTCCTCATCCAGATGGGGACCGTGCCGCAGTCGGCATGCATGGCGACGATCCGTAACCTCGGTGAACATGTCCTCCCCCACTTCCGCGAGCTCGAGAAGCGAGGAGATGGTGATGTTCATCGCGGTGTTCGTCCGGCGGCTGCGTCCCGGCAAGACGTATGACGACTTCATCGACGCCTGGTACCCGGACAAGGGCTTTGGAGTACCCGCCCGCGTGACGACGGCGACCAACGTCGACGACGAGCGCGAGGTCCTGACCATCGGCGTGATGGACGCCGATCTGTCGCCCGAGGCTTTGCAAGCCGTAGCGCCGCAGGAGGCCGTTCGTCACGACCGACTCGACGACGTAATCGAGTCGACGACGCTCCGCGCCTTCTACGACCTCGAAGCCGAGTTCGATTTCTCGACCGACGAGACCGTTGCCAAAGGGCGCCCCTGACGCGAATCTGACCGAGTGGCGGGTTCCGATCCACGGCCGAGCGGGTGGCGGTCGTATGACTCGGTCGCCGACGCGTACGACCAGGCCGCGGTGCCGCGGTTTCTTCCTCTCGCGCGCGACCTCGTTGCAGCGGTCGCGCCGCGGGAGGATGCACGCATCCTGGACGTCGGAACGGGGACGGGTGTCGCCGCGCAAGTCGCGCGCGAGGGGGTCGGGCCGGCCGGCTTCATCGTCGGGATCGACCCTTCGATCGCCATGCTGGGACGGGCGCTCGATCGAGGCGTCACCATTGCCGCCGGGATGCTGCCCGGGCTGCCGTTCCCCGAGGCTGCCTTCGACGCAGTGCTCGCGAATCTGGTGCTGTCGCACCTCAACGATTGCAAGGCAGGCCTCGACGACGCCTTCCGGGTTCTGCGTCCGGGCGGTCGATTTGGCTGCTCCGCGTGGGGACCTGACGCGCCCGCGGAGGGTGAGAGCGATTGGGTGAAGGCTGACGAGATCTTCGAGTCCCTAGCTGTCGCCCAGGGCATTGACGTCACGCCGCCCACTCCCCCCGTTCCGTCGGAAGAGAAGATTCGGCCACGAGGGAACCTCGAAGCTGTACTGCGCGGCGCGGGACTCGTCGATGTCGAGGTCCAGCCGCACATTTACCACTGGACCAGCTCCATAGAGGGGTACCTCGTCGGGCGTGACTGGCGACCCCGCGCCCGCTACATGCGACAGCAGGCGGACGACCGGGCGTGGCGGGACATCCAGGACCGCGCCGCCGCCGAGCTCCGAGGCCGCTTCGGGGAGACGATTCGCTCTGTGGGTCAGCTCTGGGTGGCGGTCGGCACCAAGCCGTAGCGAGGCGCGCGGTCGTCAGGAACGCGTCTCGCCGTGGGCGCCGTCGAGGAGCCGGTGCGCCTGATGCATCTCGACCGTGGGCTCGCCCTGGATCCCGACCTGCGCCGTTTGGCTCACATTCACCGGGTAGCAGCGAGGAGCGCACGGGTACCGTCGGCTGCCCTCCGGGCGGCTTCCTGCGGTGAAACCGCGTGCAGGGTGTCGGAGAACACCTCGACGCCCAGCGGCGCGTGAGCATGGAGCTGCCGCAGTGTGGCAACGAGTTGCGCGAGGTCGAAGTCGCCGTCACCCGGCACTCGGCGCTCCCGAAGCGTCGCGGATATGAGGTTCCCCTCGGGCTCGGCCGGACCGTCGCTGAGCTGCACGCCGAGGATCCGATCGCCCGGGACGGTGCGCAGCGCCTCCCAGTCGGGCGTACCTCTGAAGAAGTGCCAGGAGTCGACGGCGACGCCGCCGTCGGGACGGCCGGCCTTCGCCACGATCTGCCACGCGGTCGCGACATCCGGGGCGTTCGACCACGGTAGGAACTCGAGGTGGACGAGCAGCCCGTGCTCGGAGGCGCGGTCGCACAACGCCGCGAACGCTTCGGCAGCGGCGTCGACACCCCAGTCGCCGCCGAACACATCGACTGCGTTGATGGAGCGGGCGCCGACGGCGTCGCCAATGCCGTACAGGTCGTCTTCCTTGTAGCGGAAGAACGAGGCGGGGTCGTGCTCGGGAGAGAACGTTCGGTCGGCGCCGGGGGTCCACGACCACACCCCGTCGAGCTCGGCAACGGCGAGGCCGTGATCGTCGAGGAGGGCGCGGATGTCGGCGTCGCTCAGCCCTTCGACATCGCGGGCGCGCCGGTAGTCGCGCCCCCACAACGAGATGCCGGCGAAGCCGCCCTCGGCCGCGGCGGCGACACGGTCTCGAAACCCGACGTCCGGCGCCAGCGTCCCCGAGCACAACACGAGGTCGCCGGGGCCGAGCTTCATTGCGCGCGCGCCGGTCGCGCTAGTCGAGGATCCCGCTCGGCCTCGGGATGCCGGCGGCGTCGAGGGCGCCGTAGTAGAGGTCGAGCGCGGCTTGGGCGTCGGTGTAGCCGAGATAGTTGGCGTCGTCGTCATAGAGGATCAGGCCGCCCTCGATGACGAAGAACACCTCGACCGGCTCCTCGCTGTCGGCGAGCGCCTCGAGGGTGTGCGTGGAGCCGGCCTGCTCGAACACGAACGAGCCCGGCGATGCGACGAAGTCGTACTCGAGGTAGTGCCAGCGTCCCTTGAGCGTGTATGCATGGACGGCGCCGTCATGGTGGTGAGTCGGGATCCGCGTGCCCGGCGCGAAGCGGTTGATGATCACCCATGTGCCGGTCTCGCGGGAGACGCGCAGCATCTTGGCTTCGACGCCTTCGCCCCACTGCGCCCACGGCAGCTCGTCCTGGTTGAGGTGCGCGGAGATTGCGTCGGGCGCGACGGTCGTCATGGTGTGCTCCTTGTACTCCTTGACACGGTGCCGTTGGAACAGGTTCCATTCTTGCGCATGCCACTCGCGCCTGCGGCCCGCACGATGATCGACCAGCTCAAGGCGGCGGACTTCCCGCCGCTGTGGGAGCTGCCGTTGGAGCAGGCCCGCTCGGCCGGTGCGCTCATGGGGACGATGGACGAACCGGCGGCGGTGGCGTCGGTCGAGGACCGAATGATCCCCGGTCCCGCCGGTGACCTGCCCGTGCGCATCTACACGCCGGACGCCGACGGTTCAGGTCCGCGGCCGATCATCGTCTACTTCCACGGCGGCGGGTTCGTCTTCTGCTCGATCGACACCCACGACGGCACGTGCCGCCGCCTGGCGAACGCGACGGGCGCGGTCGTGGTGAGCGTCGAGTACCGCCTCGCGCCCGAGTGCCCGTTCCCGGCTGCGCCTGATGATTGCTACGCAGCGACCGTGTGGACGCACGAGTACGCGGAGGAGCTGGGCGCCGACACGAGCCAGCTGGTGGTCGCGGGCGACAGCGCGGGCGGCAACCTCGCCGCGGTCGTGGCGCAGATGGCGCGCGAACGAGGAGCGCCGCCGATCGCGTTCCAGGTCCTCGTCTATCCCGTCATCGACGCCGCCTGCGACACGGCGTCGTACGCGGAGAACGCCGAGGGCTACTTCCTCGAGAAGCGGGACATGCAGTGGTTTTGGGACCAGTACCTCGGCGCGGAGGGGAATGGCGCGGACGCGCTCGCGTCGCCGTGCCGCGCCGCCGACCTGTCCGGGCTGCCGCCCGCGGTCGTGATCACCGCCGAGTACGACCCGCTGCGTGACGAGGGCGAGGCGTACGCCGCCGTCCTCGACGCCGCGGGCGTGCCCGTCACGATGCGGCGCTACGACGGCATGATCCACGGATTCGTGAGCATGCCGACACTGTTCCCCGAAGCCGACGAGGCGATGGAGCAGATCGGCGGCGCGGTTCGCGCTGTGTTGGCGCGCCGTTAGCCGGCGCAAAGGTTGACGCCGCCCGCGGGGCGGGTATCAGAATCGGACGGCGTCCATGCTTGGAGGCGAACGGTGACGGTGCCGACCTCGAGCGGCGCTTCCCGCGGGCAGAGCCTCGGTGGGTTGGCCGGCAGATGGATGACGCGGTGGGCCCCGACGGCCGGGCTTCTATTCGTCGCCGCGCTGCTGTCTCGCGTGCCGGGACTCGTTCGTCCGTGGTTCGAGCGCGACGAGGCCTACATCGGTGTTCAGGCCGAGGCGCTGCTCCGAGGCCAGCAGCTGTACGTGGACGTCATCGACCGCAAGCCGCCCCTCGCGCCCGTGTTGTACGCCGCGGTTGCGGCCGTATTCGGCACCGACTTCCGTCCGGTCCGTCTCCTTCTCGTGTTGTGGATCGCAGTGACAGCTGTGCTCCTGGTGGCGGTGATCATCGAACTCGGAGCGTCACGTCGCGCGGGGGTCACCGGCGGGATCCTGTACGTGCTGGGCACCGTCGCGTTCATGCCACGCGACGGCCAGGCCGCGAACTTCGAGCTGTGGGCGGTGCTCCCCGCCGTCGCCGCCGTGTTCGTCGCTGTGCGGGCCGGGCCGACGGCGCGCCGGCCGTACGCGTTCGCACTCGCCGGCGCGCTCGTCGGGATCGCGGCCTGCTTCAAGCAGCCGTTTCTCGCCACGCTCGTCCCCATCGGACTCGTGGCGGCGCGTGGACCGCGTCCCGTGCGATACCTCCTCGCCGGCGGGATCGGGCTCGTCGTCGCCGTGTTGCTGATCGGTTCGGGCTTCGGGCTAGCAGGGATGACGCGTTGGGTCTGGATGGAGAACGACGAGTACGCATTCGGGCTCGACCTGCGAGTGCTCGGCGTGGCCGTGCTCGTCACGGCGCTCTTCGCGGTACTGCACGCTCCCGCGGTGTGGCTCGCCGCACACTCGCCACCGGATCGGCGCGGCCAACGAGTGATCGTCTTCGTGTGGCTGCTCGTAAGTGTCCTCGCGGTCGCGGCCGGTCTTCGCTTTCGTCTTCACTACTACCAGCAGGCCCTGCCACCGCTGTGCGTGCTCGCGGGGATCGGCTCCGATGCGGTGCGGCCGAGGGCGCGGACGATCGCCATCGCGGCGACCGCGGTGGTCGCAGCCGTGGCGGTCGGTGCCGCGTTCACACCGCCGGCGGCGCCCACGCCGCAACGCCTCAATCGCATCGTGCAGTTCATCGATGCGCACACGGGTCCCGACGACCCGATCCTCGTCTGGGGCGCCGTCCCCGAGATCTATTGGCGCTCCGACCGCCCCGTCGCCGGGCGCTTCGTGCACCACCGGTTCTTGGTGCAGCTCGGGGACAAGGAGGCGTATGCCGGTGATACCGCGCTCGACGACCCCCGTCTGCGTGCGCGGTGGGAGCTGCTGTTGAGTGACGTGCAGGCCCGGCCCCCGGTGCTCGTGCTCGACGCGAGTCACCGAGACCTCGGCGGGTTCGGGAAGCACCATGTCGAGGACTCCCCGTTGGGGCAGGTCTTGCGGGCCGAGTACACGCACATCGCGACGGTGAGCAAGACGCGGATCTGGCAGCACACGTCATCGACCGCCCACGGAGCGGAAACACCGACGAAATAGTCGCCCAGTAGCTTCAGATCGTGACGGTGTCGCGTGCTCCGCAGGTGTTAATCCGCCCCGGCCGCGAGGACGATCTCGTCGAGCTGAACGAGCTCTACAACTATTACGTCCGCGAGACTCCCATCACCTTCGACATCGCGCCGATCACGATGGAACAGCGGCTCGAATGGTTCGGCCACTACGACGTTGCCGGACGGCATCGCCTGCTCGTCGCCGTGGTCGACGATCGTGTCCTCGGGTACGCGTCGAGCAGCCCGTTCCGGCCCAAGGCGGCGTACGAGACCTCGGTCGAGGCGAGCATCTACCTCGCTTCCGATGCGACCGGTCTGGGCATCGGCACCGCGCTGTACTCGCGCCTGTTCGAAGAGCTCGCCAGCGAGGACGTGCGCCATGCCCTCGGCGGCATCGCCCTACCGAACCCGGCCTCGATCGCGCTCCACGCGCGCTTCGGGTTCACTCTGGTCGGCACGTACAGCGAGCAGGGCCGTAAGTTCGACCGCTATTGGGACGTGGCCTGGTACGAGAAGGGACTCTGACCCGCCTCACATGCGCTGCAGGATGCTGGCGGTGCCGAGCGAGCCGCCACAGCACATCGACACGAGCGCGAGCTCCTTGTCGGAGCGCTCGAGCTCGTGCAGCGCGGTCGTAATGAGGCGTGAGCCCGTCGAACCCACGGGGTGACCGAGAGCAATCGCGCCGCCGTTGACGTTCACGCGGTCCATGTCGGGCTTGTGCACCTGAGCCCAGCTCAGCACGACGGACGCGAACGCCTCGTTGACCTCGAACAGGTCGAAGTCCGCCATCGACATGCGGGAGCGATCGAGCATCTTCTGCGTCGCGTGGACCGGCCCGTCGAGCAGGTAGTACGGGTCGGAGCCGGTGACGAGCTGGTGCACGAGGCGCGCACGGGGCTTGAGGCCGAGCGCGTTCGCCTTGTCCTCGTCCATCCAGAGCACGGCGGCGGCGCCGTCGGAGATCTGCGACGAGTTGCCGGCGGTGATCATGTAGCCCTCGACGACGGGCTTCAGCTGCGCCAGCCCTTCCGCGGTTGTGTCGCGCAGCCCCTGGTCGCGCGTCACCGTCATCGTCGAGCCGTCGGGTTGAGGCGCGTCGATCGGCGCCACCTCGCGCTCGTAGCGACCCTCGTCCCACGCCACCTTCGCCTTCTGCTGCGACCACGCGCCGAACTCGTCGAGGTCCTGACGGGTGAGGCCGCGCATCTCGGCGATGCGCTGGGCAGCCCCGAACTGCCCGTTGGGCGGGTCGTCGTAGGGCCACGGCTCGGTCTTGTAGTGGCCGGGGCCGTTCATCACGTTCGACCCGAGCGGCACGTGGCTCATCTGCTCGACGCCGCACGCGATCCCGGTGTCCATGCCGCCGGCGGCGATCAGGCCGGCCACGAGGTGGTTGGCCTGCTGCGCCGACCCGCACTGCGAGTCCACCGTGGTGCACGCGGTCGTGTACGGGAGCACGTCGTTGCCCGCCGACAGCCACGCGTTGCGGGTCACGTTGCTCCCCTGCTCGCCGGCCTGGGTCACGCACCCGCCGACGACCTCCTCGACCATGCCGGGCTCGATGCCGGCACGGTCGATGACCTCGACGAGCGCGTGGCGGAGCACCTCGGTCGCCTTGAGCTCGGAGAGCCAGCCGTTGCGCTTGCCGATCGGCGTGCGAACGGCTTCGACGATCACCGGCGTGCCCATGCGGTTGCCTCCTGCGGCGACGGCCAGAAGGGCCAAGTTTAGAATCCGTTCTAGTGCCGGGTCCGCTCAAGGGGTTACGGGTCGTGGAGATGGTCGGGCTCGGGCCCGGGCCGTTCTGCGGAATGCTCCTCGCCGACATGGGGGCCGAGGTGCTTCGCGTCGACCGGGTCGAGACGGCCCGGTCGATCGACCGCTCGAAGCCGGCCACCAGCGCGATGGACCGCGGGAAGCAGGCGGTCGCCGTCGACCTCAAGCACGCGGACGGCGTCGAGACCCTGCTGCGGCTCATGGAGCAAGCGGACGCCTTCTTTGAGGTGTTCCGGCCCGGCGTCGCGGAACGGCTCGGCATCGGGCCCGAGGTCGCGATGGCGCGCAACCCGCGCCTCATCTACGGGCGGCTGACGGGCTGGGGTCAGGAGGGCCCGTACTCACAGGCTGCCGGCCACGACATCGACTACATCGCGCTCGCCGGCGCGCTCGAGCCGCTGGGCCGGGCGGGTCAGAAGCCGACCCCGCCGATCAACGTGCTCGGCGACTTCGCCGGCGGTGGCATGCTCCTCGCGTTCGGCATCGCGTGCGCGACGTTCGAGCGCGAACGCACGGGCAAGGGGCAGGTGATCGACGCCGCGATGGTCGACGGCGCCGCGCTCATGCTCACGCCGTTCTACGGCGCACGGGCGAGCGGCTTCTGGGGTGAGCGGGGCACGAACCACCTCGACACGGGCGCCCACTTCTACGAGGTGTACGAGACAGCCGACGGCAAGTTCGTCGCCGTCGGTACGGTCGAGCCAAAGTTCTACGCCGAGCTGATGTCACGCCTCGGCCTCGAGGCCGACCTCGAAGCCCAGTACGACAAGTCACGTTGGCCGGCCGAGAAGGAACGGCTCGCCGAGGTGTTCCGCACCAAGACGCGCGATGAATGGTGCGCGCTTCTCGAAGGCACCGACGCGTGCTTCGCGCCAGTGCTCACAGCGCTCGAGGCGCCCGACCATCCGCACAACCACTTCCGCAGCACGTTTCTCGAGCTCGCGGGCGTGCCTCAGCCCGCGCCCGCGCCCCGGTTCAGCCGGTCGGCGGTGTCGACGCCGGTCGCAGCCGTGCATCCCGGCGACGACACCGAAGCCGTCCTCGGCCGCTGGGACTTCGAACCGAAGGAGGTGGAGCGGTTGCGCGACCTGGGCGCCGTCCTCTAAGGAACTGACCATGCCCATCCCGGAGCAGCGCAACTTGGACAAAGCCCGCGGCGTCATCCGCGACTGGCTCGCGGGCCAGCTGCCCGACGTCAAAGAGCTCTCGATCTCGCCACTCATCGGGCCCGCGTTCACGGGATTCTCGAACGAGACATTGATCTTCGACGCGTCGTGGACCGAGGGTGGCGAACCGCGCTCGGAGGGCTACGTCATCCGGGTGAAGCCGACGGCGCACACGATCTTCCTCGAGTCCGATTTCGACTCCCAGTACCGGGTGATCAAGGCGCTGTCGGAGCACACCGACGTGCCGCTGCCGACGGTGCACTGGTTCGAGGACGACGAATCGGTGCTCGGCGCGCCGTTTTTCGTCATGGGCAAGGTCGAGGGGAACGTCCCGTCCGACAACCCGCCGTACACGCAGACGGGCTGGCTGCTCGACGAGGCGACGCCCGCGGTGCGGCAGCAGGTGGTCGAGAGCGGCCTCGACGCGCTGACGCGCATCCACCAGACCGACTGGCGCAAGCTCGAGCTCGACTTCCTCGACAAGCCGCAGTACGGGGCTCTGGGGATCGAGCAGCAGATCACGTACTACGAGCGGTCATTGGAATGGGCGGCACAGGGGAAGCCGCAGCCGATCGCCGAGGCCGCGCTCGACTGGGTGCGGGCCAACAAGCCGAGCGAGCAGCACATCGCGCTGGCGTGGGGCGACGCCCGCATCAATAACCAGATGTTCGACGACGACGGCAACGTCGTGGCCGTGTTCGACTGGGAGATGGTCACGCTCGCCGACCCGATGATGGACCTGGCGTGGTGGCTCTTCCTCGACCGTCACTTCCACGAAGGAATGCCGGCACCGGGCGCACAAGGCGAGATGTACGGCGGAGGCCCGCCCGGTGTTCCGCGCATGGAGGGGTTCCCGACGAGGGAGCAGATGCTGGCGCGATACGAGGAGCTCACGGGTTGGCAGCCGCACGACATCGAGTTCTACGAGGTGTTCGCCGGCCTGCGATTCGCGGTGGTGATGATGCGAATCGCGTCGCTCGTTGTGGAGTTCGAGCTTTTGCCTTCCGACACCGACATGGGCACCAACAACATTGTCACCCGCCTCCTCGCCGCCAAGCTCGGCCTCCCTTCGCCAGGCGCGGAGCCTTTGCCCGCCGTGTGACGATGCGTGCCTGAAGCAACATATTGATGCTTCGGGAACGCATCAAGAAGGCTTCCCCGTCCACTTGGGGTCGCGGCGCTCGAGCCACGCCATGACACCTTCGCGGGCGTCGGGCGCGCCCA
>DASPXI010000069.1:0-34380 GCA_035637335.1 Acidimicrobiia bacterium
CTCGATCACGCCCAACTCCCGACGCAGCTCCGGCGGGGTCGAATGCGTGTTCAGCGGCACGGGGACACCGCCCGAGCGCAACACCGCGACGTAGGAGGTCACGAACGCGTCGTCGTTGAGGCCGGCGATCGCGACGCGGTCTCCTGGCTGCACGCCGTCTCTGACCAGGAGGCCCGCCAACCGAGAGGCTCGGTCCCGGAGCTCGGCGTACGTCGTCGGGCCCTGGTCGTCGACCAGCGCGGCCGCCTCCGGTGTGCGCGCCGCCGGCTCGAGGAGCAGGTCGGCAAGGTTCGTCACAGCCGCGCGCCCTGTTTGGACAGCGAGGCCTGCAGCTCGTCGACGGCCACGTCGGCGACGGGGACGCCGTCGCGGGCAGCGAGCGCGGCGGCGGTGCCGGCGGCTTGCCCGAGAGCCAGGCTCGGGCCCATGACCCGGATCGACGCCAGGGCGTCGTGATCGGCGGACAGGCACCGGCCCGCGGCGAGCAGGTTCCCCACGTGCCCGGGCCGCAGGCTGCGGTACGGCACCTGGTAGCTCACGCCGGCAGGCAGGAAGCAGTACTCGGTGCTGCGGCCGTGCACGTGGTACTCCCGCGGCCACGCGCCCCGCGCCACGGCGTCGTCGAACGATGCGCCGCGAGTGACATCGTCGCCGGTGAGCACGTAGTCGCCGACCACCCGGCGGGTCTCCCGCACGCCGAGCGCGGTGGCGGTGTCGTCGAGGAACGCGTCCGAGAACCCGGGGACGTGCGCCTGCAAGAACTCGGCCGCCTCCGCGGCCAATCGCCGACCTTCGAGCTCGCCCCACGTCGCTTGACGTACATCGGTGACATCGATCGGGGACCCGTCCGGATTGCGCACTCGAGTCATCGCGCCGATGAACTCACCCCGCCGGAACGTGGGGATGATCGCACCGCCGTCACGCGACAAGTGCGCGCCGTACTCGGCGATCAGCTCTCCGAGGATCGGCACCGCCGCCATCGCCGCGGTGCTGTCGACGTTCTGCATGACGAACTGCATCGAACCGTATTGGCGGTGCCCGGGCGGGCCGAGCTCGGTCGGCACGCCGGCGAATTCGGCGACGTCGCCGTCACCGGTGCAGTCGACGAAGACCTTCCCTGTCACCGCGCGCGGACCCCGCTTCGTCGCCAGGATCAGCGCGCGCAGCATGCCGTCATCGACGATGACGTCGGCGACGAGCGCGTGCAGGAGCACGTCGAGCCGCGTCTCTTCGGTCACGAGGTGGTCGGCGAGCCGTTTCGCCGCCCACGGCACGTACAGGAACACGGCGGTCTCTTTGAACGGCACCGGCCCGACGCCCTTGCCATCGCGCGCCAGCGCGTCGGTGAACTCGCGCGCGATGCCGCCCACGACGAAGTCGAACTCGGCGCGATCGGCGTCCGCGACGTACAGCCCGCACACCGTCCCCACCTTCGCCACCGTGAGGTTGCCACCGAGGAAGCCGTACCGCTCGCAGAGCACGACGCTGGCGCCGGCGCGCGCCGCCGCGACCGCGGCTCCCAGCCCGGCGGGACCGCCGCCGGCCACCACGACATCGGCGTCGGCCAGCACGTCGGCCTCGCGCTCGGGGACACGCACAGGCGGAACGTACCGCCGGGCCGTCGGGGCGCGCCGCGCCGGCGGAGGATCGCCCGGGTCGGCGGACGATATTGGTCGAGTGGGCGGTTCACTCCCCGATACCTGTCGAGCCACCGTGCGTGGTAAAAAGGGCTCAAGGCGTGAGACGCCGGCGCCGATTTCTTGCGCGACCAGGGGTTCCGGTCTGTGGGTGTGGGGGCCGCGGACGCCGTACCCGAAAGGCGCGGCGTTCGTGGAACAGCCTCCCAGCCCGCCCCAAGCACCACACCCACGGCCGGAGCCCCTGATCTCTGCTTGGCCCAGCCGCCTAATGCGGCTGTGTCCGCGCGTCAGGGGCCGAGGCGGAGCACGAACTGGGCGAACGCCGCCGCCAGGATGATGAACAGCAGGACGGCGATCGCGATCGTGGTGCCGGGGCGCATCGGTTACGAAGGATCCTGCCCGTCGTCCGAGACGGTGGCGCCCGGGGGAACGAGCGTGACCCCCGAGCCCGGGGTGAGCCTGCACTCGGCGGCCGCGGAGCCCCGGTCGAGAGCGAGCGACGTCAGGCCATACGAGTCGACCAGCAGCACGAGCTCGGCCGGCTTGGCGTCGGAGTACGTGTGTACCCACCGCACCGAGCGGGCCTGGTCGCCGAACCGGACCTCGAGGACTGCGCCGGGCTCGGCGCCGTGGGCGCGCAGCTCGTCGGGGTCGACGTTGAGCTGGCAGTTGCCGAACCGGTCGATCCACCACACCTCGCCCCGGATCGCGCCGCCCTCGTCGTGTTGGGGCAGCGAGACGAGCCCGGGGACCAGGCCGGCCGCGTCGACCTCGTCACCGAGCTCGGAAAGGTCGACCCCGGCGGCGAGATGCGCGGCGGCGGGAGCGAGGATGTCACGCCCGGCGAAGGTCGGTCCCGGCGCGGGGAGCTGGTGCTCGGTGCTCGTGAGCGACACCACCCGCTGCGCGCCGCCGAGGATCGCGACCGCCGGCGCCAGCAGGCCGTTGTCGGGGCCGAGCAGGATCCCGTGCTCGACCTCAACGCCGACGAGGCGCCGGTCGGTGCCAACTCCCGGATCCACCACCGCGAGCACGATGCCGCCGTCGGGCAGGTACTGCGCGGCGCGAACGAGTGTGAGGGCCCCGGCCCGGACGTCGTGGGGCGGCAGGTCGTGGGTGATGTCGATGATCTGGAGATCGGGGACCAGGCTCAGCATCACCGACTTGCACACGCCGACGAACTCGTCGGCGTGGCCGTAGTCGGACAGAAACGAGACGAAGCGCCGAGTCGGGGTCACCCCTGTGTCATTCGCGACTATCCGGCCTGCGTATACCGCGACTCCAGATAGGCGTCGACGTCGACATCACGCACCCGGAACGAGCGCCCGACGCGCACCGCCGGCAGGTCTCCCGCCTTGATCAGGCGGTAGACCGTCATCGACGACACCCGCATCAGCGTGGCGACTTCTTGCACGGTGAGAAAACGCGCCTTGGCGAACGATTCCGCCACTGCAACCCCTTCGCTCCTACCCGCTGTGAGCGGAGCGTACGTGGGCGATGCCCCTGTTGTCTAGCGTGAGCCAAGCGCCAATTGTCCTAACTGGGGACTAGGGGCGACTGTCCGGCGGAGCTCCACCGAGCGCGCGCGGGGCGCAGGGTCGACGGTCCCGGCGCCGAACGATCCGGCCCGCCCGGCCGAGACCCGGCCCAGCGCTAAGGGCCGAGCCGAGCGAGCCAAGCGAGCGAGGCGAGCAGGGGCTCGGCCGGAACAGCGGGCCGGTTCGGCGGCGGCTGGCCGTCGTGCCCTGCGCCGCTAGGTTCGGCCGAGCTCGGCCGAGCGTCGGGTGGCGGCCTCGACCGCCTCGAGAAACGCGGCGCGCACGCCGTGGGCCTCGAGGCGGGCGAGCCCGGCGGCGGTCGTCCCACCCGGTGAGGTGACGGCGGCGCGGAGCGCTTCGGGCCCTTCCACCCCGTCGGCGAGCAAAGCGGACGCGCCCAGCAGGGTCTGGTGCACGAGCGTGGCGGCCGTGTCGCGGTCGAGGCCAACGAGGACCCCGGCTTCGACCATCGCTTCGGCGACGAGGAACACGTACGCCGGACCCGAGCCCGACAGGCCGGTGACGGCGTCGAGCAGCGTCTCGGGAACGCGCACGACCACACCGACGGCGCCGAGGATCCGTTCGGCCTCGTCGAGATGCGCATCGGTGGCGTGCCGGCCGGCAGCGATCGCGGCCGCGCCCTTGCGAACGAGCGCGGCGGTGTTCGGCATCGCCCGCACGACGGGACGGTCGGGGACCGCCTCCTCGAGCGTCGCCAGCGTGACCCCCGCCGCGATCGAGAGGACGAGCGCGTCCGTCTTCAGCGAGGTGAGGCACTGGTCGAGGGCGGCGGTGACGTCACCGGGCTTCACCGCCACGACCACGACGTCGGCCTCGGCCACCGCCCAGGCGGGGCTCGGCGCGACGCGCACACCTTGGAACCGCTGCTCGAGCAGCCGGCGTCGCTCCGGCTCGATCTCCGCGACCGCGAGGGAGTCGGCGTCCCAGCCCGCCTCGAGCAGACCGCCGAGCAGCGCCTCGCCCATGCGGCCACCGCCCAGCAGCGCCAGTTGCATCAATTTCTCTCCTGTCGCCGTCGCAAGCTCCGGCTCGGTCCTTATTGTCGCCCTCGCAGGCTCGGGCTCTGCGGCGTGGTCAGCAAAGCCGCCCACGGCCGCGGGGGACGGATGGCAAAGCCGCCGTCCCCGCCAGACACGGTAACGGCGGCGCGGTCAGGCCCGAGGAACCTTCGGGACCGCCCCGCACTTCCCCGAACGAGGCGAGCCGTCCTGCACCTCGGGCCCGACCGGCGCACCCTACCTGTTCACACCTTCTGGCGCAAGACCAGAAATCTTCAGACAGTCTGAGGTCGCGGAGCAGGACGGCGCCCGAAGGCGATGCCCACGACCGGCTGGAACCACGTCTCGACGAGCTCGTAGAGCTCGCCGATGATGCGATCCAGCTCGGTCACGCTCAAGTGCTCGAGCGCGACCCTACCGACCAGATAGATGTCGCCGTCGGGCCCGATCGAGAAGCGCGCTCCGTACATCGTGTGGTTGCGGCGCAGTAAGTACCGGTAGAGCTCGAGGTGGTTCGCGGGCGGGTCGGGCAGGAAGTACACCTCGTAGCGCAGCGTGCGCTCGTGCAGGTCGAAGTAGATCGTCGTCGCGTCGCGTCCCTCGCAGCCGAAGCGCACGTACCAACGCCGCAATTCCGGGTCGTACTCGACGTGCTGCGTGTACTCGGCCGCGGCAACGGGGCCCTCGAGATGCTTCGCGATGAGCTCGTGGGCCTCGTCGAGGGTCACGCTTCTCCTTGGCGCGGTCGCCGCGGTCCTATGTGCACTCCAGCGGCGCGCGTACGGCGAGATCGCCGTACAGGCGTCGCAGGCGCGCGGCGGCGATGCTCCACATGTACAGGCTCGAGCGCGCCAGGGCACTCGCTCCCATCGCCTCGGCCAGCTCACGGTCCGAGAGCACCACGTCGACGGGCGCCGCGTAGTCGCACGCGTGGCGACCCTCCACGAGAAAGCCCGTGTGCCCGTCGTCGACAACCGATCGAAGCCCACCGACGTCGGCGGCCACGACGGGCGTGCCGCACGCGGCCGCCTCGAGCGCGACCAAACCGAACGACTCGGTACGCGATGGCACGAGGCAGACGTCAGCGGCCTGGTAGTAGACGGCGAGGCGCGTGTGCCGCTGGGGTGGCACGAACTGCACACGCCCACCGAGCCCGAGCTCGTCCACGAGCTCATGGAGCCCGCGCATCTCGGCTTCGCCGTCGTTCCCGCTCGGGCCGCCCACCACGAGCAACGTCACGTCCGCGTCGAGCTCGGCGAGGCAGCGCACCGCGAGATCGGCCCCCTTGAGCGGCTGGATACGCCCCACGAACAGGAGCACCGGCGCTGACGGGTCCAGGCCCAGCGCGTGGCGCGCCGCGCCGCGATCGCCGGGAGCGAACAAGCTGTGGTCGACGCCGGGCGGAACGACTTCGATGCGATCGCTCTCGGCGCCATACAACGCGACGAGCTGATCGCGTTCCTCGTCGGTGGCGGCGATCATCAGGTCGGCGCAGTTGACGATCTCGCCCTCGACCCGGGCCCGCGTCGCCGGGTCGTCACCCACCCCCGCGTCGGCCTTGACGCGATCGAGCGTGTGGAAGGTCGCCACGAGTGGCAGGTCGAGCTCGTGCTTGAGGCGGTGCCCGACGGCGCCGGAGACCCAGTAGTTCGCGTGCAACACGTCGTAGGGGGCTTCCTGCTCGGTGATGAAGGCGAGCGTCGCCTGGGCGAATGGGTCGACGAGATCCAGGAGCGCATGCTTCGCGACCGGTGCGGTCGGCCCGGCGCCGATGTGGACGACCCGGAACCCGCGCTCGACCTCGACGACGGGCGGTTGCTCGGCGTGCTCGGCCCGCGTCAGCACGTCGCACAGGACGCCCGCCCGGGCGAGGTTCGAACCCAGCGAGCGCACATACACGTTCATGCCTCCGCCGTCGCCCGCGCCCGGCTGTGCGAGCGGGGAGGTGTGCACGCTGAGCATGGCGACGCGGCGGACGGGCATCGGGACGAGCCTACCTGCGGCCGGTAACGGGTCCGTTCGTTCGGCTCAACCTGCCCGCGACGTGTCGTGTTCCTGTTCGCGTTCCTCGACGCGCTCGCGTTGGAACGACCGGTAGATCTCGACGAGCGCCTGCTTCTGGCGTTCGCTGAGCGTCCTGTCGCGCATGATTTCCGCGACGAGATCCTGGTTGTTCGTGCGTTCCTCGAGGATCCCGGCTCGCACGTAGAGCGTCTCGGACGAGATCTGCAGTGCGCGCGCGATCGCCTGGAGGATCTCCGCGCTCGGCTTGCGCAGCCCGCGCTCGATCTGGCTGAGATACGGGTTGGAGATCCCGGCGAGCTCGCTCAGCTTGCGCAACGACAATCGTGCGTTGCGGCGCTGGTCGCGAATGAACTCGCCCAGGTCACGGAGCCTCGACTCGATGTCGGGGGTCATGCGGACGGCGTGATCGGTGGCCTCATGTTGGCCGGCTCATGCCTTGCCGATCTTGTGGCGCTCGGCCAGGTCCGCCTCGAGCCGATCGATCACCGCGTGGAGGGCGCGCCGCTGCGCCGACTCCTGACGCTCGAGCTCGCGGAGCTGCGTGATGGTCGCGCGGAGGTCGTCGTCGGGCAGGCTCGGCAGATCTGCGAGCGTTCCGTCGTCGATCAGCCGTTCGAGCCCCCGCCGCCACGGGATGTCCATCGACGGTGCCAGCTGACGCGGCAGCCGGCTCCTCTCCGCCGGAGGACGGGGCCCCTCGTCGGAAAGGATCTCGGGCAGCGCGGCGATCAGATCGCCGACCGAGCCACCGGCGGCGCGCCGCTCGAGCTCGGCCTCGAGAATGTCGAGGCGTGCTTGTGCCACGCGCCGGACGTACGACACCTCCGTCTCGATCTCGAGGCATTCGGCGTGGCAGCGACGCAGCTCGTCGAGCGGCCAGTCAGTCAGACCGACGAGGAACGCGGGGTCGAGCACCTTGTCGACCCGCCGCCGGTGCTCGGCCATGCGCCAACGGTACCAGCGCCCTCTTGATCGAACCGCGCCTGGATCGCGCTTTCGGGCGCGTGCCGCGAAGCCGCGGTCAGCAGATCTTCGTGATCGTCGGGTACGGGTTGACGGGTGGGGCGGTGCGGCCACCGCGACGGATCTCGAAGTGCGTGTGCGGCGCGCGGGCGTTGCCGGTCTGACCGAGCTTGGCGATGACCTCACCCTGGTTCACGTGGCGTGGGGGGCCGACGTACTCCGACAGGTGGTAGTAGATGTAGGTCACGCCGTTCTCACCATCGAGGTAGGCGCCGTTGCCGCCCGAGCCGCCCGGCCCGTAGGTGACGTTGCCGCTCACGACGGCGAGATTTGCGGTTCCCATCGGGGCGAACATGTCGTTGCCCTGGTGCGTGTGCCCCGCGCGCGGCTGGCCGAAGTCGTTGCTGAACGCCGAGCCGGGCACGGGACAGACCAGGCCGTCGATCACCGGCGCGTTAATGGCCCCGGCCGTGAACCCGGGTGCGGCGGCATTCCCGGCGCGCACCTTCTCTCCGAGATTCTCCTGGGCCTTCTGTGCGTCGGAGACCTTTTCGTCCAGCATCTTGCGCTCGTCCGAGAACGTGTCGAGGGCCTCCTTCTGCAGCTTGCGCTGGTTGGAGAGCTCCTCCCGCTTGGCGGCGAGGTCATCGGCCAGGGCGGCGTACTCCTGCACCGCCTCCTTGTCGGACTCGTTTGCTGCGTCGAGCAGGACGGACGACCTCATGCCGTCGCGCGGGTCGTCGGTACCGAAGACGGCCGACACGTCCGCTCCCTGGGTCTTGTAGGCGACGATCGCCCGGCGCGCCGCGATCTCGTGGAGGTGCGCGGCGCGGTCTTCGCCGCGCTGGATCTGCTGCTCGATCTCGGCGACCTGGTCGCTCAATTGCTCGTAGTGGGACTGCGCGTCGGTGAAGCGGGCGGCGGCCGCGTTGGCCTCGTTCCGCGCCGTCTCGAGACGCTGCTTTGCCTCCCCGACAGGGTCTCCACTCTTTGGCGGGGGTGCGGCGCCCGATGACGCCGCGACGAATGGCGCCCCCGCCGCCGCCAAAGCCCCCGCGAGGAGTAGAACGCGACAAACCGCTCGAACCGCCCCGAGCCGCATCGGAGGAGCACGCTAGTCAGCCCGGCGCCTTCGGTGCAATGCCGGGGGCGAGGATGCCCCTCTGGGCACCCCCGGGGTGGGCGGGGGCGGCGTTTGTGGAATCCCGCCCCCGGGCAGGAGGTTGGACACCGCGAGCGCTTTTCCCCGCCCGCATCCGTCGCCAGAGGGAGAACCGATGCCCGAGTACACGCTGCCCGACCTGCCCTACGACTACGCGGCTCTCGAACCGCACTACTCGGCCCAGATCCTCGAGCTCCACCACGACAAGCACCACGCCGCCTACGTGAAGGGCGCCAACGCCGCCCTCGAGAAGCTCGCTGCTGCGCGTGAGACCGAAGAGTTCGAGACCATCAACCAGCTGCTCAAGAACCTCGCCTTCAACCTGTCGGGCCATGTCCTGCACTCACTGTTCTGGAACAACATGACCCCGCACGGCGGCGACAAGCCGGATGGTGAGCTGGCCGCCGCGATCGACGAATCGTTCGGGTCGTTCGAAGGATTCCGGCAGCAGCTGAGTGAGGCCGCGCTCAACGTGCAGGGCTCGGGCTGGGGATCGCTCACGTGGGAGCCGGTCGCGCAGCGACTCATCGTCGAGCAGGTGTACGACCACCAGAGCAACGTCGGCCAGGGCGCGCCGCCGCTGCTCGTCCTCGACATGTGGGAGCACGCCTATTACCTGCAGTACAAGAACGTCAAGGCGGACTGGGTCGACGCGTTCTGGAACATCGTCAACTGGCCCGACGTCACCAACCGGTTTGCCAACGCGCGCCAGCTGAGGCTGCTGTAGCGGGCTACGCCTGCGGCGCGCGCTGGAGCTCGGCCTTGTCGACCGGCTTCTCAGCCACCGCTCACCGGCGGGATGACAGCGACCTCGTCGCCGTCGTGCAGGGCGGTGTCATCGCCGTGCTCGGGCTCGTCGCCGTTGACCCACACGCGGGCCGACGTCAGCACGGCGCGGAACGGCGCGCCGTAGACAGATCCCGCCGCTCCCAGCAGCTCGCCAAGCGTGGCGGCTTCGAACGTGTCGTCGGCGCGTCCTGCCGCCTCGCGCGCCTGGGCAAACAGTCGCAGCCGGACGCTCAGACCGCGATCTCCGCGACGCCGTCCTTGATGACGGCCTCGCCGGCCGGATTGGTGGTATCGAAGGCGTAGATCGTCTTCGCGTCGCGTTCGCCGGTCCTCCAGAACCGGGTGGTGATCGTCTCGCCCGGCAGGACCGGCTTCGAGAACCGCACGGCGAGCCGCTTGAGCAGCTCGGGCTCGCCGGCGGCGAGCTCACCGATCGCGGCCCAGCTCGTGAACGCCATCGTGCAGAGCCCGTGGATGATGATGCCGGGCAGCCCGACGGACTTTGCGAACTCCTCATCGAGGTGGATGGGCACCGTGTCGCCCGACGACTTCGAGTATCGGTAGGTCTGGTCCATGTCGAAGGTCTGTTCCGCGACTGCGACCGGATCAGTGCCGCGCAGCTCCTCGGGGAAGCGGTGCTCGGGCGCGACCTCGCCATTGCCCTCGCCGCCCGTGACGCCGCGGAAGAACGTCACCGAGTACTGCTCGTTGACGAGCTCACCGGTCTCGTCGCGCGTCTCCATGCGGCTGACGACCGTGGTGCCGGACTGCTTCACGTGTACGCCGATCGGCGCGGCGCGTGACCGCAGCACCGCGCCGGGGACGATCGGCCGGTGGAAATACATGTCCTGTTCGCCGTGGACGACGAACGGGAACGCCTCGGCCGGCGTGACTTCGCCTACGGCGCCGCCCATCACGTCCCACACCGGCACGACGGCGAACACCGGTGGCGCGAGCTCGCCGTTCACGTGCTGCGGGATCGGGTCGTTGGTCGCGGCGGCGTACGCCTTGATCCGTTCCGCCTCGACCTTGAACTCCTGCTCGTCGGACCATTGGCCGACCTTGTCGATCGCGAACTGCATCAATACTCCTCAGGGTCCCCGGCGCCGCCACGCTGCAGCCTACTGTCCGCCTCGCGGCGCGGTTCCGTGTCGACGTTCGTGCGCGCGGTCGGCACCGCTTCGAGCCGCTCGGGCGCGATCGGCTTTCCCGTCTGCTCGTCGATGCCATACGTGCCGTTGTCGATACGTTCGAGGGCCGCCTGCAACTCCTCCAGCTCCTGCTCGAGCTGCTCCAGGATCGAGACGTCCTTCTCGCGCTCGAACGTCTCACTGGCCGTGTCGGCCGGATGCTGGTCGTAGTCCGCGAGCTCAGAGAGCTGACCGCTCTCGCCTTCGTCACCGAGCTCGTCCTTGATGCTGTGGATGAGGCCCTCGACGCGGGCCTTCTCTTCCTGCAACCGCTTGCGGGCCTGTTCGGGGTCGACGGTCATACACCTACCTTACGGCCGCCGTCGCAAGCTCCGGCTTTGCGGCGACGGTCGGCAAAGCCGCCGCCGCCGCGGGCTAAACCGCCCCGCCTACGCGCCCGAGAGCCGCAGCTCGAGGAGCTCGGCCTGCTCGGCCAGCAAGCGGCGCAGCTCTCCGAGACGCTCGCCGGGGTCGTCGAGCTCGAGCAGACGCTGCGCGTCCAGCGGTCCGATCGGCGCCGCCGCCGCCGCCTGGAATCCTGCCTGCACCGGGTCGTCGTCGAGCTCGATGCCCACGGCCTGCGGCGCCTCACCCAACTCGGCCGCCATCGCGAGTACCCGCTTCAGCAGGCGCTCGACGTCGGCCCGGGCGTCCTGGGCATCAGGAGCGGGGACCGCTTCGGCGAGCAACTCGACTTCGGCGCGCGGGTACGGGTCGTCGGGGAACCACTCGCGAACCCGGAGGCGACGCGTGCCCACCGTGGCGAGGAGGTAGCGACCGTCGGGGAGACGTCCCGCCGCGACGATGCGGGCGACAGTCCCGACCGAGAAGCGGGTGTCGCCACCGCCGACCTCGCTGCCGCGTTCGATGAGGACGACGCCGAACTCCCCGTCACCGGCGAGACACGCCTCGGTGAGAGCGCGATAGCGGGGTTCGAACACGTGCAGCGGAAGCTCCGCGTGCGGGAAGAGCACGCTGCCCAGCGGGAACATCGGAAGCGTTCGTGCGCTGCGCACGAACGCGCACCGTACCGCCGATCAGTTCGCACGCGAGCGCAGGGCGACGGCGTCGCGTTCGACACGTGTGGCGTCTTCCCCGGCGAGCTCGGCCGCGACCGCATCGAGCTCGGCGGCCGCCTCGAGGAAGCGTCCGACGCCGCCGAGCAGCGCCGCGAGCTGGCGCCGCTCGCCCGGAATGAGCCCCGGTATGCGCAGGCGCAGGCGTACCGCCCACGCGAGCGACGCCGGATCGCGCCGCATGAACGACTGCTGCAGGTTGGCGAGTATGCGGCTGAGGATGCTCCGGCTGTCGACCGCTCGCAGCAACGCGGGAGTGAAGGGCGGCTCGTCTTGTATCTGCTCGTACAGCTCCCGGCAGCCCGCCTCGTCGAGGCGCCGACCCCCGTGGAACGGATCGAACCAGACGTCGAGCTCCCCGGCGGGCTGCACGAGGAAGTGCCCGGGCATGCCGACGCCGTAGATCGGCACCCCGCGGCGGCGGCCGACCTCGATCATCACGACCGACAATGTGATCGGAATGCCGAGACGTCGTGCGAGCACGTCGTCGAGGTACGAGTTGCGGGGATCGTCGTAGTCGACGGTGTTGCCCGCGAACCCTCCCTCCTGAAAGAGGGCGGCGGCGATGTCGTCGGCGGAGTCGCCGCGCACGCCCTCGGCAAGACCGTCGAGGTCGGCGAGCGGTCGGGCGATGTCGAGGTCGTGGTGGGCGTGCGCCGCGATCAGCAGAGCGGCCTCGTCGAGCGGGACTTCGTCCGGCGGCCGACGCACGAGCTCCGTGAAGCGGCCGGTCGCGTCCACCGAGACGAGACGGTAACGCCCATACACTGCGCGTATGCCAGACGGCAGAAGTGCGGTACTCTCCCGCGGTCTGCGCGACACGGTCTCGACGCGGCTGCGGCGCGCCAACCAGCGGGTGACGGCCAATCGTCAGGCGATCGTGGGCGCGCTGTCGGCCGCCGCCCGTCCGGTGACGATCCCCGAGATCCTCGAGTCGCCCGGAGGACGGGGGCTCGCTCAAAGCTCCGTGTACCGGAACCTTGTCGTGCTGGAGGAGGCCGGGCTCGTCCACCGGATCGTCACCGACGGCGAGTTCGCCCGCTACGAGCTCGCCGAGGACCTCACCGAGCACCACCACCACCTCATTTGTGCCAACTGCGGGATGGTCGAGGACGTGCCGGCATCCGCCGGCCTCGAGCAATCGGTGGAGACGGCGGCGGAGCAGATCGCCCGCTCGACCGGGTTTCGCACACAGCGCCACCGCGTCGACCTCGTCGGCCTGTGTGCGGGCTGCTCCTGAGTCGCTACCGCTGCGACGCCTGATCGACGACGGCCATGAGCTGCGCGGAGTCGGCCGCTACTCCGTTGCTGATCTGGCGACCGTTCACGAACACCGTGGGGGTGCCCGTCACGCCGCGTTGTGATGCGGCGTCGGTGTTGGTGCGCACCCAACCGTCGTACCGGCCGGCGCGGACGCACTTCGCGAACGAAGGGTCGGTGATGCCGGCGTCAGTGCCGAACGCCACCAGACGATCGTTCGTGAGGTAGCCCGAGTTCTCGGCTTGCGACTGTTTGGAGTACAGCTCGTTCTCGTACTCCAGGAACTTGCCGGCGTCGGCGGCGCAGACGGAGGCGGCGGCTGAGCGCGCCGATTCCGTCGTGCCCCGGTCGAGGTAGGCGAGGGCGACGAACTCGAACCGGATCTTGCCCTGCTGGACGAGCTGGTCGATGGTCGGGCTCCACAGCTCGTACAACCGGGCGCACACCGGGCACTGGAAGTCGCCGTACTCGGTGATCGTGACGGGCGCGTTCGCCTGTCCGACGAGCGTGCCACCGTTGGGCCCGACCGCGCTCGCCGGTCGCGTGACCGTGGCCTGCTCGGTGCCGGAGCGGCTGCGCTGCACGAGCACGCCGACGACCACCGCCACGACGACCGCCGCAATCAGCACCCACCAGCGCCAGGCGGTGGATCTGCGACGCGACGGAGATCGTTTCGGTGGCATGGGCGATCCTCAGGTGCCGGCGATGTTGTCGAGCGCGAGACGGCTTGGGGCGCCGGCGGCGACGAGCAGAGCCAGAGTAAGGAACAGGCCGTCGCGTCCGAGGTCGCGCAGGTAGCGGACACCGTCGGCTGACGCCTGACCGCCACCGCCGAAGCAGCCACAATCGATCTGCAACCCACGCGACCATGCCGCGACGGTGCCGGCCATGAAGACACCGAGCAGCACCACCGAGGCCCACGCCGCCGGCCGCGTCGCCAGGCCGACGAGCAGCAGCGCGGCCAGGACGAGCTCGACGAACGGCAAGCCCCACGCGAACGGCTTGACCAGGGCCTCGGGCAAGATCTCGTACGCCCGCACCGCTCGCACGCCCGCATCGGGATCGCTGAGCTTGGTGACGCCCGCCCACGCCCAGACACCCGCGAGCACGACGCGGGCGACGGTCGAGCACCACGGCCACCAACGGGCCGGAAGGCGTCTCTGCGTAAGTGTGTCCGGCGTGCGCACGGCAGATAGTCGACCACAGCGAAGCGCCGATTCCCTCGCGCGATCACCAGGTGACTTCGGCGCACCCGGTGTGGTCGTCCGGCTCGACCTGCAACGTGGCGTGCGCGATCTCGTATCGCGCGCGTAGGACATCCCGTGCCTGGTCGAGGACGCCATGAGGATCGGTGTCGGCCCCGACCATCAAGTGCGCACTGGCGACGTCCATCTCCGAGGTCAGCGTCCACACGTGCAGGTCGTGCACGTCCACGACGCCCGGAACGGCCGCGAGGTCGTCGTGCAACCGGCCGATGTCGAAACCGGCGGGGGCGGCTTGTATGAGGATCCGAAGTGACCGCGCGGCGAGCCGCCAGGCGCGAGGGATGATCCACACGCCGATCGCGATCGCGACGAGCGCGTCGATCCGCGTGAAGCCGGTCAGCGCGATGACCAGACCGGCGGCGATGACCCCGAGCGACGCGACCGAGTCTGCGAGGACATCGAGGTAGGCCCCCTCGACGTTCAGGCTGTCTCGGGCGCCACCCCGGAGCAACATGACCGAGAAGACGTTCACGGCCAGTCCGAGGGTCGCCACGACGAGCATCGGGCCCGCCTCGATCGACTCGGCGCGGGCGAGGCGCAGACCCGCCTCGACGAGCACGTACCCGGTCACGGCGAAGAGGAGCAGCGCGTTGGCCAGTGCAGCGAGGATCTCGAGACGGTAGAGACCGAACGTTCGCGACTCGTCGGCGTCGCCGCGGTTGGCGAGACCGATCGCCGCCAGCGCCATACCGATCCCCACCGCGTCGGTGAGGAGGTGGGCGGCGTCGGAGAGGAGGGCGAGCGAGCCGGCAAGGAAGGCGGTCACCGCCTCGACGACGAGGAACGCGACCGCGAGCACGAACGCCGTCCGAAGCCGCCCCTGGAATCGTGCTCCCGCCCGCTCGTACATCGCCCTGTGATCGTGCGTGTCTGCCACGCACGCGATGCTACGAGCGAGGTGGGCAGCCCAATGCGTTTGCGATCTTGTCCAGGTTGGCGCTCATCAGCGTGAAGTAGTTGTCGTGCTTCTTGGTCTCCTGCTTGGAGAGGCTCTCGAGCGGGCTGAGCACTTCGGTGCGCAAGCCGCCGGCATCCCGGGCGAGCGTCTGCGCGATGCGCGGAGAGACGGTCTCTTCGGTGAACACGGTCGTGACGCCCTGATCGCGTGCAAGCTGCGCGAGCTCTCCCAAGCGCGCCGGATCCGGTTCGGCGTCGGGTGACAGGCCGGCCACCCCCTGCTGCTTCAGCCCGTACCGGGCGGCCAGATAGCCGAACGCCTCGTGCGACGTCACGAGCAGGTCGCGAGCACAGCCGGTCAGCCGTTCGCGGTAAGTAGCGTCGAGCTCGGCGAGCTTCTGTTGCAGGGCGGCGGCGTTCTTCTCGTAGGTGGCGGCGCCCTTCTTGTCGGCAGCTGCGAGGCCGTGCTCGACCTCTCCGGCGAGCTGTGACATCAGCACGGGATCCAGCCACACGTGGGGGTCGAGCCCGCCCTGTTCGCCCTGCTTCGCGACCTTCCGTCCTTGCGTGTCGACGAGCTTCGGCAGCAGCTCGATCGCCGGCTTGTCGCGGCGGCGAGCCGCCTTCTCGACCGCCGGTTGGAACCCGTCACCGAGCACGAATGCCACCTTCGCCTCGAGCAACCGATCGAGGTCGTCGGAGGTCAGCTCGAGGTCGTGCGGCTCGGCGCCGACGGGCGTCAGGTTCGTCACGTCGACACGCTTGCCGCCAACGGTCTGGGCCGCGAACGCCACCGGATAGAACGAGGCTGCGACCCCGACCTTGGGGGCGGCGCCGGCGGGCTCGGCGTGCCAGAAGGTCGAGGCGGCAACGACCGCGACCGTGGTGGCGAACGCGGCGGCGGCGGGTACCGGCCTGATGCGCATAATGAGAATGAATCTTACCACGGCCACGGACTACGGTGGGAATCGATCTCATATGAGCCCGACCACTGCAGGCCCCGTCCTCTCCGCCGAAGGCGTCTCGTTCGCCTTCGGCACCCAGTCCGTCCTCGAGCAGGTGGGGCTCCAGCTCGCGCCCGGAGAGTTCACGGCGCTCGTCGGCCCGAACGGCGCCGGGAAGTCCACGCTCCTTCGCATCGTCTTGGGGTTGCTCACTCCGCAGGCGGGCCGCGTCCAGCTCTTTGGCGTGCCACCCCGGCGCCTCCGTGATCGGTGGCGCCTGGGCTACGTCCCGCAGCGCCCCCGCCTCGCGCCCGACCTTCCTGCCACGGTCGAGGAGGTCGTGGGCGCGGGACGGTTGGCGAAGCAGGGCTGGTGGCGAAGGTCGCGACCCGCCGACCGCGCCGCTGTGGGCCACGCGCTCGAGTCCGTCGCGCTCGACGAGCTGCGCGACGCGCGTGTCGGGGAGCTGTCGGGCGGTCAGCAACAGCGCGTCCTCATCGCCAAGGCGCTCGCGAGCGAGCCGGAGCTCCTCATCCTCGACGAACCGACCGCGGGCGTCGACGCGCAGTCACAGCGGCTCTTCCGGGACTCGCTCGTCCACTTGCTGCGCGAGCACGGGGCTGCGGTGCTGCTCGTGTCACACGAGCTGGGAGCGGTCGCCGACGACCTCGACCGCGTCATCGTGTTGCGTCGCCACGTCCTCTTCGACGGCAAGCCATCCGATCTCGCCGACACCGGCGTGAGCCTCGGAGTGCACCCGGACGACCTCCCCCGGTGGCTCGAAGAGCTCCGCCCTGACCTCACCGAGAACGGCGGCTGAACGATGCCCGGCATGCCCTGGCCGCTGCCGTGGCCGTTCGACACCACCTACATGCAGCTCGCGCTCGTCGCCGGCGTCGTCGTCGGCGTGTCGGCTCCGCTGATCGGGACGTTCCTGGTGCAAAAACGCTTGTCGCTGCTCGGTGACGGCATCGGGCACGTCGCCGTGGCGGGCGTCGGCGCCGGCCTGCTGCTGGGCACGGCGCCGATCTGGACCTCGCTCGTCGTGGCGGTCGCCGCCGCGCTCGCGATCGAGTGGCTCCGCGCCCGCGGCCGCACGCCTGGAGATCTCGCGCTCGCGATCTTCTTCTACGGGGGAATCGCGGCCGGCGTGGTCCTCGCCGGTCGCTCGGCGACCAACACGAACCTGCAGCCGTACCTGTTCGGCTCGATCCTCACCGTGGCCGAGAACGACGTGTACACCGTGATCGGCCTGGGCGCCGTGATCGTGGCCGCCATCGCGGTGACGCGCCGGGCGCTCCTCGCGGTGGTGCTGGACGAGGAGGCGTCGCGCGTGGCGGGCATCCCGGTCGCGGCGCTGAACGCGCTGCTCGCTGCGCTCACCGCTGTCACCGTCGCCGCCGCCATGCGTGTCACCGGGGTGCTGCTCGTCGCCGCGCTCATGGTCCTTCCGGTAGCCACCAGCCGCGTCCTGGCGGGATCGTTCCGCAGCACGACGCTCGGCGCCGCGGGCGTGGGAGTCGTCGCCGTCGTGCTCGGCCTCGCCGCCGCCCGAGAATGGGCGCTGGCCGCCGGCGGATCCATCGTCCTCGTCACCGTGGCGCTCTTCGCTGCCGCCTCGGTCGCCGCTGCACTCCGCCGGGGCAGGACCCCCGACGCCGGCACGCTCTTGTCCGGCCCTGGATGAGCGAGGAGTCGCTCACTCGAGTTGGTAATCGCGACTCGGCCGTCTCCATGGGCGTGTGCAACGGCCGACAGTCTGACCGGTGTACCGTCCGCCGCGGCAACACAGGGAGTACCCGTGCGGCTCGAAGGAGAGATCGCGCTCGTGACCGGCTCGACCGCCGGGATCGGGAAGGCCGTCGCCGCCGCCTTCGCGACCGAAGGAGCGCGCGTCATCGTCACCGGCCGCGACGCCGAGCGCGGCGCTGCCATCGTCGACGAGATCACCCGAGGCCGCGGCGAAGCCATCTTCGTCGCCGCCGACCTCGCCGACGACGGCGCCTGCGGCGAGCTCGTCGACGCCGGTGTCGAGCACTTCGGCGCCCTCACCGTCCTGGTCAACAACGCGGAGGCATCAACAGTCGACGACGCCGACGGACCGGTAACGGAGGTGACCGACACCGGCTGGGAGCAGACCGTGCGCGTGAACCTCACCGCGCCGATGCAACTCGCGCGCGCCGCGATCCCGCGCATGATCGACGCCGGCCACGGCTCGATCATCAACATCTCGTCACGCGCCGCCGAGCGCGCCAGCCGCGGCCTCGCCGCCTACATCGCCAGCAAGGGCGGATTGAACGCCCTGACCCGATCGATCGCGGTCGATTACGCGGAACACAACATTCGCTGCAACACGATCAGTCCCGGCTATGTGATCAACGAGCGACGGGACGCCGACCTATCCGACGAGCGGCGGGCCCGGCTCGAAGGCATGCACCTCACCCGCCTGGGGCAAGCGAGCGACGTCGCCCACGCCGCCGTGTACCTCGCCAGCGGCGAGTCGGAGTTCGTCACAGGCGTCAATCTCCCCCTCGACGGCGGCGGCAGCGCGGCCCGGGGCCTGACCCTGGGATGACGTGATCGATGCACCGACGGGTGTCGCTCAGTGCGATCTCGACGGTGTCGTGGGCGCTCGACGAGGATCTCGACTTCTACGCCGACGCGGGCATCACGAATGTGGGCGTCTCGGTGGCGAAGCTCGACCGGTTCGGTTGGGACGAAGGCATCCGTCGCGTCGTAGACGCCGGACTGCGGGTCACGAACCTCATCGGCCTGGGACCATTCGACCTGGCCCGACCGGAGCGATGGGAGTCACAGCGTGAGCGGCTCGGAAGAGCCCTCGACGCCGCGGCCGAGGCCGGCGCCGAGTGCGTCGTCTTCACGACCGGGCCGGCGGGTGCGCTCCTCTGGGAGGACGCGGCCGACGCCCTCGAAGCCGCGCTCGCGCCAGTGCTGGTCGACGCTCGCGGGCGCGGTCTGCCGTTCGCCCTCGAGCACACGAATTCGTTGCGGGTGGACGTGAGCTTCGTGCACACCCTGCGCGACGTGTTGGACCTGGCCCGACGACTCGACACGGACGTATGCATGGAATTGAACGCATGCTGGGCCGAGCGCAGCTTGGCCGACACCATCGCCGCCGGCGTCGACCGCTTGCGGCTCGTGCAGGTGAGCGACTTCGCGGTCGGCACGCTGTCAACGCCGAACCGGCTGGTCCCCGGCGACGGCGACATCCCGCTCGAGCGCATTCTCGGCCAGGTGCTGGCGGCCGGCTACGAGGGCGCTTTCGACCTCGAGCTCATCGGCCCGCGCATCGAGGAAGAGGGCTACCGGTCCGCGTGCCGGCGCAGCATCGACCAGCTCGGCGACATGCTCGACGCACTCGGCGCATGACCATTGCCAACTGACCACGCGTCGACTAGACGATGCCGGGCGCCGGGTGGCCTACCCGGCCATCACGGAAAGGCTGGGAGATGGCAGTAACGAGGACCGAGGGTGCGCGTACAGGTCTGATGGCGGGTGGCATCGCCGCGATCGTCTTCGCGGTGCTGTTCGTCGTCGGCTTTCTGCTGACCTCGGACACCCCTGACGGCGACGAGTCGGACTTGAAGTGGGTCCGGTACTTCGCGGACAGCGGGCACCGACGGATGATCGTCACCGGCGCGATCCTGCTGACGCTCGCCGCCGTCGCGTTCCTGATCTTCCTCGGAGTCCTACGCGAGCGGCTTCGCGGTGCGGCGCCGGGATCCGAGTGGGTTTCCACGATCGCGTTCGCGAGCGGCATCGCGTTCGTGGCAATGATCGGGGTCTTCACCGTGGGCAAGGGAGCGGTCGCCGCCGGTATCACGTTCGGCGACAACCCGGTGCCGCGAGACGCCACCATCATGCGCAGCTTCGAGAGCCTCGGGTTCGGCGGCCTGCTGCTCTTCGGAGCAGGTTTCGCCGGGCTGCTCATCTTCACGACGTCGATCGTGAGCGGCCGGGGCGCGCTGCTGCCCGGCTGGCTCGTCGTGGCGGGCTACGTGGTGGGCGTCATCGTGTTCCTCGGAGGATTGCTGTTCTTCCCGATCATCCTGATCGTGCTGTGGATGCTGGCAGTCGGCATCGTCATGCTCAGTCGCTCGGGGACCACCGCTTAGCGAGCGCAAGATCACGCGACCCAGCGCACCGGTCCGAGGTGGTAGTGACAGTGGGCGAGAAGCCGCTCCTCGCCACCGGGCCAGGTTGTGACGCGCAGCTCCGGGTGAGAGCGGTCGGCTGACGGCTCGAGCCGGAGCCACGCGAGCGGCGCGTCCGGCGTGGCGCGCCCGCCCGCGCTCGCGAGCTCGGTTTCCGCCGCGGCGCGCTCGTGGTCGGTGAGGTACTGCCACGTAATGGAGTGGAAGACGACGGTGGCGCGTCTGGTGGCCGGCTCACGGAGCTGACCGACGAGCCACTCCGGGATGTCGGCGCGGTCGATGAGTACGGGGACGCGGCGCGCCACGTCGAGCGCAGCGCGCAGCATCGCAAAGCGCTCGGTCTGGCCCGGCCAGACGTACGACAGCAGGGTGAGGCGGCCGTCCTCGGTGCCGGCGTCGATCGGATCGCGGTCGCACCCGCGCCGCTCCGCGATCTCGAGCCGCGCGTCGAACGGCGGTCGTCCGTCCTTCCACTGCCCCGCGAAGCGCACCGGTGACGCGGGGTCGCCGTACGTAGCGCCGTCGGCCTCGTACCAGTAGCCGTCGAAGCGAAGGTTGAGACCGGCGCTCGAACCGACCTCGAGCACGCGCAGCGGAAGTCTTGTGTCGCGCGCGACGACCAGGAACCCACCCACGAGCGCCGCCGACCGGCCGACCTCGTTCGTCTGCGGGGGCCGGGTCAGCGCGTCGCGGACGACGGCGTCATGAGCCTGGAGGGCATCCAGCACCGCCGGCCAAGCGCGCGCGGCGTCACCGTCGCCGCCGACCGACGGGAAGCGCTCCGCGAGCTCGGGCGCCTGCCCGGCGAGCACGAGCCGGTGGATTCCACCAAGGAATCGCAGCGGCACAGCCTCCTCGTAGGTCGAGTCGAGACGCCCGTCGAGGAACTGCCCGACCGGGCCGGCGGCGGCGACGTCGCCGGCCATTCGGTCGAGGAGCTCGCCGTAGAACGGCGACCCCATGGCGTTGCAGGCCAGCTCGTAGATGCGGATCACCCCGACGAGGGGCGGCTCGGGCACGCGCGGCAAGGTACCGGGATACCGTGCGCGCCTCATGGGACATAGCGTGCTCGTGACCGGAGGGGCCAGCGGCATGGGCCGCGCGACGGCGCTACTTCTCGCCCGCGACGGCGTGGCGGTCACGGTCGTCGACCGCGCGGCCGATGGCGCCGAAGAAGTTGCGCGCGAGATCACCTCGGCGAACGGGACCGCGCACGCGGCGCCGGCCGACGTCGGAAAAGAGGACGAGATCGCAGCGGCGGTGGCAAGCGCGGTCGACGCCTACGGCGGTCTCGACGGCGTCGTGACGTGCGCTGGCATCTTCCACGGCGGTGATCTCAAGCTGCTGGGCGAGGTCGATCTCGACGACTTCCTTTTCGTCTTGCGGGTGAATCTGGCCGGCACGTTCCTCGCCATCAAGCACGCTGTGCCCCACCTGGTGGAACGTCGGGGCGCGATCGTGACGATCGCGTCGACCGCCGCGCTCAAGGGCCACGGTTTCGGGTCCGGCTACACAGCAAGCAAGGGAGGCGTTGCCGCGCTCACGCGGCTCGCGGCGGTGCAATACGGACCGCAGGGCGTGCGCGTCAACTGCATCTGCCCCGGCGGTGTCGACACGCCGATGACCGCGGGCACATGGAACAGGCCCGAAGCACAGGAACACATCCGCCGCAACGTTCCGCTGCAGCGGGTAGCGCAACCCGAGGAGATCGCTTCGGTCGCTGCGTTCCTGCTGTCCGACGCCGCCTCGGACGTCACCGGTCAGACCATCGCCGTCGACGGCGGCGCGACGATCGCCTGACAGCGTTACGCGCCCACGAGCTCGACGAGAACGCCGTCGGGGTCGCGCACCGTCGCCATCTCGACATCACCCTCTGGGCCGGGCACCCGGATGCGGCGCACGGGCCCGTCGAAACCGAGCTCGGCGAGGCGAGCGAGCGTGTCCTTGACGTTGACGAACAACGACAACAGGAAGAAGCCGACCGGGGGTGACCCCGACTGGTGCGCGTCGCTGTCGGCGCCGCTCACCCCGTCGAACGTGACGAGCTCGACGATGCCGGCGTCGGGCAAGGCCGGATCGCCGAGGAACACCGATCGCAAACGGTTGGCCGGGGCGCGGAACAGCGTGTGCCAGTCACCGTCGAACTCGTGGTCCATCAACACCTGCAGGCCGAGCCCGTAGCGGTAGAACCGCAGGCTGGCGTCGATGTCGTGGGCGTGGATCGCGCTGTGATGGACGTGAGGCACGTCACCCGCTTTCGAACAGCTCGGGATCGAGCGGGCTGCGCAGCGTGATCCCACCGTCGGCCACGAGCACGTGACCGGTGACCCAGTCGAGCCGCAGGAGCGCGACGATCGCCGCCGCGACCTCCTCCGCCGTCCCGATCCGCCCGAGAGCGGCCCGCTCGGAGACCATGTCCTGGTAGCCGGGAAGCTGCTCGGTCACCGCGAACATCGGCGTGTCGGTGCATCCGGGCGCGATCGCGTTCACGCGGATGCCTTGCGGGCCCATCTCGGCTGCCGCCACGCGGGCGAGCTGGTGCACGGCGGCCTTGGTCGTCGAGTAGTGGACGATCCCGCGGTCGCTCACGATGCCGGAGACGGATCCAACCGCGACGATCGCCCCCGGCTGCCCGGCCGCGACCATCGCTCGCGCCGCCTCACGCAGGCACAGGAAAACGCCGCGCAGGTTCACGCGCTGCACTCGGTCCCACTCCTCCGCGCTCATCTGGAGAATTGGTGACATCCCGCCGATGCCGGCGGCGAGCACGGCGGCGGAGGGCGGCCCCAGCTCGTCGACGACGCGCTGCATGCTCTCGATCACCTGGCTCTCGTCACCCACATCGCACTTGACGGCGAGGTCACCATCGCCGTCCTGGGCCTGCACGTCGAGCACCGCAACGCGCGCGCCGGCGTCGCGTAGCTGCGCGGTCGTCGCGGCGCCGATGCCGCTCGCGCCGCCGGTAACCAATGCGACAGCTGTGTCCAGCTCCACAATGCTCCTTTGGTCGCCATCGCAAGCTCCGGCTCCTGCGGCGACGGTCAGCAAAGCCGCCGCCGCCGCGGCCCACGGTAACGTCCGGCCGTGTCGACGGACAGCGACGCCAACGTGCGGTTCGGCGTGTTCCTCCCCCAGCTACGCATGTCGTTCGACACGGTTCTCGAAAGAACGCTCGCCGCCGAAGCAGCCGGGTTCGACTCGGTGTGGCTCATGGACCACCTCGCGGCGCCGGCCGCGCCCGAGTGGGACACGCTCGAGGGCTGGACGCTCGCCGCCGGGCTCGCCACGCGCACGAACCGGATCCGGCTCGGGCACCTCGTGACCTGCGACCCGTTCCGTCACCCGGCGGTGCTCGCGAAGATGGCGGCCACGCTCGACGTGATCAGCAGCGGCCGGCTCGAGCTCGGGCTCGGGTGGGGCTCCGTCGACGAGGAGCTACGCACGTTCGGCATCGACGCCGGCCCGGCGGCGGAGCGGGCGGCCCGCCTGCGCGAGACGCTCGAAATCCTCCCGCGCATGTTCGCCGGGGAGCCGTTCGACTACACGGGGCGCCACTACCGGCTCGAAGGGGCTCGCGGTCGCCCGCTGCCGGTTCAATCGCGAATCCCGGTACACGTCGGCGGCGCGGGACCGAAGCTCACGATGCCCCTCGTGCGCGACTTCGCCGACTGGTGGAACTGCCCGTCCTACGCAGCCGACCGCCTCGAAGAGCTCCGCCCGCTGGCGGGGAACACACGCGTGTCAGTGCAGCGCCCAGTCGGGCTCGCGATAGCAGCGAAGGATCGCGACGAGGTCGACGAAGTCGTGACGCGTCGCTTCGGCAGCTGGGGCGGTGTCGTTGCCGGCACGCCCGCCGAGGTGGCTGCCGCGCTCGCGGCGGATGTCGAACTGGGTGCACGCGGGTTCGTGCTCCAGTTCCACGACTTCGGGACGCCCGCGACGTTCGAGTGCTTCATGCGCGAGGTCGCGCCCGCCGTCCGCGCCGCCGTGTCTCGATAGCCTGCAACCGTGCCCTCGATCTTCACCCGGATCATCGACGGCGAGATCCCGGGCGTCTTCGTGTGGCGTGATCCACAGTGCGTGGGGATCCTGTCGATCGCGCCGATGAACCCAGGCCACACGCTCGTCGTGCCTCGTCAAGAGGTCGACCACTGGATCGACCTCGACCCCGTGCTCGCTCGCCACCTCTTCACTGTGGCGCAGACCATCGGCAAGGCGCAGTACCAGGCGTTCACGCCGCGGCGCATCGGCGTGATGATCGTCGGCGACGAGGTCCCGCACACGCACATTCACATCGTCCCGATCAACGCCGCGCACGAGCTGTCGTTCGCGCACGCGAACCACAATCCACCCGAGGGCTCACTCGAGGCCGCAGCCGAGAAGATCCGCTCCGCCCTGCGCGACATGGGCGCCGAATACGTTGCCGAGTAGTCGCTGTGACTTAGCGCGGCGCACTCTCGGCCAGCTCGGCAAGAAGGCGCGCCTGGCTGGCGATGAGCTTGCGCCAGTCGTCGAGGTGGAGGCTCTCGTCCTCGCCGTGGATCGGCTCGCGGGATCGGCCGGGCCGAGCAGCAGTGCGGGGATACCAGCGAACGCGTCCGCGAACGGCTGCACGAACGGGATCGACCCGCCCACGCCCATGTAGACGGGATCGGCGCCGAACCCGGCTCTGAGCGCGCGGTCCACAGCGTCGAACGCCCATCCCCTCGGCTCCGTCAGCCAGCCGGCCGCGCCCCACACCGGCGTGATCTCGAGCTCGAGACCCCATGGCACGCGACTCGCGAGGTGGTCGCGCAGCAGCTTTTGCGCACGTTCGGGGTCCTGCCCGGGCGCGAGCCGTACGTTCAGGCGGGCGGTGGCCTCGGCGACGATCTGGGGTGACGACCCTGCGATCGGGTGTGAGTCCCATCCGATGACCGCGATCGACGGCCGTCGCCACAACCGCTCGTAGATGCTCGCCCCGGGGTCTCCAGCGAGCTCGACATCGGGCCGAACACCCCAGGCGCGCCGCAGCCGCTCGGAGTCGTCGGGCAGCGCCTCCATGCGTGCGCGCTCTTCGGGCGTCAGCGGTGTGGCGTCGTCGGCAAAGCCGTCGATGGCGACGTCGCCGTGCTCGTCGACCAACGACGTCAGCGCAGCGGCGAGCGCCATCGCCGGGTCCGGCACAGCCCCGCCGGCCATGCCGCTGTGCACGGGCCCGTCGAGGGCGCGCACGGTGACGTCGACGCCGGCGATGCCCCGCAACGAATACGTGATCGCCGGTACCCCGACTTGCCAGTTGCCCGCGTCGGCGAGCACGAGCACGTCGGCGGCCAGCTCGTCGAGGTACTTGGCCAGGAACGCTTCGAGACGGGGCGAGCCGATCTCCTCCTCCCCTTCGACGAGCACCCGCACGTTGCAGGGCAGCTCCCCCCTCGTGCGGAGCCACGCCGCGATCGTCGCGGCGTGCGCGACGGCGCCGGCCTTGTCGTCCGCGCTACCCCGTCCGTAGAGGCGGCCGCCGCGCTCGCGCGGCTCGAACGGATCGGCCAGTGCTCGACGATTCCCGGCGGCTGGACGTCGTGATGCGCGTACAGCAGCACCGTGGGCGCGTCGTCGCGGTGCACCCACTCGCCGAGCACATACGGCGGCGATCCGTCGACGTCGCGTTGCCGGACATGCTCGAGGCCCGCGACCTGGAGTGCGGCGGCCACGGCGTCGGCGCTGCGCTCGACATCCACCTTGTGCGTTGGGTCGCCGCTGACGCTAGGGATGCGCACCAACTCGATCAGCGTGGCCAGCCACTCGCGGTACTGCTCGCCGACGGTCCGGACGACGGCGTCGACGTCGTACGGCACGATCGGTTCGATCTCCTCTCTCACAGGTCGACGGTATCAACGGTCGGCGGCGCGTTTTTCGTCATCGCCGTTCGGGTAGCAAGGCCAGATGACACTGCTTCTGATCGCGTTGGCGCTGATCGTGCTCGTGCTCTTCTTCCTGGTCGCATGGCCGAATGTGCGTCGACCGGGCTTGCGGCGCAAGCGGGGCCCCGCACGGTTGGGTCGCGGGCCGGTGACCGATCGCTGGGGACGCCGGCTCTGAACGGCTTCGGGCAGAGCGACACGATCCGCACGTAACATCGCTCGCCGTGGGCGTGGCGGAGGATTGGGTAAAGCGCGACGTGGCCGTCGTCTGGCACGGCTTTACGCAGATGGCCTGCTACGCGGAGAACGCGCCGGTCATCGTGGAGTCGGCGGACGGCCACGAGCTCATCGACGTCGACGGGCGTCGCTACCTCGACGCGATCTCGTCGCTGTGGGTCACGACCCTCGGCCATCGCGTGCCCGAGCTCGACCAGGCCGTGCGTGACCAGCTCGACCGCGTCGCGCACTCGACGATGCTCGGGAACGGCAACCAGGCCGCGATCGAGCTGGCCGAGGACCTCGCCCGGGTCGTTCCGGTCGACGGCCCGCACTTCATGTTCGCGTCCGATGGCGCTGCCGCCGTGGAGCAGGCACTCAAGATCGCGTTCCAGTACTGGGTGAACCGTGGCGTCGAGGGGCGCACGACGTACCTGGCCTTCGGCGGCGCCTACCACGGCGACACCGTCGGCGGGATCTCCGTCGGGGCCGGTGGGTTCGGCACCGATCTGTTCGACCCACTCCGTTTTGCCGTGCTGCGGGCGCCGGGGTTCGACGATCGCGACTGCTTCCGCATCGCGGCACGGATGATCGACGACCACGCGCACGAGCTCGCGGCCGTCGTCGTCGAGCCCCTCGTGCAGGGCGCGGCGGGCATGCAGATCGCGCCGCCAGCTGCGTTCGCCACCCTCGCCGATGCGTGCCGTGAGCACGCCGCGCTGCTCGTCTGCGACGAGGTGGCAACGGGGTTCGGCCGCACCGGCACCCTGTTCGCCTCCGAGCAGTGCCGGCTGCGGCCCGACCTTCTCTGCCTGGGCAAGGGACTGACCGGCGGGTATCTGCCCCAGTCGGTGACGGTCGCCAGCCAGCGCGTCTTCGACGCGTTCCTCGGGCCCGACCTCTCGGAGCAGACGCTGTACCACGGCCATTCGTACGGCGGGAACGCCCTCGCGTGCGCGGTGGCGCGTCGTCACCTCGAGTTGCTCGAGGAGCGCGACGTGCTCGCCAACGTGCGCGCCCGGTCCACCGAGCTGCGCCGGATGCTTCGTGAACGCGTCGCGTCGCACCCGGCTGTGCGCGACGTGCGGCTCCAGGGCCTGATGGGCGGCGTCGAGCTCGCGCCTCCACGCGACGGGCTGCGCTGGGGCCGGCGGGTCTGCGCGGCGGTGGTCGAACGCGGCGTGCTGTTGCGTCCGCTGGGGGACGTCGTCGTGGTGATGCCGCCGCTCACGATCACCTCGCCGGAGCTGCGCCGGATCGTCGACGCGCTCGAGGCCGCCATCGACGAGGTGGCGGCCGGGTGACCTGGGGAGAGTGGGCGAGCACCGAGTCCGACGGCATTCACGCCGCCGGCCGGTGGCGTGAGCCGCGCGACCTCGACGCCGCCGGGCCTGAGGGCAAGCTCGGCCCGGACGCGCGGCCCGTGGTCTCCTTCGCCTCCAACGACTACCTCGGATTGACGCAGCACCCGGCCGTGGTCGCGGCGGCGCACGCTGCACTCGACCGCTGGGGCGCGGGCGCGGGCTCGGCGCGCCTGATCGTCGGTTCGCGGCCCGTACACGCCGACCTCGAGGCCGCACTCGCCGACTGGAAGGGCTCCGAGCGGGCCGTGCTATTCCCGACCGGTTTCGCGACGAACCTCGGAGTATTGACGACGTTCGGCGGGCCCGGTGTTGTCGTGTGCTCGGACGAGCTCAACCACGCCTCGATCATCGACGGCTGCCGCGCCAGCCGGGCGCGGGTCGAGGTGTACCGGCACCGCGACCTCGACCACGTCGATCATCTGCTGGCAACGGTTGCGGCAGAGCGCGCCTTAGTGGTGACCGACACGGTGTTCTCCATGGACGGCGACATCGCCGACGTGGACGCGCTCGCCGCGATCTGCGCGCGGCACGACGCGCTGCTCGTGCTCGACGAAGCGCACGCCGCACTCGGGCCTGACCCTGACCTGTCCGGCGTCGACGCCCTGCGCGTCGGCACGCTGTCGAAGACGCTCGGCTCGCTCGGCGGGTTCGTCGCCGGCCCACGGCGCTTCACCGAGCTCGTGGTCAACCAAGCGCGGTCGTACATCTTCACGACCGCGCTCTCACCCGCCGACTCCGCCGCGGCGCTGGCCTCCGTCGGCGTCGTGCGCTCCGGCGAGGGCGCCGAGCTCCGCCGCCGGCTGCGTACCAACGTCGACCGCCTCCGTCCCGGGCATCCCTCGCCGATCGTGCCCGTCGTGCTCGGCGACGAAGCCCGCACGGTGGCGGCGGCGGGCGCGCTGCTCGAGCAGGGAATGCTCGTGCCCGGAATCCGGCCGCCGACGGTGCCGCCAGGGACGTCGCGACTGCGGGTCACTCTGTCGGCGGCGCACGCGCCGTCCCAGATCGGCGCGCTCGCGACGGCGCTCGCGAACCTGTGACGGCGGGACCGGCGCGGCTCGCGTTCGTCGGCGGAACGGGCACCGAAGTCGGCAAGACGTGGATCGCGGCGGCGGTGCTGGGAGAGTTGCGCAGCGCGGGAGTGCGCGTCGCGGCACGCAAGCCGGCGCAGGCGTTCGCGCCCGGTGATCAGCACACCGACGCCGACGTGCTCGCGGCGGCTACGGGCGAAAGCCCGCACGAGGTGTGCGCGCCCCATCGTTGGTACGGGTGCGCGCTCGCCCCGCCGATGGCAGCCGACGCGTTGGGCCAGCCGCCGTTCACCGTGAACGACCTGGTGGCCGAGCTGCGCTGGCCTGACGGGATCGACGTGGGCCTTGTCGAAGGCGCAGGCGGCCCCCGCTCACCACTCGCGGCCGACGGTGACAACGCTGCACTGGCGCGCGCCATCGCCGCGGACAGGGTTGTACTCGTCGCCGACGCCGACCTGGGGACCATCAACGCTGTCCGGATGTCGGTCGACGCCTTCGCAGGCCTCCCCGTGGTCGTCGTGCTGAACCGCTACGACGACCAGAAGTCAGTCCACCGGGCCAATCGGGACTGGCTCGCGCGCCTTGACAATTTCGACGTCGTCGTCGGGCCCGAGCCTGCGGCCCGCCGGCTGTGGCCCTAGGCTTCAGCCACCCTTCACTCACGTCTCATCCCTGTCTGGCAAGACTTCCGCCGTGCGCCCCGACCCGACTTCGGACGCACCCACCTCCGTCGACCGCGCCGTCGCACTCACGCTGGTGCTCGTCTCGGCGTCGGCCACCGGCACGGTCGTGTTCCGCCGGTTCGCCGCCACGAGTCGCGCCGGCCTGCTGACGATCGGGTTCGTCGCCCTGGCACTCGTGCTGTTCCGAGCGCAATGGCGGCGCGCGCTTGGCATGCGCACGGTGCTGGTGCTGACAATGGCTCTCTCGGTGCTCGCGGTGGTGGGCCGGCCCTGGGACTCGGCTGACGTCTGGTCATACGCCGCGTACGGGCGTATGACCGCCGAATACGACGCCAGCCCCTACCTGCACACCCCGAGCGATTTCCCGAACGACGTAGTCGAGCGACGAGTCAGGCCAAGATGGCAGGACACCGAATCGGTCTACGGACCGCTGTGGAACGGGATCTCGGCCGCCGTGGTGAGCGTGACCGATACCGATGCACGCGCGACGCGCGTCGCGTTCCAGTCATTGGCCGCGCTCTCGGTCTTCTTGGCGGTGTTGCTCATCGCCCGCCGTACTCGCGATCCGGCTGCGGCCGCGCTGATCGGGCTCAACCCGCTGGTCATCTACTCGGTCATCAACGGCGGCCACAACGACGCCCTCGTCGGGCTCGCCCTATTGGCTGCGGTTCTGCTCGCAACTCGAGAACGCTTCGCGCTGGCCGGGATCGCCATCGCGGTGGCGGCATCGGTGAAGATCGTCGCCCTCCTGGGCCTCGCCGCCCTCGCCGTGTGGATCTGGCGCAAGCGCGGCCTGCGACCGGCGGCGGTCACGACCGCGATCACCGGCGGCGCGTTGTCCCTCGGCTACGCGCTGAGCGGCGGGCTCGACGAGATCGCACCGCTTCGCGAGGCGCGCTTCCACATCAGCCACAACTCGATCTGGCTCCTCGCCGACTCGGAAGGGCGCACGAACCTGTTCGGCCTCGGCCGCTTCTACCGGTTCTCGTCCGATTACCTGAACTCAGCCGCTCGGTTTTCGACGGTGATGGTGCTCGTGCTCGCCGCCATCCTGGTGTGGGGTCGGCTGCGCGACCGCACACCCGCGCTCGTCGTGGGGAGTGCCCTCGTCGCCTACCTCCTTGCGGGCACGTACGTGCTGCCGTGGTACACGGCGTGGGTGATCCCGGTGCTGGTCCTCGAGTGGCGCTCTGGGCTGACCAAGCTCGTCCTCGCGCAGTCCGCGCTGTACTTGGTCGCGTACCAGTACAAGCAGGGTTGGCCGGGCACGCTGCCGTTCCGGTTGCTGTTCGTGGGGAACGCGGTTGTCGTCTTCTTCGAGCTGGCGATCATCGTCTGGCTGGTCGTCATGTCCGTGCGGCAGTCCCACCCTCGACGGGTGGGCGTCGGAAGGCCCGAGCCGTCGATGCCCGTGCCTGCACGCTCCAATGCGCCGACTCGCTGCTGACGGTGTAGAACGCGCGTAGTTCGACCCCATCGCCCCTGTTCGATGTGACGAAGTGCCCTGGTCGGCATCCGGTCACGGGCGTAGCGTGAACACGGACGCGTGGGGGGCAGGGGTCTCCTGCAGTTAGTCGGGAGGCCAAACCAATGCGCAAGCTTTTCTCTGGACGCAGGCGCTACGCGCTTGCGTGCCTCTTGGCCGCGGGCGGGCTGCTCACCGCGGCCGCGTCGTGCGAGCCGACGAAGACACCCGTCAAGCCGCCGCCGCCGACGGGTCTGAGCATCGAGCCGACCTCGCATGACTTCGGCACCAGTAGCAGTGATAAGACGTTCACTGTGACCAACAACGGCCCGAACACGTCGGGAACGCTCGAAGCCAACGTGAGCGGGGATACGAGCAACTTCTCGGTTTCGCCCGCCGGCGCCGAGAACACGTGCGAGGGCCAGACTCTCGCCGCCAGCGACACCTGCATTGTCGTGGCGCACTTCAATACCGCTGGTTCTGGTCCGAAGCAGGCCGACTTGACCGTCAAGAGCGACGTCTCGGCGGATGGGGAGGCTGTCGCGAAGCTGACCGGCACCGCCTGAGCCTGAGCCCAGCCGAAACGTAGCGACACGCCGACACCCGGGCCTTCGGGCCCGGGTGTCTGCGCGCCTCGGCTAGGTATCAGCGCACCTCGGCGTGTGACTCGAGTGTCGTCTTCATCACCCCGATGCCGCGCTCCATGAGATCGTTGACGACCTCCGCGAATTTGTGCGGCAGCACGTCGACGATCCACACGAACCGGCACCGTTCCCCGTCTGGGAAGACCTGGGCTGAGCCGTTGTAGTGCGCGAACTCCAATGGGCCGTCCATGATGGCGTAGGCGAGGCGACGGGCTTCGTCGTCGATTCCGACGAGCGTTTCGCGTACCACCGCTCCGTTGAAGAACGTGACGATCCTGGCGTCGTCCCCGTCCATGCGAGCGTCGGTGACGAAGCCCGGCACGAGCCGCTCGTGCACTGCTGCGAAGTCGCGGAGCGCCGCCCACGCATCCTCGGGGCGGACGTCGATCGATATTTCCTTGCGTATGGAAGCCATGATGTCTAGGTCTCCTGTTCGGTGGACGAGGGGGTATGAACGGGCCAGCAGATCTCGGTGCGATAGTTGCTCGGGTCGTCGGTGTCGATCGGACCGACGAGGTAGAGCTCCCGAACTGGCAGGTCGGTGGGCTCGCCGTGCGTGGCCACCCATGACCCGAGCTCTCGATAGGCGTCTTCCAGATCGTCGTAGTCACCGAGATGGTCGATGACTGCGACGTCGGTGGCGGGGAGCTCGCCGACGGCCACGCCGCCCGATCGCATCGCCGAAGAGAGCAGGGGCGCGGAGTCAACCGGTATGAATGCAACGACGTCCTGCGCATCGTCATCGAGCGGCGGTGGGTAACAGGCGCCGAACGGGCCGTCGACCACAGCGCCGGCTCCGTTCGCCGCCTCGGCGAGAAGGGTCCGAGCCCGCTCGAGGAACGGCATCCACTCGGACTCGGTCACGGTGCCCGAGAAGGTGAGGATCGTGCGCGCCGGCTCGTGTCGGCGGTGGACAGGTGTTTGCAGTACGGGAGCGTCGAGTGCGGCATGGAGCTCGTCAACAGCTCGCTGCGTGGCGGCCATCCGCTCCTCCAACACCGCGCCGTGCTCGGTGAGCACCTTGCGCGTCACCGCAGGGTCGCGGGCCTCGAGCACGGAGCGAATGCCCTCGAGCGGCACGTCGAGTTGCCGAAGTTTGCGGATGATCGCGGCATCGGCGAGTTGTCCTGTCGTGTACGACCGGTAGCCGGTGCGAGGATCGACTTCGGCCGGCACGAGGAGCCCGGCTTCGTGGTAGGCGCGCAGCGCCTTGATCGACAGCCACGATGCCCTCGAAAAGGCGCCGATGCGGAGGAGCGCGTCGCCGGACATGCGTCCATCCTTCGGCCTCCCCCGAGGGGAGAGTCAAGCCCTCGCACCGATCTGGCTCGAGCATCCTCGTGTGTCTGGGGTCACGCGAGAACCGTGTTCTGCGTCATGGAGCACATCGGCCACCAGGCGCATGCTCAACATGCGCCTCCGAGGGAATGGGCAGGGGCGGGACCCTCGGAGAAGCGGAGGCGGGGGACCAGGACCGCGGTCTCCCGCCTTCCGCGTTCGGGTCGCAGCTCTGCTCGTGCGTGCGGCAGGCACCTATGAGGTGCGCAGATGACGCCTAACGTGGGACGCAGAGGGTGGGCCGCCGGGGAATCGAACCCCGGACCATCGGATTAAAAGTCCGCGACAGCCCGTGTCGTGCCGTCCGGCGTGGTGACGCAAAGTCCCGCTGACCTGCGGATTCGCGCTCGCGCACGACTCGTCCATGACGTGCCGTCCGGGCTCGTGTCGTCCCGTACGTTTGCATCGCGTTTGCAACCGGGCCGGCTCGGACGCGGGTCGCGCACGACCAGGCTCCCTCGCGCGCATCGTTTCGGCCGATACGACCAGCGGTGCCCGTGTGCGCAGGGCCCGACCAAACTTGACCAAGCAGGACTATTTGGCTCTGTCGAGCTTTAATCGCTACGCGATCGTGATGCGAGTGGCGGCGCTCTGTTTTTCGTCATGATGTACACCGAGGCCGCGATGGCGAGGACGCGGAGTGCTTCGTGCAGCGGCTGCCTCAGCATGATCATGTAATCGGTAGAGCGCCAGGGTGGACTCGGCCGCATCCATATCGATGCCGCTTGGTCGCCCGAAGTGTCGTAGATCCGGCCACCCGAGGATCCGTAGCTCGTCCGGGCCGACCACGCCGTCAGTGCGCCGAGCGGGCGGCCCTGGGCCTCCAGGGTGTACTTCTTTCTCCCGAGTCCGATGCCGAGCACGACCCGGTCGAAGAACCCCAGAACCTCCGGGTCTTTAATGGTCCCTGCTTCGATGCCGTGTGCATCGGTCACGACCAGTTCCGATTCGTGGCCCGCCCGCGGGCCCTCAATTCGCCGAACACAGCGGCGCGCCCGATCGCGGATCTCGAACGTCTGCCCTCGTAGAAGCGCCAGCCCGAAACGGCCCACGCGTCGGGAACGCGTCAGCTTTGGTTCGGGCTTGCTTTCCACCCGTACGACAGAACCAACGGTTCCCGTGGTCATCGAGCATCTCGCAATCTCGTTTCGAGAGTTCCGGCGGATAGCGGAGCACGAGAATTCGCTCCCGCCCGAGCGCGCCGAGTCCCGAACTGCTTTCAAGCATTGGTGGACAAGGTAGTGAAGTCGTCATCAACGAGGACCATGGGGCCGCCGTAAGCGCACGGTCGGTCGAGTTACTGGCATCGAGGGAGTAAGTTGCGCTGATCGAGGGGAAAGCGCTGGACGACATTCTGACGCCCGCTCTTTCGCGCCGCGTTCTCCCTGTTTGCAAAAACGATGCGCGCGAAGCGCGGGCAGCTCGAGGACGGGGCCGCTGAGCTCGGCACGTGACCATAATTCGTGGGATCGCCCCACCGTGGCCGCATCAGTGGTGACACCGCCCAACGGCGTTCCAAGCGCTGATTGCTGTACTCGACGAGGTTTCCTCGCGCGCATCGTTTTTGCCGATACGACCAGCGGTGCCCGTCAGCGCGGGCCCCCCCGTGAACGCACGCATCAAGGTCAGCAAGATGCACACTGCCGGCGCGCCAGATCGGCAGTGATGATCCACCGGGCGCGGTTGTCGCGCTGGTAGGGAACGTGCAGGGTCTCGTTCACTCGGTCTGACCCGCAGATCGGCCGGCCCCGGGTTGGGTGCCTTGGAAGTGATCAGTCGGCCGGGTGTGCGAG
>DASPXI010000070.1:0-14020 GCA_035637335.1 Acidimicrobiia bacterium
ACCTTCACGTCGAAGCCGCCGCCCGGCGCCTCCGGGAAGGACAGCACCGACGAGGACACCATGCGCGTGCCCGGCACGAGCGTGTGCTCGAACTCGGGCCGGCCCAGCCATTCCGGCTCGCGTGCGGGGTCGGCCCAGATCCGCACCGCCTCCTCGGTGGGGCGCTCCCCGCGGTCGGTCTCGTTGAGGATGTAGAGGAGCGAGAAGTCCGGGAACTGCATCGGCGCGTAGTTCCACATGCCACCGAGCTGCCCCTCGGCCTGGCGGATGCCGGGATGCTCGGCCTCACCGACCGGCCGCACCCCCCATGACCGGTCGCGCGTGCCCCACCACCGGTCGGGTGTGACGTCGAAGTGCTCGCCGCCGACCTCGAGCGTCCCCGACCAGAACCCCGTCTGCGCGAACCGCATCGTGTCGAACAGCACCCGCCCGTACTTGCGGATGTACTGCCGCGGCTCGAGGAACGCCGGGATCGCGCCGTCCCACGTCAGGTCGCAGGCGATGCCGTGCTCGGTGGGCTCGAGGACCACGCGTACCTTCTGCAGGCCCTCGATCACCTCGACCCGGAACGGTCCCACGCTCGTGTCCATCCGGTCGCCGAGCTCGCGGGATGCTCGCACGACCCGCTGCTTGTCGCCTCGGCGCACGCATGCGAACGCGTCCTGCACGCCGAGGTTGGGGTACTGGCCCACGCCGATGATCAGGAACAGCTCGTCGCTGCAGCCGTGCAGGTTGAAGTAGTAGCGGTCGTAGAAGTTGCGGTCGCTGGTCCCGACGTTGCGGATCGGCTCGGCGATCTGGTGTAGGGGGTAGTCGTCCATCGGCGAGAGCATGGGCGCGTCCTTTCTGGCTCTCTCTATCTCTCCTGGGTCGCTTTCTCAGTTTCTCTATCTCTCGCGCAGCCGGCCAAGCTCCCGCAGGAACGGCCGTGAGTAAACGACCCGGCCGGTGAAGGTCGCGGGATCACAGGTGGCGAGCACGAGCGCCGCCTCCGCGATCAGGTCGACGGGCTCGACGATGTCGGGCCGCTCGTCGAGCAGCGGACCGAGGTGCGCCTCGGATCCGGGCGTGCGCACCGCCGCGACCGGAGCGATCGAGTTCACGGCGATGCCGTCGTCGTACACCTCGGCCGCGAGCCCCGTCGTGATTCGCTCTAGCGCGGACTTCGTAGCGCCGTACAACGTGCTGGTCGCGCCGAGCTTGATGCCGGGGTCGAACGGCGGGCCTTTCGGGTGACGCGACGTCGCGCTCGAGACGTTCACAATCCAGCCGCGGCGCTTCTCCCGCATCTCCGGGATGACCTGCTGGGCGAGGTCGACCGGCGCGTGCACGTTCAGCTCGAACAGCAGTCGCCGGCGCCGAAGAGTGAGCTCGGCGGTTGGGCGGTAGAACGCAGCAGCGGCGTTGTTCACGAGGATGTCGACCGGCCCCAGGGTCGTCGCGACGGCGGGCACGATGCGGGCGCGTGCCTCCACATCCGACAGGTCGGCCTGGATCGCCACCGCCTTCGCCCCCCGAGCCCTGAGTGCGGCGACGACGTCGTTCAGCGTGCCGGGCAGAGGCGGTCGCTCCTCCAGTGTCCCGAACAGGGTCGGATGCAGTTCGAGCGTGCGAGCGGTGACCGCGACCGCCGCGCCCTCCTCGGCGAGCCGCAGCGCGATCGCGGCGCCAATGCCCCGGCTGGCGCCGGTGACGAGCGCGACTCGCCCGCCGCACTCGCCCATCGGTTAGACGCGCACTGCGTCGTGGGCTTTGCCGATCGGGCGCACCTGGGGCCCGCGGGCGGCGACGTAGGCCTCCCGCTGGCGCTGCGTGCTGTGCACCGGGTCCTTGTCGAAGATCGGGATCAGCTCGCGCCCGAACGTCTCGATCGATTCGACGGCGACCTCGATCGGCATCGTCGTCGACAGCTGCCCGAACACCAGCTGGTCGGCGCCGGTGTCGACGTAGCCATGCACCGCTTTCTCACACTCCTCGGGGGTGCCGACGACGACGCGGCCGGCGTGGATCCGCTGCTCGAGCTCGTCCGGCACGGGCTCGGGGATCAGCTCCGGCCATTCCGGAACCCACGGTGGCTTCGGGAAGGTGTCGAGGTAGTGGAACACCAGGCTGTTTTGATAGCTCGCGTTCATGTCGCACGAGATGTCGCGTGCCTTCTGGCCGTCATTCAGGCACAGCATCTGACTCGTGATCATGACATTGTTGTTCACGTATGCGCCGACAGGCTCGGCCTGGTCGATCGTGTTCTTGTAGATCTCGACCAGCGGCTTGAGCATGTCAGGCGCGCCCATCGCGAAGCAGAGCACGCCGACGCCCATGCGGGCCGCCTTCTCGAACGTCGACGGGTTGCCGGCCGCGATCCACAGCGGGGGGTGAGGATCGGTGTACGGCTTCGGCAGCACGTTGCGCGGTGGCATGGAGAAGAACTTCCCGTCGAAGCGGTAGTCCGTCGTCGACCACATGCGCTTGAACTCGGGGAACACCTCGTCGACCATCTCCTTCGTCAGCTCGGGGTCGGGGATGCCGAACCCCTTCTGCTCGGTGCTCGACGAGCCCCGGCCGACGCCGAACTCGAAGCGTCCCTCGCTGAGGTGGTCGATCATGGCCACCCGCTCGGCCACACGGGCGGGGTGGTTCACCGGCGGGGTGATGTTGAAGATGCCCGAACCGAGGTGGATGCGGTCGGTGACCCCGGCCAGGTAGGCGAGGAAGGACTCGTTCGCCGAGAGATGCGAGTACTCGGTGAGGAAGTGGTGCTCGGTCGCCCACGTGTACTTGAAGCCGGATCGGTCCGCCGCCCGGGTCCAGGTCAGCTCGTTCATGAGCCGCTGGTGCTGTACGGCCTGGGGGTCGGGGACCCCGTCGGTCACCTGGTGCGGCACGTACAGGCTGTTGAAGATCCCGAACTCCATAGGGGGAGACGCTAACCCCCTGTCGCCGAAATTGCAACAGGTTCCAATTTCGGGTGGGGTCCGTGCTAACGGGCGGCGCCGCTCATCGCCGCGATGTCGGCGATGCGCACCGGTCGCTCGGGCCGCGGCTGCGGCGTCCCCGCGCTGCGGGGCGTGGTGTCGACGCCGGCGGCCTCGGCCCGCAACGCGCCGACGGTGCATCGTTCTGGCGGCCGGTGGGTGAACGGGTCGAACCGGAAGTGGCGCATCGCGTTCTCCGACCCGATCATGTGCACCTCGTCGTCGGGCACGCCGTCGAGCTGCTCCGCGAACGCCTCGGGGGAGTGCGGCCACGTCGAGTCGGAGTGTGGGTAATCGACCTCCCACGTGATCGTGTCGATCCCGACCTCGTGCCGTAGCTCGATACCGATGCGGTCCTGCACGAAGCACGTGACGATGTGCTCGCGGAACACGTCGCTCGGGAGCTTTCCGCCGAAGTCCTGACCGGTCCACCGGTGCTGCTGGTGGTACGTGCGGTCGACGCGCTCGAGGAAGTACGGGACCCAACCGATGCCGCCCTCGGAGAGGCAGATCTTCAACCCGGGATAGCGCCGCAGGAAGTCGGACCAGATGATGTCGGCCGCCACTTGCACGATGTTCACCGGCATCAATGTGAGCGTGACGTCGACGGGCGACTCCACCGAGGTGATCGGGATCTCCGACGACGAGCCGATGTGGAAGCAGACCAGCGTGCCTTCGTCCGCGCACGCGGCCCAGAACGGATCCCACCACTCGTTGTGCAGGCTCGGGAACCCCGTCTTCTCCGGGTTCTCGGAGAACGTGAACGCGTGGCACCCCTTGGCCGTCATGCGTCGAACCTCGGCGACCATCGCGTCCTGGTCCCACACGGGCGGGACCGCCAGCGGGATGAACCGGCCCGGGTGCGTGCCGCACCACTCGTCGACGTGCCAGTCGTTGTACGCCTGGAGGACCGGAAGCGCGCTGTCGTCGCCCGCCGCGCCGCCGCTGTGGAACATGCGTCCGGCGAAGCCGGGGAAGGACGGGAAGCACATCGAGCCGAGGACGCCGTTGACGTTCATGTCGCGGACCCGGGCGTCGATCTCGTAGCAGCCGTCGCGCATCTCCCCGAACGACATCGGGTTCATGCCGTACTCCTCGGGCGGTCTGCCGGCTACCGCGTTCAGCCCGAAGTTCGCGCCGCGCTGGTCGCCCCACATCCACACGTCGGCCCCGTTCGGTGCGCGGATCACATGGGGTCCGCGGTCGCGCCAGCGCTCGGGGAGGTGACGCTCGAAGAGGTCGGCGGGCTCGACGACGTGGTCGTCGACGCTGACGAGGATCAGGTCGTCGATCTGCATGCCACGACCGTAACCGGTTCTACTTTCCACCGCCTCGGTCGCTCCGCCAGTCCGGATGCAGCTCGCGCTCGCGGGCGAACTTCTGCGCCGAGATCGTGGACCCGTTGAGCTCGGCGGCCTCCGGGCTCGTCGCCAGCCAGGCGACGACCGCCGCCGGCACCGTGGGCGGCGCGCCCTTGTAGCGGCCCTCGAGCCCGAGCGCCGCGGCGTTGACCTCCATGCGCTCGGTGATGACGAAGCCGGGGTCGAGATTGAAGCAGCGCACGCCACGATCACCGACCTCGACGGCGAGGATCGCGGCGAGTTTGTGGAGCGCGCCTTTCGACATCGCGTAGGCGGCGCCCCAGCCACCCTCACCCGCCGGCGCCGGCGGGTCGATCATCGCGACCGTGGACGTGACGTTCACGATCGTGCCGTCGCCGCGCTCGAGCATGCCCGGCAGCGCCGCCTTGATGAGCACGACCTGCGAGACGACGTTCGCGGCCAGTTTCGCCTCGAGCTGTTCAACCGGTGTGTTCTCGAAGAGCGACATGTCGCCAGGGCCGGTATCGATCGCGTTGTTCACGAGCACGTCGATCCGTCCCCATTCGTCGACGGTGCGCTGCACGGCGTCGACAAGGCTCCAGCGCTCGTGTAGGTCCATCGCGACTGGCAACGCGCGCGCGCCCGCCGCTTCGATCGCGCTCGCGGTGGTTTCGAGGCTGCCGGGTATCGGGCGGGCGGCGCCGTCTGAGTCGTCGACGCCTTCACCCTCCCGGACCGTGCGCGCCGTGATCACCACGTCGAGCCCCGCTTCGGCCAGCGCAATCGCCGCCTGCTTGCCGATGCCCCGGCTGGCGCCGGTCACGAAGGCGACTCTTGGCTCGCTCACGGACTAGAACGTATTTCACTTTTCCGCCGACGACAGGGGCTGCGAGTGGAAGGGATGGAGGGCAAGGTCGCGATCGTCACCGGGGCCGGGCGGGGGCTCGGCCGCGCCGAGGCGCTCGAGCTGGCCCGGCTCGGGGTGCGCGTGGTCGTCAACGACTACGGCCGCACGCTCCAGGGTGACGAGGAGAAGAGCCCCGCCGACGCGGTCGTGGACGAGATCACGGCCGCCGGTGGCGAGGCGGTCGCGGACCACGGCGACGTCGCCGACTGGGACGCGTCGCGCGAGCTCGTGGAGGCCGCGGTCGCCCGGTTCGGGCAGCTCGACATCCTCGTGAACAACGCCGGGTTCCTGCGGGACCGGATGCTGTTCAACATGAGCGAAGAGGACTTCGACCTCGTTGTTCGGGTCCACCTCAAAGGCCACTTCTGCATGTCTCGCCACTCGGCCGCGTACTGGCGCGAGCAGTCGAAGGCCGCGGACGCGCCCGTCTACGGCCGGGTCGTGAACACGACGTCAGAGGCGGGGTTGTTCGGGTCGCCCGGTCAGCCGAATTACGCCGCCGCCAAGGCGGGGATCATCGCCCTGACGCTCGCCACCGCCAACAGCATCGGACGGTACGGCGTCACCGCCAACGCCATCGCGCCGCGCGCCCGGACGCGCATGACCGAGACCATTCCCGGCTTCGAGGAGGCGGACCCTGACTTCGACAAGTTCGCCCCGGAAAACGTGTCACCACTGGTCGCGTACCTCGCATCACCGGCCGCCGCCAACGTCTCGGGCCAGGTGTTCGTCGTCTACGGGCGCATGATCGACGTCGTCCAGGGGCCCGGCATCGACCGGCACTTCGACGTCGAGGACCGCTGGACTCCGGACCGTGTCGACGCGGCGCTGACGCCGTTCTACGCCGATCGCACACCGATCCGCGACGGCTACGTGTACCGCGGCACGCCTCCGTAGACGTCGTGGACCGATTCGAAGGGCGCGTGGCCGTGGTCACGGGGGCCGGCAGCGGGATCGGGCGGGCGCTCGCACTGCATGCAGCGCGCGAAGGGATGCGCGTCGCCGTCGCGGACGTCGAGGTCGGCGCGCTCGAAGAGACCGCGGCCGAAGTCGAGACGGCGGGCGCGGAAGTCCTGGTTGCCCCGACGGATGTGGCACGCGCCGACCAGGTCGACGCACTCGCCGGCCTTGCTTACGAGCGCTTCGGCGCCGTCCACCTGCTGTGCAACAACGCCGGTGTGTTCCAGGCCGGCATCACCTGGCAGCGCGAGGTCGCGGACTGGGAGTGGGTGATGGGCGTCAACTTCTGGGGCGTCCTTTACGGCATCAGCTCGTTCGTGCCGCGCATGCTGGAAGCGGCCGACGAGGGCCACGTGGTGAATACGTCGTCGCTCGCCGGGTTGATCACGGGGGCGTTCTCAGCGCCGTACATCACGAGCAAGTTCGCCGTGCTCGCGCTCACCGAGTGCCTGGCGCACGACCTGCGGGTCCAAGGCTCGCCGATCGGCGTGTCCGTGCTCGTGCCCGGGCTCGTGCACACGAAGATCGCCTACTCGACGCGCAACCGGCCGGACGAGCCGCCGAGCGAGGCGCAGGCGCCGGATCACTACCTCGTGGAGCAGGCGCTGCGCGACCTGCTCGAGAGAGGCGGGCGGCCACCGGACGAGGTCGCCGGCCTAGTGTTCGACGCCGTCCGGACCGGACGATTCTTCATCACGACGAGCGACGCGACGGAGGCGATGCTCCGCGAGCGCTTTGACGCCGTCCTGGCGGGTGAGCTCCCGCCCATGACCCAGTGGGACCTGCAACTCTGATCAGCGTCCCACCGCCCGCGACCGGAAGAGAGCAGCGATGCCCGAACGAGACGGATACATCCCCGGCGTGCCCTGCTGGGTTGACACGAGCCAGCCCGATCCCGACTCGGCCGTCGCCTTCTACCGCGACCTGTTCGGATGGGAGTTCGAAGATGTGATGCCGCCAGGATCGGAGGGCCAGTACTTCATCGCCCGGATCCGAGGCGGTGACGTCGCCGCCGTCGGATCGATCCCCGAAGGAGCGCCACCGTCGGCGATGTGGAACACGTACATCTGGGTCGACAGCGCGGACGAGACCGCGTCCAAAGTCAGTGATGCCGGCGGCAACGTGGTGATGGAGCCAGTCGAGGTCATGGACTCCGGCCGGATGGCGCTTGTCACCGATCGGGAGGGCGCAGCGTTCTGCATCTGGCAGGCGAAGCAGCACAAGGGCGCAAGGATCGTCAACGAGCACGGAAGCCTGAACTTCAACGATCTGAACAGCCGCGACGTCGAAGCCGCCAAGTCCTTCTACGGCTCCCTCTTCGGCTGGCAGACCCTTGACATGGACGGGGGCTTCCAGGCGTGGACGCTGCCCGGCTACGGCGACTACCTGGAGCGGGACAATCCGGGCCTCCGCGAGCAGATGGCCGCGGTGGGCGCGCCAAAGGGCTTCGAGGACGTCGTCGCGTCGCTTATTGAGATCGGCGACGACCAGCCCGACGTCCCACCGCACTGGGGCGTGACATTCGGGGTCGACGACGCGGATGCCATCGCCGACAAGGCCGCCGCGCTCGGCGGCAATGTGGTGGTACCACCCTTCGACGCCCCATGGATCCGATCGACGGTCATCGCCGATCCGCAAGGCGCGACGTTCACGGCGAACAAGTTCGTGCCCGAGAACCGGGACCTCGCAACCGAGGCGTAGGCTCCGAAATATGGAGATGTGCACACTCGGCACCACTGGCGTCCAGGTCAGCGAGTTCTGCCTCGGGGCCATGATGTTCGGCAAGTGGGGCAATCCCGACCACGACGACTGCGTTCGCATCGCGCACCGCGCCTTCGAAGCCGGGATCAACTTCGTCGACACCGCAGACGTGTACTCGGCGGGCGAATCGGAGGAGATCGTCGGCAAGGCGATCGCGGGCCGCCGAGACGACCTAGTGCTGGCAACGAAGGCGATGGCGCCGATGGGCGAGGATCCGAACATGCGCGGCAACTCGCGGCGTTGGATCCAGCGCGAAGTCGAGAACAGCTTGCGCCGTCTCGACACCGACTGGATCGACCTGTACCAGGTCCACCGGCCCGACGAGACCGCCGACGTCGACGACACGCTCGGCGCCCTGAGCGACCTCGTGCACCAGGGAAAGGTGCGCTATGCGGGGTCGTCGACGTTCCCGGCCGACTACATCGTCGAAGCGCAGTGGGTGGCGGAGCGCCGCGGGCGCGAGCGGTTCCGGTGTGAGCAGCCTCCGTACTCGATCCTCGTGCGCGAGATCGAGCGGGCGGTGCTGCCCGCGTGTCAGCGCTACGGGATGGGCGTGATCCCGTGGAGCCCGCTGGCCGGCGGCTACCTCACCGGCCGGTACCGCAAGGGCGCCGAGATCCCGGCCGGCTCGAGGCTCGCCAACCGGCCGATCACCGACGAGCGCCAGCGCGCCGTCCACGAGCGGCGTCTCGACGCCGTGGAGGACCTGCTCAAGATTGCGGCCGACGCCGGTATCAGCCTCACGCACATGGCGATGGCGTTCGTGCTCGAGCACCCGGCGGTGACCTCGGCGATCATCGGCCCGCGCACGATGGAGCAGCTCGAGGACCTGCTCGCGGGTGCTGATGTGCGCCTCGACACCGACGTGCTCGATCGCATCGACGAGGTCGTGCCGCCGGGTACGAGCATCACGGGCGCGGACCCGTGGCAGCCCCGCGCCCTCAGCAAGAAAGAGCGCCGCCGACACTAACTGTTTTGGCGTCAAGCACATGCCACATGGGCACGTAAATGACGCCAGAACGCTATGCGGGCGTGAACTTCACGGGCATGTGCTTGATGCCGTTGATGAAGTTCGAGCGGAGTCGCTGGACGTCGCCGGCGGGCTCGATGTCGGGGAGACGGTCGAGGAGCTCCTCGAACATCACGCGGATCTCGAGCTTGGCCAGGTTGGCGCCGAGGCAGAAGTGCGGGCCGCCCCCGCCGAAAGCGACGTACTCGTTGGGCGAGCGCGTGATGTCGAAGCGGTGCGGGTGCTCGAACACGTCCTCGTCGCGGTTCGCGGAGATGTACCAGAGTGCGATCTTGTCGCCGGCGCGGATCGTCTGCCCGCGGAGCTCGAAGTCCTCGGGCGCGGTCCGGCGCATGTACATGACCGGCGACGCGTAGCGCAGCATCTCGTCGATCGCGCCACGAAGCAGCACACGATCGTCGATGAGCTTCGCCCACTGGTGGGGGTGTTCGAAGAGAAAGTTCATCCCGTTCGAGATGAGGTTGCGGGTCGTCTCGTTCCCGGCCACCGCCAGCAGCTGGAAAAACAGGTTGAACTCGGTGTCGCTGAGCCGATTGCCCTCCACCTCCGCCTGCAGCAGCGTGCTGATGATGTCGTCGCCGGGGTTCGCCCGCTTCTCGGCCGCGAGCTCGGTCGAGTACATGAACATCTCGGTGGCGGCGCCGATCGCCTCGTCGCGCGACACGTTGTACTCGGGATCCTCCGACCCAATGAGGCGGTTGCTCCACTCGAAGATCTTGTGCCGGTCTGATTGCGGCACACCCATCATCTCGGCGATCACCTGGAGCGGCAGCTCGGCGGCGACCTCGACGACGAAATCGCATTCACCGCGCGCCGCGACCTCGTCGACGATCGCCTTCGTGACGTCGCGGATGTGCTCCTCGAGGCGGCCGATCATGCGGGGCGTGAAGCCCTTGTTCACGAGCAGTCGCAGCTTCGTGTGCTTGGGCGGATCCATGATCAGCATCATCTGCCGCTGCATCTCGAGGTCCTCGGGCGTGCTGTCTTGCAGCGTGATCCCGCCGAGGGCCGACGACGCGTGCGGGTAGTCGCGGCTGAGCTCGGTGAGGTCGGCGTACTTGACGATGCACCAGAACCCCTCGACCTCGTCGGTGCCGGGGTGGAACCACACCGGCGCCTCGCGCCGCAGCACCTCGAACATCTCGTGAGGGACGCCCGGGACGAAGTTGCCGGGGTCGGCAAGGTTCACGTCGTCCAGGGTCATGGTGGTCATGGCGGGACCTCCCGGCCGGCTCGGCGAAAACTGGAACACGTTCTCGTCTTGGGGCAAGATAGCCGAAGACCCGGCCGCCGCAAGGGGGAAGCCAATGCACGACCTGATCGTCCGGGGCGGCACGGTCGTCGACGGCACCGGCGCCCCCGCATTCGAGGGCGACGTCGCCGTCGACGGAGGCCGCGTCACCGAGGTCGGGCAGATCGACGGCGACGCCGCCGAGGTCATCGACGCCACCGGCAAGCTGGTCACTCCCGGTTTCGTCGACGTGCACACCCACTACGACGGGCAGGTCACGTGGGACCCGCTGCTCACGCCGTCGTCGTGGCACGGTGTCACCACCGTCGTGATGGGCAACTGCGGCGTCGGCTTCGCGCCGGCGCGACCCGACAAGCACGACTGGCTCATCGGGCTCATGGAAGGCGTCGAGGACATCCCCGGCACGGCGCTCTCTGCCGGCATCCGGTGGGGCTGGGAGTCGTTCCCCGAGTTCCTCGACTTCCTCGACGAGCAGCCGCTGGCACTCGACGTCGGCACGCAGGTGCCGCACGGCGCGGTGCGCGCATACGTGATGGGGGAGCGCGGCGCGCGCAACGAGCCCGCCACATCCGACGACTCGACCGCCATGGCGGGGATCGTGCGCGCCGCCATCGAAGCCGGCGCGCTCGGTGTGTCGACGTCGCGCACGATCGCTCACCGCGCCATCGACGGCGAACCCGTGCCCGGGACGTTCGCGGCCGAAGACGAGCTCTTCGCGCTCGGGCGAGTCCTCGCCGACATGGACGCGGGAGTGTTCGAGCTCGCGCCCGCCGGCGTGCTCGGCGAGGACCTCGCCGCCGCCGACCGTGAGATGGACTGGATGCGGCGCCTCGCGGCCGCAATCGACCGGCCCGTGACGTTTGCGCTGATCCAGCACGACCAGGACCCGGATCAGTGGAAGCGCATGCTCGACCTCGCCCTCGAGGTCCACGACAAGGGCGTCCCCATCCGGCCCCAAGTCGCGGGCCGTCCGCTCGGGCTGCTTCTCGGGCTCCAGACGTTCCATCCGCTGCGCGACCGGCCGAGCTACCAGGCGATCGACCCGCTGCCACTCGACGAGAAGGTGGCGCGTCTTCGTGATCCGTCGGTGCGCGAGGCGATCCTGTCGGAGGCGCCGCAGCACGACGACGTCATGGCGTTCATCGGCCTCGGCCTTGACCGGGTCTTCCCCATGGGCGAGCCGCCCGATTACGAGCCGCCGCCGAACGAGAGCATCGCGGCGCGTGCCGAACGCGAAGGTCGCGACCCGACCGACCTGTTCTACGACCTGCTCCTGGCGCACGACGGGCGCGAGCTGCTGCTGCGGCCACTCTTGGGGTACAGCCGGTTCACTCACGACCCGATCCGGGAGATGGTGCTGAACCCCGCAACCGCGCTCGGGCTCGGTGACGGCGGCGCCCACTGCGGCGCCATCTGCGACGCGAGCATCGAGACCTACATGCTCACGCACTGGGTGCGCGACCGCAGCCGCGGCGAGCGGCTCCCGCTCGAGCTCGTCGTGCGCAAGATGACCGGCGACACGGCCGCCTTGTACGGGCTCGGTGACCGGGGCGAGCTCGTTCCGGGGAAGAAGGCCGACCTCAACGTGATCGACCTCGACGGCCTCACCCTGCACCGCCCCGAGATGCACTACGACCTTCCGGCCGGCGCCCGTCGCTTGCTGCAACGGGCCGACGGCTACGAGGCCACGATCGTGAGCGGCGAAGTCGTCATGCGGGACGGACACGACACCGGCGCCCGCCCCGGCTCGTTGGTGCGGGGCGCCCGCTGACCTAGATCAAGCCAGCGTGGGCCGGTTTTCGGGCCGGATGCCGCGCAGGCCGAACCACGCCAGCTCGGAGATCCACGCCGCCAGCTCGTCGGGGTCGCGTGACGCGTCGGGATCCGTGAGGGCGTGCCGGCTGGTCGCCTCGGCGACGCCGACCAGTGCGTGTGCAAGGACGCGACGGTGCTCGGGGGTGGCGTCGATCTCGATCAGCTCACTGATGGCCTCGGCCGCGTCGTGGAGCACCTCGTCGACCACACGCGCGAACTCCGGGTCGTTGCGGGCCGACGCCCCGAAGAGCAGCCGGAAGGCAGCCCGGTTGTTGGTCACGAAGCGGAAATACGCGCTGAAGCCCTCTTCGACGCGCTCGCGGCCGGTGGTCGCCCGGCTGGTCGCCTTCGTGAGCTCCTCGAGCAGCTGACGGCCGACGTCGGCGAGGAGCTCGACGAACAGCGCGCGCTTCGACGGGAAGTGCTGGTAGAGCACGGGCTTCGTGACTCCCGCGGCCGTCGCGATGTCGTCCATCGCAGTCGCGTGGAAACCGTTGGTCGCGAACACGTCGCACGCGACGTCGAGCAGCTGGCGCCGGCGCTGCTCGGCTGGAAGTCGCACCGCCATCGGCGACACGTTACTCGGGGGTTCGATTGTCGCCGTCGCAAGCTCCGGCTTTGCGGCGACGGTCGGCAAAGCCGCCGTCGCCGCGGGTAGTCAGCCGCTGCCTTTCAACGGCATCTCGTAGCGGTCGGTGACGCTGAAGTTGTCGCGCCACTTCGCATCGACCTCGGCCTTCTCGTCGGCCGAGAGCGGCAGGTCGGGCGCGGCTGCGTACTCGCGCACCTCGTCGACGGTCACGCACGTGGGCAGCACGGTCGTGAAGCCGTCCATGGCGAGAATTCCGGCCACTGCTGCCTGGCCGATGGTGCGACCGGTCTCGGGCCCGTGCAGGAAGTTCAGAGCGTCGGCCTTGTCGAAGAGGTCGAGCAGGTTCTCACGCTTGCGGTGGGCGCGGTGGTCGTCGCCCTCGAACACCGTGTCGCGGGTGACCTTGCCCGAAAGCACATCGGACGCGTGCGGCACGCGGGCGATGAGCCCGACGCGTCCGTCGGTCACCGCTGGCTCGGCCGCGAACGCGCGGCCGGGCTCCTGCTCGAGCAGGTTGAACACGGTCTGGAGCGAGACGATCGGCCGGTGTCGCAACGCCTCGAGGCCCTCGTCCAGCCAGCCGATGGCGGGCCCGACGGCGACCCCGAGCTCTCGCACCTTGCCCTCGACGCGTAGCTTCTCGAGCTCGTCCCACAGCGCGTCGTCGCGCACCGGCTCGATGCGCACGTTGTGCAGCTGGAGCAGGTCGATGTGATCCCGACCGAGACGCCGCAGCGACGCCTCGACCTGTGCGCGCACGGACTCCGGCCTCCAGTCCTGCGGCCGCTCGGAATGCCCGGGGGCGATGCGGGGCGCATCGATGTCGTAGCCGACCTTCGTCGTCACGACGACGTCGTCGCGCCGCCCGAGCAGCTCGGCGAGGATCGTCTCGCCGAAGCCGTCGTCGCCGTACACGGGCGCGGTGTCGAAGAACGTCACCCCCGCGTCGAGCGCGGTGTGCACGAGACCAGCCTTGTCGTCGACCTTGCCCCACCAGTCGGTCGCGATCGTCCATGCGCCGAAGCCGACCTCGGAGACCACGAGCTCGCTGTTCCCGAACCGCCGGTACTGCACGATGTCTCCTGTCGCCGTCGCAAGCTCCGGCTTTGCGGCGACAGTCGGCAAAGCCGCCGTCGCCGCGCTGAAGCGTACCTGCGAGCTAGTTGAACACGATCACCGAGCGGGAGACCTCACCCGAGCCCATCTCGTCCATGGCGGAGTTGACGTCGTCGAGCTTGATCTCGTGGGAGACGAGCTCGTCGAGCATCAGCTTCCCCTCGGAGTAGAGGTTGGCGAGCATCGGGATGTCCTCATGCACGTTCGACGATCCGTATAGGCAGCCGCGGATCTGCTTCTCCGAGAAGATCAGTCCGAGGCCGACGGGCACGGTCATCATCACGTCCATCGCG
>DASPXI010000071.1:0-33738 GCA_035637335.1 Acidimicrobiia bacterium
CCCAAGAAGCGGTTTCGGCGCCGCCGCTAGCGCTCGAGCCGCTCCAGCCGCACCACGGCGCGGTAGCCGTCGATGTCGACGCGTTCCGCACCAGGCACCTCGGGCGCATCGGTACCCGACATATCCCAGTCCTCGGCGAGCACCTCGCTCATGATCCATTTCTGGTGGCGGCGTGCCGCGTCCGCGAGCTCGCCTTCGGCCCACATGGTCACGCGCACGCGATCGGCGATCTCGAAACCCGACGCCTTGCGAAGGTCGTTCAGCCGGCGCGCAAGCTCCCGAGCGAGGCCCTCGCCGCGTAGCTCGTCGTCGAGGGCAGTGTCGAGCGCGACCGCGTACCCGCTCTCTTGGGCGAGTGCGAACTCGGCGTGTGAAGTGGCACGGATGTCGACTTCGTCGGGCCTGATATCGACGGTTTCACCGCCGTCGATCTCGATTCGGTACGTGCCGGTTTCCTCGAATGCGCTTCGTACCGCGGCGCCGTCGGCGACCTTGAGCGCAGACTGCACCTTCGGCATCAGCTTGCCGACCCGCGGGCCCAGCTTGGCGAAGTTGGGCACGACCTCGTAGTCGACCAGCCCCTCGAGGTCGCTGATCAGCTCGACATGACGCACGTTCAACGCGTCACGCACCTCTTCGATGGCCGCGTCGTCGAGGCGGCTGTCCTCGGGCACCAGCACGAGCGCCCGGCGCAGTGGGGTGCGGACCTTGAGATGGGCGTCCGTGCGGGCGGCGAGTCCAAGCGACACGACGCGTCGAGCCCGGTCCATCTCCCCTTCGAGGTCGTCGTCCATCGCGGCGAGATCGGGCGCGGGCCAGTCGGCAAGGTGCACGGACTCCGGACGACCGCTCAGGTTGCGGTAGAGATCGTCGGTGACGAAGGGGCACAGCGGCGCCAGCAACTTGGTGATCGTCACCAAGCACTCGTGCAGCGTCGTGTGCGCGGCCGCATCGGAGTCCTTCCAGAACCGCGGGCGGGACCGGCGGACATACCAGTTCGACAGGTCGTCGACGAAGCGGTCGAGGTCCTGCGCGGCGCGCAGAGCATCGAAGTCCTCGAGGGCGTCGGTCACGCCGGCGATGGTCCGATGGAGGCGGGAGCAGATCCAGCGATCGAGGACGTGATGAGCGGGCGCGATGTCGTTGGGGGACCATCGATCGAGGTTCGCGTAAGTGACGAAGAAGGAATACGTGTTCCAGAGCGTGAGCAAGAAGCGGTTCGTCGACTCCTGGATGCCGGCGTCGGACACGCGGCGCGTCGTCCATGGCGAACCGGAAGAGAAGAAGTACCACCGCAAGGCGTCAGCACCGTGCTTGTCGATCACGACCCACGGATCGATCACGTTCCCACGTGACTTCGACATCTTCTGGCCGTCCGCGGCGACGATCAGACCGAGACAGAGGACGTTTCGATAGGGAGTGCGGTCGAACACGAGGGTGTTCACCGCCAGCAGCGAATAGAACCAGCCGCGGGTCTGGTCGATGGCCTCGGCGATGAAATCGGCGGGAAAACGGCGATCGAAGACCTCTTGGCTCTCGAACGGGTAGTGGAATTGCGCCGAGGGCATCGAGCCCGAGTCGTACCAGGCGTCGAGCACGGGCTCGACACGTGTCGCGCGCCCCGAGCATTCGGGGCACGAAATGGTCACGTCGTCGACGTAGGGTCGATGGAGGTCGAGATCCGAGAGGTCGCGCCCGGCAAGCTCGGAGAGCTCGGCCACCGACTCGACGCAGGTATCAGCGCCGCAGTCGTGGCAGCGCCACACCGGGAGCGGCGTACCCCAGTATCGATCCCGGGAGAGCGCCCAATCGACGTTGTTCTCGAGCCAGTCGCCGAACCGACCGTGCTTGATGTACTCGGGGTGCCAGCCGATCTGCTCGTTCTCGCGCAGGAGCGCGTCTTTGTGCTCCGCGGTGCGCGCGAACCACGTGGGCTTGGCCCAGTATACGAGCGGCGTCCCGCAACGCCAGCAGTGCGGATAAGAGTGCGTGTAGTCGACCACCGACACGAGCCGTCCCGACGCCGACAACTCGTCGATGAGCCCGGGGTCGGCGTCCTTCACGAACTTGCCGGCGAAACCGGGGACCGACTGATCGAAGCGGGCATCGGGACCAACCGGGTTGAGCATTGGCAGCCCGTGTTGCTCGGCTACCTCGCGGTCGACTTCGCCGAACGCCGGTGCAAGGTGCACGACGCCTGATCCTTCCTCGACGGTGACGAAGTCGGCGATGACGACGCGGTTCGCGTCGGGGTCAATGGGCAAGAAGGTGAACGGGCGTTCGTAGTGGCAACCGTCGAGTTCGGAGACCGGGATGGACGCGAAGACCTCGGCGTCGTCACCGAGCACGTCGGCGACGCGTGTCGCGGCAAGGACGAGATCACGTCCACCATCCGGCGCCTTCACACGCACGTATTCGATGTCCGGCCCGACGGCGGCGGCGACGTTGGACACGAGCGTCCAGGGCGTGGTCGTCCATACGAGAAGATCGAAGTCGGCGTCGACCACAGGGAAGCGGACGTAGATCGACGGTTCGGTCACCTCTCGATACGCGTCGGGCTGGCCCAACTCGTGACTCGACAGTGCCGTGCCGCATCGGCCGCAGTACGGGACCACCTTGGTGCCTTCGTAGATGAGGTCGCGGTCCCACATCTGCCGGAACAGCCACCAGACGCTTTCGATGTAGTCGTTGCTGAGCGTCCAATAGGCGTCAGCGGTGTCGATCCACATTCCGATTCGGGCGGTGAGTGCAGACCAGTCCTCGACGTAGCGCTGCACCGATGCGCGGCACCGCTCGTTGAACGCTTCGATCCCGAAGTCCTCGATCTGGTGCTTGTTCGAGATCCCGAGCTCCTTCTCGACCTCGACCTCGACCGGCAGCCCGTGGCAGTCCCACCCGCCCTTGCGCGCGACGTACCGGCCCCGCATGGTGTGGAAGCGCGGGTAGAGGTCCTTGAAGGCGCGGGCCCAGACATGATGGATGCCGGGCTGCCCGTTCGCGGTGGGCGGTCCCTCGTAGAACACCCACTCGGGCGCGCCCTCGCGGCGACGGAGGCTCTCGTGGAAGACGTCTTGCTCTCGCCAGCGTGCAAGGACGCGCGACTCGAGCTCGATGAGGTCGAGAAGCGACGGCACCGGCTCGAACGCCATGTGCCGTAGAGTACAAGCCGTCCTTTCCGCTCCCCGCTGCAAAGGGTCACGGTGACGCGCCCGTCTGACCTGTACGACGTCGAACGCGATGCGGTCGTGTTACGGGTCCACGTGCAGCCGGGCGCGGGACGCAGCGCCGTCGTCGGCCGGCACGGCACGTCGTTGAAGGTTCGGGTGGCGGCGCCACCCGTCGACGGGCGGGCAAACGCCGCCGCTGCCGCGCTGATCGCGGAGACGCTCGGGGTCAAGGAGCGTGACGTCGAGCTCGTCTCCGGTCAGGCGTCGCGCATCAAACGATTCCGCATCGGCGGCATCGACGCTGAAGACGTCGAGTTTCGGCTGCGGCAGGCGCTGGCAGAGGTCGAGTCGCGGATCGGGGAGCCGCGCCACCGCGAGTACTAGGCCTCGCGGCGAAATGGCGCGGTCAAAGTAGGGCTTGAGCCCTACTATCCTGCGCTCCCTTGGCCAGCCCCCGAGCAAGCCGGGGCGGGCCACTTTTCGGACCCGGAGTTGTCATGGCCCCAGCAGCACAGAAGCCGGCTGCGTCGAAGAAGGCCGCGGCGACCCGCACGACCCGTAAGAAGGACGGAGCTTCGACGAAGGCCACGAAGACCACGAAGACGGCGAAAAAGCAGAAGACGCAAGCCAAGCAGCCCGCGGCGAAGGGTAAGCGCGCCGCCAAGCCAGGGAAGCCCGCACCGAAGAAGGTGCAGAAGACGACCAAGAAGCCCAAGGCGTTGCGGCCCGCACCCAGGAAGACAAAGGCGTTGAAGGCAGCCAAGGCGGCGCCGGCGGCGAAGAAGGCGCCGGCAAGGGGCGCCCCGACGAGGAAGGGCGCAGCTCCGACCCCGCCAGCCAGGAAGGAAGCCCCGGCGAAGAAGGGCGCAGCTCCGACCCCGCTAGCCAAGAAGGCGCCGCCGGCGAAGAAGGCGCCCGCAGCCAAGAAGGCGCCGGTCCTCCCGCCGGTGAAGAAGGCGCCGCCCCGCAAGCCGGGCTCGGTGATCTGCCCGCTCTCGGGGTGGGAGGTCATGCCGGCAAGACCGAACCTGTCGGAACGCACGCTCAAGCGGCTGCGGGCGAAGCTCATCGACGAGCGCAACCAGCAGCTGCGGCAAGCCGAGGAGCTCCAAGCGGAGGCGGAGGAGCTCGCGCAGGAGCGCGATCCCGGCGATACCCAGTTCGACGAAGAGTCCGGGGAGGGCGACACCGTCAACGTCGAGCGCGAGCGCGACTTGCTGCTGTCGGCCTCGGCGCGCCAGATCGTCGACGCAATCGACCGGGCGCTGGCGCGGATGGAGGCGGGCACGTACGGCGTGTGCGTGCCGGCCGGCCGGCGGCTCTCGCTGGAGCGGCTCGAGGCGATCCCGTACGCGGAGGAGTGCGTCGACTGCAAGGCCCGTGCCGAACGACGGCGGTAGCGCGCGCACACACGGTCAGCCCCGCGCGATCGGGCACGCGCGCCGACTGCTGCTCATCGCTGGCCTGGTCGTCGGCGTCGTGCTTCTCGATCAGCTCACGAAGGCATGGGTGACGGCGGCGCTCGCCGACGGACCGCAGTCGATCATCGGCGACACCGTCGAGCTGCGGCTGAGCCGCAACCCGGGTGGCGCCTTCAGCGTGCTGACCGGGTTCACACCGCTGCTCGCGGTGCTCGCAGTCATCGTCGCCATCGGGCTGGTGCGCGTCGCGCAACGCATGACCGATCCGGTGATGGTCGTCGCGCTGTCGCTCGTGCTCGGGGGCGCGGTGGGGAACCTGCTCGATCGGCTGTTCCGCGCCCCGGGATTCCTGCGGGGCGAGGTTGTCGACTTCATCCGCATCGGCGCGTTCCCGAGCTTCAACGTCGCCGACTCGGCGATCACGATCGGCGCCGTCCTGCTCGTGATCTGGGGTTGGCGGGACCGCGAGGAGCACCATCGCACGGGGTGAGTCGGAACCCATGACCGAGCTCGCCGTCCCGGGGGCGCTGGCGGGAGAACGGCTCGATCGTGGGCTCGCCTTGCTCACCGGGTGGAGCCGGGCCGAGGTCGCCCGCCTGATCGACGACGGCGCCGTGCTCGTCGGCGGCCAACCCGTCGCCAAGAGCCACCGCCTCGAGGCGGGCGCGCTCGTCGAGCTGCTGGCAGAGCCGGCGCCGGCGGCGCCGCCCGGCCCCGAGCCCGTGCCGATCGACGTCCGGTTCGCCGACGACGACCTGGTCGTGGTGAGCAAGCCGGCGGGGCTCGTCGTGCACCCGGGCGCCGGCCACCCGGACGGCACGCTCGTGAACGGGCTGCTGCACCGGTTCCCAGACATCGCGGATGTCGGCGACCCCGCCCGCCCGGGCGTCGTCCACCGGCTCGACCGCGACACGAGCGGCTTGCTGATCGTGGCCCGTTCGCCCGCCGCGTATGACGCCATCGTCGCCGCGCTGGCACGCCACGAGGTGGAACGCCGGTACCTCGCGCTCGTATGGGGCCACCTCGACTCGCCCCGGGGCGTCATCGATGCGCCGATCGGTCGGTCCCCGACGCGCCGGACGCGCATGGCCGTACGCGACGAGGGCCGGGCCGCGCGCACCGCGTACGAAGTGCAGCGCGAATACGTCAGTCCTGCCGTCAGCCTGTTGGAGTGCAGGCTCGAGACCGGGCGGACCCATCAAGTACGCGTCCATCTCAGTGCGATCGAGCATCCCGTTGTCGGCGACGCCGCCTACCGCGGCGCCCGCTCCCCACTGCGGCTCGAGCGTCCGTTCCTCCACGCGCACCGGCTCGAGCTGGATCACCCGGCGACGGGCAAGCGGCTCAGGTTCGAGGACCCGTTGCCACCGGAGCTCGCATCGATGCTCGCGTCCCTCGATTGAGGGGCGTCCGAGCCGGATCAGGGGCCCTGGATCATCGCCTCTGCGTGGCCGATGCGGGTGCGCTCGACGAGCTCGGCGAGCGTGAAGCCCTCGAGCAGCTGGCGCATCTCCTCCGAGACGCAGACCCACACCTCTTGGAGGATGCAGTGCCCTTCGCAGTGGTCGTGCTCGTCCATCAGCGTCGTCAGCGGTCCTTCGACCGCGGCGAGGATCTCGGCGAGCGTGATCTTCTCGGGCGGGCGCGCGAGCACGTAGCCGCCCCCGACGCCCCGCTTGGACTGGACGAGCCCCGCGCCCTTCACGGCGAGCAGGATCTGCTCGAGATACGGCTGGGGGAGGCTCGTCCGCTCGGCGATCTCCTTCACCGATGTCGGCCGGTCCTCGCCGTGCAGGGCGAGCGACAGAAGCGCACGGGCGGCGTAATCGCCCCGGGTGGAGACCTTCACGGGACCATGGTCGCGCAGCCAGAACCCGGCTGCGGCGCTTCTGGCGCATAGTGTCAGACACATGGACCCGGTGCGGCCCGACTACGGCGGGGCGGCGGTCACGGGTCTGGTACCGGCGCTGGTGGGTGGCCGGCCGGCGCCGTGGATGCCCCCGGGCGTCATGGACGCGGGCTCCGTCGTGCTCCTCGCGCTCGACGGGCTCGGGTGGCAGGCGGTCGAGGCTCATCGCAGCCTCCTCCCGGAGCTCAGCGGCCTCGAGGGAAGGCCGATCACGACGGTCGCGCCCTCGACGACGGCCAGCGCGCTCACGTCGATCGCGACCGGCCTCGCCCCGTCACAACACGGCCTCGTCGGGTTCCGGATGCGGATCGACCACTCGGTCCTGAACATCTTGCGCTGGCAGACGACCGGCAACCGCCGTGCTCCCGATCCATTCGACATGCAACGTCACACCGCGTTTCTCGGGCGCCCGGTACCGGTCGTGACCAAGAGCGAGTTCCGCGAATCCGGTTTCACCCACGCGCAGCTGCGCGGCGGTCGGTTCATTGGTTGGCACGCGGTCTCGACGCTGGTCGAGCACTGTCGACGGCTCGTGCAGGCGGGGGAGCGGTTCGTGTACGCGTATTACCCCAACGTCGACACGGTCGCGCACGAGTTCGGTGTTCACGATTCGTTCTATGTGTCGGAGCTCCGCGCCGTCGACCGGTTGGTCGGTGACTTCCTCGATGCATTGCCTGCTTCCGCGGCGCTGCTGGTGACGTCGGACCATGGTCAGGTCCACATCGACCCCGGCGGCTGGGTCGAGCTCGCGGATCTCGCCTCGATGATCGAGATGTGTGCCGGCGATGCCCGCTTCCGATACCTGTACGCGAAGCCGGGGGCGGCCCGCGACCTGTTGGCCGCGGCTCGGGAGTCGGTCGGCCACCAGGCCTGGGTGCTCTCGCGCGAGGAACTGTTCGCCGAGGGCTGGATCGGACCCGCCCCCCAAGGCCCGATCGGCCGGCGCGTGGGCGATGTGGTGCTCGCCGCCCGCGAGCCCGTGGCGTTCGTCGACCCGGCGATGCCGATCGAGAGGGAGCTCGTCGGCATGCACGGCTCGCTCACTCCCGACGAGATGTACGTGCCGCTGCTCGCCGGTCGGGGGAGGGCCTGACCTTCCACCTCGACGCTTGCCCGGCGACGGCGTCCCCTCTATGGTGAGAGTTACACCAATGTGATTCTCCACAGGGTCATCCACAACCCCTGTGGGCCGGGCTGAAGGGGGTTGCGGCGCCTTGGCGAGCTCGTTCGTGCACCTGCATCTGCACACCGAGTTCTCCATGCTCGACGGCGCCGCCCGCATCCCCGACGTCATCGCCACCGCGGCCGCCGACGGCCAGCCGGCAGTCGGGATCACCGACCACGGGAACATGTACGGCGTTCTCGACTTCTACCGGGCGGCGCGGGAAGCGGGCCTCACTCCGGTCCTCGGCTCGGAGGCGTACTTCACGAGCGGCAGCCGGTTCGATCGGCCGCGGCGCGCCGACCACGAGATCTTCCACCTGACGCTCCTCGCCGAGACGAACGCCGGCTACCGCAACCTCATCAAGGTCGCGTCGCACGCCTACCTCGACGGCTTCTACTCGAAGCCCCGCATCGACTTCGAGCTGCTCGAGCACCACCGCGAGGGTCTCATCGCGACGAGCGGCTGCCTGGGCGGGCTCGTGTGCCAGCGGCTCATGCAAGGCGATTACACGGCGGCGCGCGACGCGGCGGCGCGTTTCCAGGACATCCTCGGGCGCGACTCGTTCTTCATCGAGCTCCAGGACCACGGTCTGCCCGAACAGCGTGACGTCAACCCGCAGCTCGTGAAGATGGCGGGCGAGCTCGACGCCCGGCTGCTCGCCACCAACGACTCGCACTACACCCACAAGGAGGACGCCGAGGCGCACGCCGCGTTGCTGTGCGTCCAGACCGGCGCGACGCTCGACGACCCGAACCGGTTCAAGTTCGACGCCGACGAGTTCTATCTGAAGACCGCGGAAGAAATGCGGCAGCTCTTCGTCGACTACCCGGAGGCGTGCGACAACACGCTGCTGGTCGCGGAGCGGGCCAACGTGGAGATCGAGTTCGGCAAGCCCGAGCTGCCCGCGTTCCCGGTGCCCGAAGGTCACGACGAGGACTCATATCTGCGCGAGCTGACGCTCGAGGGCGCCAAGGACCGCTTCGGCCCGTCGCCGGCAATGCACGTCCTCGAGCGGCTCGAGTTCGAGCTCGGCGTCATCAAGGACATGGGGTTCTCGGCCTACTTCCTCGTCGTGTGGGACCTTGTGCGGCACGCACGGTCACGGAGCATCCGCGTCGGACCGGGACGAGGGAGCGCGGCAGGTTCCTGCGTCGCCTACTGCCTGCGCATCGTCGACATCGACCCGATCCGGTACGACCTGCTGTTCGAGCGCTTCCTGAACCCCGGACGCAAGCAGATGCCCGATATCGACATGGACTTCGACGAGCGGCACCGGGGCGAGATCATCAAGTACGCCGCCCAGCGCTACGGCTGGGACCACGTCGCCCAGATCGTGACGTTCTCGACGATCAAGGCCCGCGCCGCCGTGCGCGACGCGTCGCGCGTGCTCGGGTATCCATGGGGCGTCGGCGACCGGATCGCCAAGCTGATGCCGCCGCTGATCATGGGCCGCGACACGCCGCTGCGGGCGTGCCTCGAGAAGGTCACGGGTCACGAGGACGGCTACAAGATGGCCGCCGAGCTGCGCGCTCTCTACGACTCAGATCCCGATGCGAAACGCGTGATCGACGTTGCCCGCGGCCTCGAGGGTCTGCGCCGCCAGGACGGCATCCACGCCGCCGCCGTCGTCATCACCCGCGAGCCCCTCACGGAGTACCTCCCGATCCAGCGCAAGCCCGAGCCCGGCGGCGACATCGAGGACGCCCCGATCGTCACCCAGTACGAGATGCACGGTGTCGAGGACCTCGGCCTGCTGAAGATGGACTTCCTCGGGCTGCGCAACCTCTCGGTCCTCGAGCGGACCGTCGAGCTCATCGAAGCTGGGCGGGGCGAGCGCATCGACATCGACGAGGTCGCGCTCGACGATCCGAAGACGTTCGAGATGCTCCAGCGCGGCGACTCGATCGGCGTGTTCCAGCTCGAGGGCGGTCCCATGAGGGCGCTGATGCGCTCGCTGGCGCCGACGACGTTCGAGGACGTCGCGGCGCTGGTCGCGCTGTACCGCCCCGGCCCGATGGCGGCGAACATGCACACCGACTACGCCGACCGCAAGAACGGCCGGAAGCCGGTCGCCTATTACCACGATGACTTGCGCGAGATCCTCGAGCCGACATACGGCTTGATGATCTACCAGGAGCAATTGATGCGCGTCGCGCAGCGGCTGGCCGGTTATTCGCTGGAGGAGGCCGACAACCTCCGGAAAGCTACGGGGAAGAAGATCCGGTCGCTGATCGCGAAGGAGCGGTCGAAGTTCGTCGAGGGATGCGTCGCTCAGGGCCACAACCGCGAGTTCGGAGAGCACTTCTTCGACATCATCGAGCCGTTCGCCGACTACTCGTTCAACAAGTCGCACTCGGTCGGCTACGGGCTCGTCGCTTACCAGACCGCGTACCTGAAGGCGAACTACCCGGTCGAGTACCTCGCCGCCCTACTCACGAGCGTCAAGACCAACAAGGACCAGACCGCCGTCTACCTGAACGAGTGCCGGCAGCTCGGCATCCCGGTGCTGGTGCCCGACGTGAACGAATCCGAGAGCGACTTCGCCGTCCGCGACGGCTCGATCCGGTTCGGGTTGTCGGCGGTCCGGAACGTGGGCGAAGGCCTCGTGGAGCACATCGTGGCCGCCCGCGACGCCGGCGCGCCGTACAGCGACTTCTTCGACTACTGCGAGCGCGTCGACCCGCAGGCGCTCAACAAGCGCACGATCGAGTCGCTCATCAAGGCGGGGGCATTCGACTCACTGGGACACCCGCGTCAGGGGCTGCTGCACGTCTACGAGCAGATCGTCGACCACACGCTCGCCCGCCGCCGCGAGCGGGACGCCGGGATCATGAGCCTGTTCGGCGGGGGAGACGATGCAGGCGGAGACGCTGCCGCGTCTGGCTTCGACGAGCGGGTGACGATCCCGGAGACCGAGTTCGACAAGCGGGACCGCCTCGCGCACGAGAAGGAGATGCTCGGCCTGTACGTGAGCGAGCACCCGCTGATGGGCGCGGAGCGGGGGCTCCGCCGACACACCGAGTGCACGCTGACCGAGCTGAAGGAACTACGCGAGGGCGAGATGCGCATGGTCGGCGGCGTCGTCACGGCGTTGTCGCGCCGCTACACGAAGCGTGGCGACCTCATGGCCACGTTCGTCCTCGAGGACCTCGGCGCCGCACTCGAGGTGATGGTGTTCCCGAAGACGATGACCTCCTACGGCCACGTGTTGCACGAGGACGCGATCGTGTGCGTCAAGGGTCGTCTCGACATGCGCGACGACGACCCCAAGATAATCGCCATGGAGATCACCCAGCCCGAGTTGGTCGTCGACGGTGGACCCCCGGTGCGGTTACGCGTGCGCCGGGATGCCCTGACCAACGACAAGGTGGAGCGACTCAAGGAGATCCTGCACGTGCATCCCGGCGACAGCCCCGTGTTCGTGCACCTCGAGGGTGGGGGACGCACCACCGTGCTCCAACTGGCCGACGACTTCCTCGTCGACTCGAACAACGGCCTCTACGCCGACCTCCGCGTCCTCTTCGGCCCCAACTGCATCGCGTAGAAACGAACGGCGCTCACGATCCGGCGCGCGAGGCCAGCGCCTCCGGGTCCTTGTAGTACTCCCTCCACCAGACGATGCGGCCGTCATGCAGCCGTGCTGCGCTCATGCCACTCCACTCGACGACGGCGCCGTCGTTGCGCCTGGTGACGGAGATCGTCCAGTCGGCGAGCGCCACGTCGCCGTCGACAGCGAGGTGGTGGATCTCGAACGCACGAGGACGAGCCCACGCGAACGACTGCCGGAGCAATCGCTCGTACGCGCGCCGCCCGCGAACCGATCGGCTCGGCGTCTCGAGCACGAGGTCGTCGTACCAGCAGTTCAGATAGCCGAATACCTCCTCGGCGAGCCACGCGGCGCGGCGTCGTTCGAAGACGGCCCGGACTTCGTCGATCGAGAGCGCCAAGCGTGCTCTACGGCTCGGGACCGCTCGAGTTGCGGCCGACCCACTTGCCGACCTGGTAGGCGAGGAACGCAACGATGATGTAACCGGCGATCGCGAGGGCGAAACGCAGGGTTGCGAAGATCAGCCCGACTGCGAGCCATACCGCGAACGCGAGAAGGATGATGAACGCGATCTTGACCGGCCAGGGGATCGCCGAGCTCGTGTCGTCGTACTCAGAAGCCATGTCGTCAGCCCACCTTCTCGATGACTTGTTCCGAGAACCGGGCGAGCTGCTCCCGCAAGGTGTCGAGATCCCATCCGAAGGGTGGCAGGGCGATGCGATCGACGCCGAGGTCGGCGAAGCGCCGGACGCCGTCGGCGTCCATGACGCCGCCCGCGGTCACCTCGATCGCGTCCGGGTCGCGCCCGGCGTCCTTCGCGCTGGCGCGCATCGTGTCGAGTAGCGACCGCAGCTCGTCGTCGGTCGAACGGCCGGGGAAGAAGCCGTCACCGAGCCGGCCGGCACGGCGCGCGGCAGCCTGCGTGTGGCCGCCCACGTGGATCGGGATGAGGCCCTGCGCCGGCTTCGGGAAGCTCTTCGCGTTCTCGAATCGACAGAACTCGCCCTCGAACGTGCACTGGTCGTCGCGCCAGAGCGCGCGGAGCGCCTCGATGTACTCGTCCGTCCGCGCCCCCCGTCGCTCCCACGGGATCCCCAGGGCGTCGAACTCCTCTCGGAGCCAGCCGACGCCGACGCCGAGCTCGACCCGGCCGCCGGAGAGCACGTCGAGGGTCGCGAGCTCCTTGGCCAGGATCACGGGATTGCGTTGCGGCAAGATCAGGATGCCGGTGGCGAGCCGAAGTGTCGTGGTCGCGGCGCCGACCCAGGTGAGCCAGATCAGCGGGTCGGGGATCGGGCTCTCCTCCGGGCCGGGCATCCGGCCGGTCGGGGAGTAGGGGTACTCCGACTGGTAGTCGGCTGGCACGACGACGTGCTCGACGGTCCAGATCGACTCGATGCCGTGTTCCTCGGCGATACGCCCGAGCGCGGCGGCCATGTCGGGTTGCACGTACGGCCCGACGTTCGCGAACAGGATCCCGAACTTCATCGAACCCTCCGGTCGTCGACGGGTCGAAGCCTAGAGCGCCGAGGTCTCAGGCGACGTCGGCGGCTGTGTCAGGCTCTGGAGCATGCAGATCGGTGTGCTCGGCGCGACCGGGCCCGAAGGTCGTGGGTTCGCGGCCCGGGTCGCCGGTCTCGGGCACGAGGTGATCGCCGGCTCGCGCGACCGCGCTCGGGCTGAGGCCGCGGTCGCGGAGCTCCGCGAGCGTTGGGGGGACCGCGTGAGTGGGCTCAAGGCGGGCGTGAATGCCGACGCGGCCGCGGCTGACCTCGTCGTCGTCGCAGTGCAGTGGGAAGGTGCGGTCGAGACGGTGCGTCAGCACGCGTCGGCGCTCGCCGGAAAGGTCGTCGTCTCGATCGCGAACGGCGTCACCAAGCACGGCCGCGAGTTCCAGCCCGTGCTCCCCGACGGGCGGTCGCTCGCCGCGCTCATGCAAGACGCGGTACCCGACGCGCGAGTCGCAGCCGCGTTCCAGCACATTCCCGCCGCCGCGCTCGCAGACCTCGAGTATCCCGTGGAGGGCGACGTCGTCGTGTGCGCCGACGACGACGGCGCCCGGGATGCCGTCCTCGCGCTCGTCGACGCCATTCCCGATCTGCGCGGGTTCGATGGCGGCTCACTCGCGAACGCCGTCGGTATCGAGACGTTCGCAGCGCTCATCCTCACGATCAACCTCCGCCACCGCGGGAAGGCCAGCCTGCGCCTCATCGGCGTCGAGCCGCGGCCTCGGCGAAGCTCGTGACTATTCGCTTCTACGACACGGAGCAACGGGCGGTCGTGCCCTTCGAGCCGGGCGACGTAACTCGTATCTATGTGTGCGGCATCACGCCGTACGACTCGACGCACCTCGGGCATGCCGCCACGTACATCACGTACGACCTCGTCGTGCGGCGGCTCGAGGAGCTCGGGCACGAGGTGCGGATGGTCCGCAACGTCACCGACGTCGACGACTCCATCCTCCCGCGGGCCCGAGAGCTGGGGGTCGACTACCTCGAGCTCGCCGACGCCGAGCTCGCCCGCTTCCAGGCCGACCTGGACGCGCTCGGGATGCGGCCCCCGGCCGTCGAGCCCCGCGCCACCGAGGCGATCCCCGGGATGATCGAGATGGTGAACCAGCTGCTCGACACCGGGCACGCCTACCTCACCCACGGCACGGTCTACTTCGACGTGTCGACGTTCCCGCGCTTCGGGCAGCTGTCTCACTACCCCAGGGAGCACATGATCCGGTTGGCGCGCGCCCGCGGTGGGAACCCAGATGATCCGCATCGCCGCGACCCGCTCGACTTCATCCTGTGGCAGCCGTCGCAGCCCGGAGAGCCCGCGTGGCGGGCGCCCTTCGGCGTCGGCCGCCCGGGCTGGCACTTGGAGTGCTCGGTGATGTCGATGGCGGCGCTCGGCGCGACCCTCGATCTGCACGGGGGCGGCACCGACCTGATCTTCCCGCACCACGAAGCCGAGGTCGCCCAGAGCGAGAGCGTGACGGGCCAGAAGTTCTCGCGCCACTGGCTGCACTCGGCGATGGTCAGCTACGAGGGCGAGAAGATGTCGAAGTCGCTCGGCAACCTCGTGTTCGTCAGCGACCTCCTGAAGGTCGCCGATCCGCGCGCCATCCGTCTGGCGCTGATGCGGCACCACTATCGGGCGGGCTTCGAGTGGCACGACACCGACCTCGACGAGGGCAACGCGCTGCTGCACCGTCTGCTCGCGGCGGCGGAACGGCCCGATGGCGCCGACCCCCGTCCGTACGCGGAACGCGTCCGGAACGCGCTCGACAACGACCTCGACGCACCGAAGGCCTTGGAGGCACTCGACGACCTCGCCAGCGCCATCCTCTCCGGCGGCTCCGATTCCAGCGCGCCGTCTGTGTTGCGCGAGCTCGGCGACTTGCTCGGCATCGACCTCGCCCAACCACTCGAGCCGCGGTAGCGGCCGTTCGGCGGTTCATTGCTCCCTGAACGTCGATATTCGACGATGAAGGAGCAATGAACACACTGGCCGAAAGGTCGAGAGCTACGAGCCTTTGTAGTTGAGGACTTCGCGCATCGAGTGCTCGATCTCGACCAGGTCGGCCTGATCGGCCATGACCTGCGCCAGGTCCTTGTAGGCACCGGGGATCTCGTCGAGGAGAGCGCCGGCGCGGTTCCGGTTCCACGCCCGGCCCTTCATCTGCTCGCGGAGCTCCTCGACGGTGAACCGCTTCTTGGCCTGCCGGCGGCTGTGGCGACGTCCGGCCCCGTGCGCACACGATTCGTAGCTCGCGGCATTGCCAAGGCCGCGCACGATGTGAATGTCGTTGCCCATCGACCCCGGGATCACACCGCGGTCGTCTCTGCGGGCGCGGATCGCCCCCTTGCGGGTGATCCAGAGCTCGACCCCATCGTGGCGCTCACGTGCCGAGTAGTTGTGATGGCAGTTGATGCGCTGCACCTCTGACCCCCGGCCGACGAATGCGAAGAGCTCGCCGAGCAGTACGTCCATCATCTGCTCGCGGTTGGCGCGGGCATAGTCCTGGGCCCAGAGCATGTCGGCGATATAGCGGTCGAACTCATCCGTTCCTTCGGTGAAGTACGCGAGGTCGCGGTCCTCGAGGTGGAGTCCGTTGCGTTGGGCGAGCTTGCGCGCCCGGTTGATGTGGTCGGACGCGAGCTCGTTACCGATCCCGCGGCTGCCGGAGTTCACGACCGCCCACACGCGGTCGCGTTCGTCGCGCGCGATAGCCACGAAGTGGTTGCCCGACCCGAGCGTGCCGAACTGGGTGATCGTGCGTTCTCGCTGCTTCGGGGTGAAGTCCCGTGCCGGTGGGTGGTCAGCGAACCATTCCCGGCCAGCGGCGGTGCGTCGATCGTGTCCTTTGCCCACGCCGGCGGGGATGGCGCGTTCGATTCTCGGCACGAGGGGATCGAGGTCGTCCGGGAGATCGGACGCCGTGAGATCGGCCTCGACTGCGACCATTCCGCACCCGATGTCGACGCCGACGGCGGCGGGGATGATCGCGTCCCGCGTCGGGATCACCGAGCCGACCGTGGCGCCGATCCCCAGGTGCGCGTCGGGCATGAGCGCCACGTGGCCCTCGATGATCGGGAGCCGGGCCGTGCGGCGTGCCTGCGCGAGCGTCTGATCGTCGAGCTCCGACGCCCACGACAGCAGCTTCGGCGCGACCTCCTGCGGGGGCATACGTGCATTGTCGCGTCACCACAAAGGGCCCAGAACGAAAAAGGCCTGCTGATATCGTCGCCAGGGAGATGAGCCCAGCCGACGTCGTCAAGATCACACTGCCCGACGGCTCGAGCCGCGAGTGCCCGAAGGGTGTCACCGCGGCCGAGGTCGCAGCGTCGATCGGCAAGCGGTTGGCGAAGGACGCGATCGCCGCCAAGGTCGACGACGAGTGGGTCGACCTCGACCGGCCCATCGAGCATGACGCCGCGCTCTCGATCGTCACCCCCGACACGCCCGAGGGGCGCGAGGTGCTCCGGCACTCGACGGCGCACGTGATGGCGCAGGCGGTCACCGACCTCTTCCCCGGCGCCCGCTACGCCATCGGGCCGGCAATCGCCGACGGCTTCTATTACGACTTCGAGCTGCCCGAAGGCCGGCACTTCACCGACGAGGACCTGGCACGCATCGAGGGCCGCATGCGGCAGATCGTGGCCGCCGACGAGCCGTTCGTCCGCGACGAAGTGTCACGCGACGAAGGCCTCCGGCTGTTTGCCGACCAGCCGTACAAGGTCGAGATCATCGAGCACGTCGACCCCGAGGATGCGTTGGAGGTGGGGGAGGGGCCGGTCATCTCCGTGTACCGCAACCCACGCGGCGACGGCGCGGGCGAGTTCGTCGACCTGTGCCGGGGCCCGCATGTGCCCTCCACGAAGCGGCTCGGCGCCTTCAAGCTCACGAAGGTGGCGGGCGCGTACTGGCGCGGCGACGAGCACCGCCCGATGCTCCAGCGCATCTACGGCACGGCGTTCGAATCACCGGCCGCGCTCGAGGCGCACCTGCATCAGCTCGAAGAAGCCGAACGCCGCGACCATCGCCGGCTCGGTCCCGAGCTCGACCTGTTCTCGTTCCCGTCGGAGATCGGGTCCGGGCTCGCGGTGTTCCATCCCAAGGGCGGGATGGTGCGGCGCGTCATGGAGGACTACTCACGCGCCCGCCACGAGCAGGCCGGCTACGAGTTCGTCACGTCGCCGCACATCGCCAAGGAGGACCTGTTCCGGACCTCAGGTCACCTGCAGTGGTTCGCCGAGGGCATGTTCCCACCGATGGAGCTCGACGGGGGCACGAAGTACTACCTCAAGCCGATGAACTGCCCGTTCCACATCCTCGTTTACCGCAGCCACACGCGCTCGTACCGGGACCTGCCGATTCGGCTCTTCGAGTTCGGAAGCGTCTACCGCTACGAGCGCTCCGGTGTCGTCCACGGGCTTACCCGAGTACGCGGTATGACGCAGGACGACTCGCACATCTTCTGCACCAAGGAGCAGGCGGTTGGCGAGATCGAGTCGATCCTCCGCTTCGTACTCGACGTGTTGCGCGACTTCGGCCTCGAGGATTTCGAGTTCGAGTTGTCGACGAAACCCGAGGGCAAGGCGATGGGTGCCGAAAAGGAGTGGATCGAGGCGACCGACGTCCTCCGCACCGTCGCCGACTCGATGGGCCTCGAGTACGTGCTCGACGAAGGCGGTGGCGCGTTCTACGGCCCGAAGATCTCGGTGCAGGTGCGCGACGCCATCGGACGCTCATGGCAGATCTCGACGATCCAGCTCGACTTCCAGTCTCCGCAGCGGTTCGATCTGAGCTACGTCGGCGCCGACAACGAGCGCCACCGGCCGATCATGATCCACCGGGCCCTGTTCGGGTCGATCGAGCGCTTCTTTGCGATCCTCGTCGAGCACTACGAGGGCGCATTCCCGCTCTGGCTCGCGCCCGTGCAGGTGACGGTGCTCCCCGTCGCCGACCGCCACGACGCGTACGCGTTCCGGGTCGCCGATCGGCTGCGGGCGGAAGGCTTCCACACCGAGATGCACGACGCGGCCGGTGACACGCTCAAGGCCCGCGTGCGCCGGGCAAAGCTCCAGAAGGTCCCATACGTGCTCGTCGTGGGCGATGACGACGCGGAGGGCGGCTCCGTCGGCGTGAACCGCCGGGGGAGCGATCAGCCCGAGCGCGGTGTGCACGTCGACGATTTCGTGGCTCGGCTCGCGGCCGAGGTTGCGGAGCGGCGTTGACGCTCGAACGGCTGTGGGCCGGGTGGCGCGCGGCCTACGTGCAGGATGCGGCGAAGAGCCCCGAGACGGGCGCGAGTGAGTGCTTGTTCTGCGAGCTCACGGCCGCCGATCCCGAAGAGGCGTTGGTCGTCGCGCGCGAGGAGCTCGTGTTCGCGGTGATGAACGCGTTCCCGTACACGTCGGGTCACTTGATGATCGCCCCGCTCCGCCACGAGGCCGACTTGGAAGCCCTCAAGCCGGACGAGGCGACCGCCCTCATGACGATGACGCAGCAGGCGGTCGTGGCGCTGAAGAGCGCGTACAGTCCCGATGGTCTGAACCTCGGTGTGAACGTCGGCCGTGTCGCCGGGGCCGGCATCCCCGATCACGTGCACGTGCACGCCTTGCCGCGATGGAGCGGCGACACCAACTTCATGACGACCGTGGCCGAGACCCGCGTGCTCCCCGAAGACCTGCGGACCAGCTGGGAGAAGGTGCGGGCCGCCTGGCCCCGCAGCTGACTACGGTCGAACTCGGATGAGCGACGAGTCGCGCGATGAGCACAAGACGGAGCCGAAGGACGAGCTGCCGAAGGACCTCGACGTCACGCAGTACGTCGGGCCCTACATCTTCCCGAACATCACGCGTCGCCGGATCCCGGGTGCGATGTATGTCGCGTTGGCGCTGCTGTGCTTCGGCGGCTTCATGTACAGCGGCAATGGCGGCTTGCTCGCGGCGGCGATCATCCTCGGTCTCATCGCTGCGTACCACTTCGCAGCGGCGTGGGAGCTCGCCGTCGACCAGACGCAAGCGCTCGTGGTCGCGACCCGCACCGTGGGCTTCCCGGTTGGCCACGCGTCGGCGCAGCTGACGTGGCGGGGGCTGCGCAGCCGCCCGGTGTGGCGCATCCTCCTGTACTCCGCCGATGAGCCCCCGTCGATGCGGGGTCTTGTCGAGCTCGACGCCGTCGACGGCCACGTGATGGGCGAGTACACCGAGCCCAATCCCGAGGACTGGTCCAAGTTCGGCCTCAGCGGCGAGCAAGACGCCGGCTGACGGTCACCCCGCTCGGGCGGGTTCCTGCTGTTTGGCGATGCGGTCCAAGAGGTGTGACGGCACCGGGTCGTAGTGGTCGTGGCGGAGCTCGAAACGACCTCGGCCCCCGGTGATCGAACGAAGGTTGTTCGAGTACTGCAGCACCTCGGACGTCGGCACCTGGGCGACGATCTCGAACTCTCCGTTCCCGACGGCCGATGACCCGAGGATCCGGCCCCGCTTCGAGTTGAGGTCGCCCATGAGATCGCCCTGGTACTGCTCCGGCGAGGTCACGACGAGCTCGCTGATCGGCTCGAGGAGGATCGGATTCGCCTTCGCCATCGCCTCCTTGAAGCCGAGTGAGCCCGCCATCTTGAAGCTCATCTCCGACGAGTCGACGGAGTGATACTTGCCGTCGTAGCAGGTCACCTTCACGTCGACGACGGGGTAGCCGTACGTGCCGCCGTTCTCCATCGCTTCGGCGACACCCTTCTCGACCGCGGGGATGAACTGACGTGGAATCGCGCCGCCGACAATCTTGTCGACGAACTCGAAGCCCTCGCCCCGCTCCAGCGGCTCGACACGCAGGAACGCGACACCGAACTGACCGTGTCCACCGGTCTGCTTCTTGTACTTGCCCTCGGCTTCGGCCGTGCCGGTAATCGTCTCCCGGTACGCGACCTTGACGTCGTCGGTCTCCACTTCGACGCCCAGCTTGCGGTGCAGCTTCTCCAGCGCAATCGACAGGTGGGTCTCGCCCATCCCCCACAGCAAGGTCTGCTTCGTTTCGGGGTTGCGCTCGAGACGGAGCGCGGGATCTTCGTCCAGGAGCCGGTGCAGCGCGTTGGCGAGCTTGTCCTCATCGGCCTTCGACTTCGGTCGAATCGCGATGGGCAACACCGGTTGCGGAGGCTCGAAGGGCTCGACGGTAAAGTCCGCGCCGCGCGCGCCCAGCACGTCGCCGGTGGTGGTGTCGGCGAGCTTGGCGACGGCGGCGATGTCGCCGGGCGGGACTTCCGACGTCGGGTCTTGCTCCTTGCCGCGCATGACCGACAGTTGATGGAGCCGTTCATCCGACCCGGTGCGACCGTTCACCAGTGACGCGTCCGTCTTGATCGTGCCCTGGAGGACCTTGAACAGGTTCACGCGCCCGACGTACGGGTCGACGATCGTCTTGAACACGAACGCGACCGGTCGACCGTCCTCCGCACGAGGGGGCGGCCCTTCATGGGTGAGGAACGATGCCAGCCGGTCGACGCCGATGAGCTTGGTGGCGCTGCCGCAGAGGACCGGGAACACGCTCGCCTCCGCGATGCCCTTGGCGAGCGCCTGCTCGAGCTCCTTCACCTCGATCGACTCGTCGCCGAGATAGCGCTCCATGAGATCGTCGTCGGCGACGACGATGCCTTCGACGAGCGCGTCGTGCACCGTGTGCTCTTCTCCCTCCATCTCGTCGGGGATCGAGCCCTCCGTGCCCTTCCCGCTGTCGCCTTCGTAGGTCACCGCGGTGTCCGTGAGGAGGTCGACGACGCCCCGGAAGGATCCTTCTTCTTCGATCGGCAGCTCGAGTGGGGCGATCCCGGCGCCGAACTTCGCCTTCAGCTCGTCGAGCGTCCGGGCGAACGACGCCCGTTCACGGTCAAGCTTGTTCACGAACACCGCGCGCGGGACCTTGGCCTGCTCCGCCATCCGCCAGGCCATCTCGGTCTGCACCTCGACGCCTTCCACCGCAGAGACGACGAAGACAACGAGATCGGCGGCTCGCAGCGCGGCGGCGACGTCGCCGATGAAGTCGGCGTACCCGGGGGTGTCGAGCAGGTTTACCTTGTGGCCGTCGTGCTCGAACGGGGCGATGGCCATCGAAACGGAGATGTTTCGGCGCGCCGCCTCGGGGTCGAAGTCGGACACCGTGTTGCCATCCTCGACGCGCCCAATGCGCGGAATCGCACCGACGACGAACAACAGCGCCTCGGTCAGGCTCGTCTTGCCCGACCCTCCGTGACCCACCAGCGCGACGTTGCGGACCTTCGTCGACGGATACGCCTTCAAGCCGATTCCCCCTCACTGCCACCTTTGCGCCGTCGCAAGCTCCGGCTCTGCGGCGACGGTCGGCCTAGCCGCCGCCGCCGCGCCTCTGCGTCGGGAGTCTACGACCGGGCTCGCGACGCCCGGCAGAGCGAGTGGTAGCCTCCCATGAGTCGCGCTCGCGAGCGGGAAGGAACCCCATGCTCGACGGACGCTGGCGTGCCAATGTCGAGCGCAGCCTCGAGCCTGTCGGCAAAGGCTTACAGCGTGCCGGGATCAACGCCGATGTGGTGACCGTGATCGGCCTCGGATTCGCGGTCGGCACCGCGTTCCTCATCGCGACCGGCCACCTCCTCCTCGCCGTCTTCGGTGTGATCGCGACCGGCGTGCCGGACATCCTCGACGGGACCGTGGCCCGGCATTCCGGGCGAGCCGGTCCAAGAGGCGCGTTCCTCGACTCGGTGTTCGACCGTATGGCCGACGCCGTGCTCTTCGGCGGGGTCGCATGGTTCCTCGCGGGCGAAAGCGCGTACCTGCCGATGCTCGCCTTCGCTGCCCTCGGTTTCTCGATGCTGATCTCGTATGAGCGCGCGAAAGCCGAGAGCCTCGGGTTCACCGCCACGGGCGGGATCATGGAGCGGGCCGAGCGTCTGGTACTGCTGTCCGTCGGGCTTGCGTTCGACATCCTCGTCCCGGTCCTGTGGATCATGATCGCCCTCAGCGGGATCACGGCGGTCCATCGCTTCGTGAAGGTGTGGCGTCAGGCGTCGCCCGAGCGTCCCGAACGGGCGCAACGACCGTGGAGCACGCGCATGGCGCGCATCCGTGCTCGTCGACACTTCCGGGGGCCCGACGACGCGGAGCTCGCGGGCGCGAGCCGGCGCTTCGGTGACCGCTGGCGGCTACGCCAGTCGCAGCCGCGTTCCGCGCGGCGCCGCACCCGACCCTGACGGTCTCGTGCGCGACCCGGTCGGCGCTCGCGCGTCGTACCTCGCTTACCGGACGGGCGCCGAGCTGGCGCGGATCGTGCCGGCAGGGCTGGGGGAGCCGGCGGCACGGATGGTCGGGCGCGCGATCGCACTGGCGATGCCGAGCCGTCGACGGCAGGTGGAGCGCAACCTGCGCCGGGCGACGGGCGGTCAGCTGGGCGGCCTCGCGCTCCGGAAGGCGGTCGGAGAGACATTCGATTCGTACACTCGCTACTGGTGGGAGCTGTTCCGCCTTCCGAACGAGCTGGGCGGCGAGCTCGACATAGATATCAGGGGCTACGAGCACCTCACCGGCGCGCTCGAGCGCGGCTCGGGGGCGATCCTGGCTCTGCCCCACGTCGGTGGCTGGGAGTACGCCGGGGCGTGGCTGGCCGGTCAGGGCTCGCCCCCGACGGTTGTGGTCGAGCCGGTCGAACCGCCCGAGCTCTTCGACTGGTTCGTTTCCACCCGCCGTGCGTTCGGCATGACCGTCGCGCAGCTCGGTCCCGACGCCGGCAACATCGTGCTGCGGGCTCTGCGTCACAACCAACCCGTTTGCTTGGTGTGCGACCGTGACCTCACCGGCGACGGAGTCGAGGTCGAGTTCTTCGGCGAGACGACGACACTGCCGGGTGGCCCGGCGACGCTGGCGCTGCGCACCGGCGCGCCGCTGCTGCCTACGGCGGTGTACTTCCGGCCCCGGGGAGGGCACCATGCGGTCGTGCAGCCGCCCCTTCCGAGCCAGCGCGAGGGACGACTACGCGACGACGTCACCCGTGTGACCCAAGCGCTTGCCCATCGCTTCGAGGAGCTGATCCGCGCCGCCCCCGAGCAGTGGCACCTCATGCAACCGAACTGGCCGAGCGACCGCTCAAACGGTGCCGCAGGGATGCTCTGATGCGCGTCCTGCTCGTCTCGCCCTACTCGCTGTCGATGTTCGGCGGAGTGCAGAACCAGGTGCTCGGGCTCGCCCATAACCTCCGCGAGCTCGGTGTCGACGCGCGCGTGGTCGCTCCGTGCGACGGGCCGCCCCCCGAGACCGGAATCATCACGGTCGGTCCCTCAACACAGTTCTCGGCCAACGGGTCGATCGCCCCGGTCGCGTCGGGGAAAGACGTGGCTCGACGCACCCTCGAAGCGCGTCGCGTCATCGAGCCCGATGTCATCCACCTGCACGAGCCGCTGGTGCCGGGCCCGACGCTGACGCTGCTCATGTCGGCGGACGAGCCAGTCGTCGGCACTTTCCACGCGTCGTACTCGGGTCGCAATCCCTGGTATGCCGCGTTCCGGCCCCCGCTGCGGCGTTGGATCAACCGGCTCACGATCCGCACCGCCGTGTCGGAATGCGCCGCCGAGATGTCCGAGCTGTCACTCGGTTGTAGCTCGCAGCTCCTGTTCAACGGCGTCGACGTGCCCCAATTCGCCAAGGCCACGCCGTGGCCGGCGAGCCGTCCCGCGATCCTGTTCGTCGGTCGTCACGAGCCCCGAAAAGGCCTCGATGTCCTGCTCGACGCGTTCGCGGACCTCGATCGGGACACCGTGCTGTGGGTGACCAGCGACGGCCCCGACACGGAACGCCTCCGCGGGCGCGACGTTCCGAACGTCGAGTGGATCGGCGTCGTCTCCGAAGAGGAGAAGGCCCGCCGACTGCGGGGTGCGACCGTGTTCTGCGCGCCGTCCGTCGGCGGCGAGTCGTTCGGAATCGTGCTGCTGGAAGCGATGGCGGCGAGCACCGCAGTGGTCGCGTCCGACATCGACGGGTACCGGAACGTCGCGCGGGCCGATCGCGACGCGCTGCTCGTGCAACCGAACGATCCCGGCGCCCTCCGCGACGGGCTGCGCCGCCTGCTCGACGATCCTGGGCGGCGCGCCGAGCTCGTCGCCTGCGGGGAGCAACGCGCCACCGAGTTCTCGATGCGTCACCTCGCCGAGCGATTCCTCGCCATCTACGAGACGGCCATCGAGCACCACGTCGCGGCCTCGTGACCGACCCGGAACCGCTGGCCCTCGAGGTCGCGGCTCGGGTACGGGAGGCCGTGGCGCCCTTGCTCGGCGACGAGCGCGCACGCGAGCGCGTGGGGCGTGCTCCCGGCGGGGACGCCACGCTGGCCATCGACGAGGTCGCCGAACGCGTCGTCGAGGACACGCTCGCCGACGCCGGCGACATCGGCTTCTACTCGGAGGACCGCGGGCTCGTGACCTACGGGCATCCGCGGGCGCTGTTCCTCATCGATCCGGTTGACGGCACGCGACCGGCAGCGGCCGGGCTCGAGTCCTGTTGCGTGTCGGTCGCCGTCGTGCCGCCGAGCGAAGACGCGCGGCTCGGCGACGTTTCGTTCGGCGTTGTTCACGAGCTCAAGACGGGCCAGCGGTTCTGGGCCGGGCGCGATCAGGGAGCGCACGCCGAGACCGCGTCCGGGAACGCGATCACGCTGCGATTGTCCGCGAACACGGACCCCCGCCGCATGTTCTGGACCGCCGGGACGCGCGGACGGCCATTGCTGCCGACGAGCGTCGTTCTCGAGGAGCTCGTCGACGGGTGCAGCCTCAGCGGCGGCTACTTCGATCTGGGCTCGGCCGCGTTCAACATGACCCGCCTCGTGACCGGGCAACTCGACGCGTACGTCGACGTCGGCCGCCGGATCGTCGACGAATGCCCGGCAACGGAGCCCGTGTTCCTGGCCGTCGGCGAAGGATCGATCACCACGAACTTCCCGTACGACATCGCCGCCGCGATGCTGATCGTGCGCGAGGCCGGGGGGCTCGTCACCCGCGCCGACGGCCGCCCGCTCGACCACCATCCCGCGGTCGGCTCGTCGCGGGCCCACGGGCTCGCCGTCCTGGCGGCGGCGAACGCCCGGCTGCACGCCAGCCTTCTGGCCGCCCTGGACCGCGGGATGCATCGTCTCCGGGAGTGGGTGGATCGAGGCCGAGGCGGCGCCGGCGAGGCCGGACGGTAGAGTGCGCGCTGATCTCGCCGACGCAGGAGCAGTCAGGTGATCGTCGTCATCGTCGTCATAGCGCTGGTCGTCCTCTTCGTTCTCGCGCTCATCCTCATCTACAACGGCCTCGTCCGTCAGCGGAACCGGATCGACAATGCGTGGTCGCAGATCGACGTCCAGCTCAAGCGCCGCTACGACCTCATCCCGAACCTGGTCGAGACGGTCAAGGGCTACGCCGCCCACGAGCGTCAGGTCTTCGAGAACGTCACGCAAGCTCGCGCGAACGCCATCAACGCCCAGGGTCCGGCGCAACAGGCGGAGGCCGAGAACGTCCTGAGCGGCGCGCTGAAGAGCCTGTTCGCCGTGGCCGAGGCGTACCCCGACCTCAAGGCGAACCAGAACTTCCTGTCGCTCCAGGAGGAGCTCACCTCGACGGAGGACCGCGTCGCCTACGCCCGGCAGTTCTACAACGACTCGGTGCTCTCGTATAACAACAAGCTGCAGACCTTCCCGCGGAACGTCATCGCGGGAATGTTCAACTTCGAGCAGCGCGAGTACTTCGAGGGCGAGCCCGAGGCGACGGGACCGGTCCGGGTCCAGTTCTGATCGGCCCGCCCAGTTGACCCCCGGCTCCGGTTAGCGGCGCGAAAGGCGCGAGAGGAGCGCGCACGTGTACGAGCAGATCGCCAAGAACAAGCGGCGGACGTTCCTGCTCCTGTTGTTCTTCGTCGTCCTGATCGCCGGCGCGGCGCTGGCGTTCAACTTCCTCTTGGGATTCGGGCTGGTGGGCGTGGCCTTCGCGATCGTGCTCGCGATCGCGATGGCATGGGGCTCGTACTTCTACTCGGACAGGGTGGCGTTGGCCGCCAGTCGCGCCCGCCCCGCCGAAGGACCCGAATACCAGCGCTACCACAACCTCGTCGAGGGGCTGTGCATCGCCGCCGGGCTGCCGAAGCCGCGGCTCTACGTGGTCGACGATCCCGCACCCAACGCGTTCGCCACCGGGCGCAACCCGAAGCACGCGGCCCTCGCCGTCACTACGGGACTGCTCGAGAAGATGAACCGGGTGGAGCTCGAGGGTGTCATTGCGCACGAGCTGTCGCACGTCAAGAACTACGACATCCTCGTCACGACCGTGGCGGTGACGGCGGTGGGGGCGATCGCGCTGCTATCTGACCTCGGGTTGCGGTTCATGTGGTTCGGGGGAAGTGATCGACGCGACCGGGCCGACAGCGGCAACCTCGGCATCATTCTCGTCATCCTCGCCTTCGCCCTGCTCATCCTGGCGCCTTTCATCGCCCTGCTCATGCAGTTCGCGGTGAGCCGACGCCGCGAGCTGCTCGCCGACGCGAGCGGCGTGCAGCTGACTCGCTACCCGCCCGGGCTGATCGCGGCGCTCGAGAAGCTCAAGGACGACAAGGCCGTCGTCCATCACGCGACGCGAGCGACGGCCCAGATGTGGATCGAGTCCCCACTGGACCGCGGACAGGGCGGTGACGACGCCGGCGACGGCGAGGACGGAGCCGGCAAGCGGAAGGGATCGTGGTTGAACCGGGCGTTCGACACACATCCACCGCTCGACGAGCGGATTCGGATCCTCAAGGAGATGTAGTGCGCCGACGTACGACGCTGCTCGCTGCTCTGGTCGCCACGCTCGTGCTCGTCGTGGCCGCGTGCGGCGGAGGAGGCGGCGGCGACAAGTCCAAGAAGGCGTCGAAGGCGACGCCGGTCGCGCCGCTCACCGGCGTGGCGGACCCGGGCGGCGAGAGCCTGAAGCGGCCTGCGCTCTCGGTGAAGATCGAGAACTCCGACGAGAAGGGTGTGCGGCCCCAGGCCGGGCTCCAGGCCGCCGATGTGGTCTACGAGGAGATCGTGGAAGGGCTCATCACGCGCTTCCTCGCCATCTACAACTCGTCGCTGCCCGACACGGTCGGCCCGATCCGCTCGGTGCGGGCCACCGACCCCAACATCGTCTGGCCGCTCGGCGGCGTGTTCGCGTACTCGGGTGGCGCCGCGCCCAACGTCGAGCTCATACGGCAGGCGCCTGTCAATGCCGTCGACGAGACCGGCGCCGGCTCGGCCATGTTCCGCGATCGCAGCCGTCCCGCGCCCCACAACCTTTTCGGACGGCCGGCGGAGCTCATCGGAAAGGGCGGCCAACCCGTACCTCCGCGGGCGCTGTTCCAGTACCTGGGCCCGAAGGAGAACGCGCCCGGTGACCCCGCGATCGCCGTGCACATCGGGTTCACGCGGGGATTCGACCCCACGTACACCTACGACGCGCCGACACGCACCTGGAAGCGGAGCTACGGCGACAAGCCGTTCACCGTGACATCGGGCGATCAGGTCGCGCCGACAAACGTGGTGGTGCAGTTCACCGAGTACCAGGGCGGGGCGGGGAACGCGACCGCCGAGGGCGTGACGGTGGGCCAGGGCGATGTGTGGGTGTTCACCGGCGGCAAGGTCGTCAAAGGCCGCTGGACGCGGCCGACCAAGGAGCAGCCGGCCCAGTACGTCGACGCGGCCGGAAAGCCGATCAAGCTGCTCCCGGGCAGGACGTGGGTGCACCTCCTGCCGGTGGGCTCGGCCGTCGACGTCACCGCGCCGCCGCCCCCGTCGACGGCGACGACGACCAAGAAGTAACAGAAGGCGCGGCCGGCAGCCGTCGTTACACTTGTCCCATGACCGACGACCGCAGCACCGGCACGGCGCGGGTCAAGCGCGGGCTGGCCGAGATGCTGCGCGGCGGCGTGATCATGGACGTCGTCACGGCGGAGCAGGCGAAGATTGCCGAGGACGCCGGAGCGGTCTCGGTGATGGCGCTCGAGCGCGTCCCCGCCGACATCCGGCGTGACGGCGGCGTCGCTCGCATGAGCGACCCGGGGATGATCGAGGCGATCCAGCAGGCCGTCACGATCCCGGTGATGGCGAAGTGCCGCATCGGCCACTTCGCCGAGGCGCAGGTGCTCGAGGCGCTCGGTGTCGACTACATCGACGAGAGCGAGGTGCTCACCCCGGCTGACGAGGCCCACCACGTCGACAAGTGGGCGTTTACCGTGCCGTTCGTGTGCGGCGCGACGAGCCTCGGCGAGGCCCTGCGCCGGATCTCCGAGGGCGCGTGCATGATCCGCTCGAAGGGGGAGGCCGGGACGGGCAACATCGTCGAGGCCGTCCGCCACCTGCGGTCGATCCTCGGCGACATCCGCAAGCTCACCGTGGCCGACCCGGCCGAGCAGTTCGCGGCGGCCAAGGAGCACCGGGCACCGGTCGAGCTCGTGCGCGAGGTGGCAGAGAGAGGCGAGCTGCCGGTTCCATTGTTCTGCGCCGGTGGCATCGCCACCCCCGCAGATGCCGCGCTGGTCATGCAGCTGGGCGCGCAAGCGGTGTTCGTGGGCAGCGGCATCTTCAAGAGCACCGATCCCGCCACCCGGGCGAAGGCGATCGTCGAGGCCACGACGCACTACGCCGACGCGGCCATCGTCGCCAAGGTCTCTCGTGGGCTCGGCGAAGCGATGCGCGGCGAGGAGATCGACCAGCTCGACGTGAAGCTCGCCGAGCGAGGCTGGTGACGGTGGCGCACGACCAGGTCCCTCCAGGTCATGAAGGCCGGGGTTCTCGCGCTCCAGGGGGCGTTTCGCGAGCATCGTGAGGTGCTCGACGCGCTCGGCGTCGACGCGGTCGAAGTTCGTGTCCCCCAACAGCTCGGCGGGCTCGACGCGCTGTTCCTGCCGGGCGGCGAGTCGACGACGATCACGAAGCTCCTCGAGACGTCGGGACTGCGGGAGCCGCTTGGTGCGGAGCTCACGGAGGGGTTGCCGGTGTTCGGGACCTGCGCGGGTCTGATTCTCCTGGCACGCGATGTCCGCGATGAGGGCAATGCCGGGTACCCGTCGCCGCTGGGCGCGCTCGACTGCACGGTGACGCGCAACGCGTACGGACGGCAGCGCGAATCGTTCGAGGCGCGCTTGGCGATCGAGGGGATCGACGACGGATTCCCTGGGGTGTTCATTCGTGCCCCCGTGATCGCGGGCATCAGCCCCGCCGTGGAGGTGCTCGCGGAACACGAGGGCCATCCGGTGCTCGTTCGCGAGGGCTGTGTCTGGGGCGCGACGTTCCATCCGGAGCTGTCGGGCGACCTGCGGCTCCACCAACGATTTCTTTCTGAGGTAACTCAATGAGTGGTCATTCGAAGTGGCATTCGATCAAGCACCGCAAGGGCGCGGCCGACAAGGCGCGGGGAAAGCTCTTTGCCAAGCTGATCAAGCAGATCGAGGTCGCGGCCCGTGAGGGCGGTGGCGACCAAGAGGGCAACCCGACGCTGCGCACGATGGTGCAGAAGGCCCGCGACAGCTCCGTGCCGATGGACACGATCGAGCGCGCGATCAAACGCGGCACCGGCGAGCTCGAGGGTGTGCGCTACGAGCCCGCGAGCTACGAGGGGTATGCGCCGAACGGCGTCGCCGTGTATGTCGAAACCGTTACCGACAACCGGAACCGCACGGGCCAGGAGGTCAAGAACATGTTCGTCCGCCACGGTGGGTCACTCGCCGAGCCGGGCGCGGTGGCGTGGCAGTTCGAGCGCAAAGGCGTGATCCTGATCGAGAAACGAGACGCGACGGAGGACGACCTCATGCTGGCCGCGCTCGACGCCGGCGCCGAGGACATCGTCGACGAAGGCGACACCTGGCGGATCACGACGGCGCCGACCGACCTGCACGCCGTGCGCAGCGCCCTCGAGGCCGCGTCGATCCCGTTCACGAGCGCCGATCTCACGATGCTGCCGACGCAGACGGTCCCGCTGACCGACGAGGCGGCGGCGCGTGGCGTGTTGAGGCTGATCGACGCTCTCGAGGAGCACGACGACGTCCAGGCCGTGTACGCCAACTTCGATATCCCCGACGACGTGCTCCAGGCCGTCCTCGCGTAACGATCCGATGGACATCGACAGGGCGCGGCAGTTCCTACGCGAGAACCACCGCGCCGTCATGGCGACGCGCCGGGCAAACGGTGACCCGCAGCTCTCGCCCATCCTGTGCGCGCTCGACTCCGCCGGCCGCGTCACCGTCAGCACCCGCGAGACCGCGATGAAGGTGAAGAACCTGCGCCGCGATCCCCGCGTCTCGTTGTGCGTCCTGAACGACGGGTTCTTTGGCGAGTGGATCCAGGTCGACGGGAGCGCCGAGATCGTATCGCTGCCGGAGGCAATGGAGCTCCTGATCGACTATTACCGGTCACTTGCGGGCGAGCATCCGGACTGGGACGAGTACCGCGCCGCCATGGGGCGCGAGCGCCGCGTCCTCGTCCGGATCGACATCGAGCGCGCCGGTCCCGACCGCAGCGGGTAGCCGCGTCGGAGGGGTTAGAGTCCGCGGCCGTGCGGATCGAAGCAACCGTCAACGGAAAGCCCCACCAGCACGACGTCGAGCCTCGCCTGCTGCTGGTGCAGTACGTGCGCGAGGTCGTCGGGCTCACCGGCACGAAGATCGGCTGCGACACGTCGTCGTGCGGCGCGTGCACGGTGCTCGTCGACGGCGAGTCGGTGAAGTCGTGCACGATGCTCGCGGTGCAGGCCGACGGATCGGAGATCACCACCGTCGAAGGCCTCGCAGCCGGCGACGAATTCCATCCCGTCCAGGCCGCGTTCCACGAGCACCACGCGCTGCAGTGCGGCTTCTGCACGGCAGGAATGCTCATGGCCACGGTCTCGTTGCTGGATGAGATTCCGAACCCGACCGAGCGGGACATCCGACTCGGACTCGAGGGAAACCTGTGCCGCTGCACCGGCTACCACAACATCGTGGAGGCGGTGCTGGCGGCGGCGGAGAGCCGCCGGTGATCCCGGCGGCGTTCGACTACCTGCGCGCGAGGTCGGCGGAGGAGGCAGTCGCGGCACTGCGCGAGCACGGCGATGACGCCAAGCTCCTGGCGGGTGGGATGTCGCTGCTGCCGCTCATGAAGCTCCGGCTCGCGACGCCGGCGATCCTCGTCGACCTCGGTCGCGTGCGCGAGTTCTCGTACGTCCGTGACGCGGGCGAACACCTCGCGGTGGGCGCGCTGACGAGACATCGCGACCTCGAGACGAACGAGCTCCTCGCTGATCAGTGCGCCGCGCTGCGCGCCGTGGCCGCCGAAGTCGGTGACAGCAAGGTACGGCACCGCGGCACCATCGGCGGCTCTGTCGCGCACGGCGATCCGGCGTCGGACCTTCCCGCCCTGTTGCTGGCGCTGGATGCCACGTTCGTCGTCCGCGGCCCGGGCGGTGAGCGCACTGTCCCAGTACGCGAGTTCTTTCACGGGTTCCTCGAGACTGCCCTCGAGCCTGACGAGCTCCTCACCGAGATACAGGTGCCGAAGTTGCCGGGTGCCGGCTTCTCGTATCAGAAGTTCCAACGCCGCGCCCAGGACTGGGCCATCGTGGGCGCAACGGCGGTGCGCAACGGTGGGACGCGCGTGGCGCTCGTCAACATGGGCGGCACGCCACTGCGCGCGACGGGCGTCGAGGAGTCCTTGGCGCAGGGAGCGTCGCCGGCGGAGGCGGCCCAGCGGGCTGCAGAGGGCACGGAACCGCCCGGCGACCTCAACGCCACACCCGACTATCGCGAGCATCTCGGGCGCGTTCTCGTCCGCCGCGCGCTCGAGGCCGCGTCAGCTTGACGGGAGTAGCGAACGAGTCCGACGTTGCGGTCGCGGTGCTGGCCGCCGGTCGGGGCTCCCGCCTGGCGTCTGAGGTACCGAAGCCGCTGGTCGAGCTGCGCGGTCGCCCGCTCGTGTCCTGGGCGCTCGACGCCGCGACTGCCAGCCGGCTGCGTCCGGTCGTCCTCGTGGTCGGACACCGTGGGGGAGCGGTGACGCGGGCTGCGCCCGAGGGCGTGGTCGTCGTGCGCTCGCGGCGGTGGCGACAGGGCATCTCGCGATCCCTGCGCACCGCGCTCGAAGCCCTCGAGCCGTGGGCGCGAGTGGGCGCGGTGTGCGTCGGCCTCGCCGACCAACCGCTCGTGGGCGCTGACGCTTACCGCCGGCTCGCGGACGCGTACCAAGGCGGCGCGACGCTGGCAGTGGCGACGTACCGCGGGAAGCGCGGCAACCCGGTGCTCCTGGCCCGATCCCTCTGGGCCGAGGCCCGACGCCTGGATGGCGACGTTGGCGCCCGCGCCCTGATGGATGATCATGACGTCGTCGAGGTCGACTGCACGGACACCGGCGACCCGAACGACGTCGATACGCTCGACGACCTGCGCGAGGCCGAACGGCGGTTGGAGGCGACATGAAGCTGGAGAACGAGTTCCGGGTCGATGTGCCGGTGGAGCAAGCGTGGCGTGTTCTGCTCGACGTCGAGCGCATCGCGCCGTGCATGCCCGGCGCGCAGCTGCAGGAAGTCGAGGGCGACGAGTATCGGGGGATCGTGAAGGTAAAGGTCGGTCCCATCACCGCGCAGTACAAGGGGGCGGCGCGAATCACCGAAGCCGACGAGACGAACCATCACGCCGTCATTCGCGCCGAAGGCCGTGACACCCGGGGTCAGGGGAATGCATCGGCGACGGTCACGGCGAACCTGCAACCCGACGCTGACGGGACGCGAGTGACCATCGACAGCGATGTCGCGATCACCGGCAAGGTGTCACAGTTCGGGCGGGGCGTGATCGCAGACGTCTCCGGCAAGCTGCTCGACCAGTTCGTCGCCTGCCTCGAGCGCGACATTCTCTCGGGTCCGGAGAACGGGCCGACGTCGACGGAGGCGCCTCCGGCGAGAGAGAACGCGCCGAGCCCGACTGCCCGCACGATCGACGCTCCCGAGGCGGAACCCGTCGACCTCCTGCGCGCCGCGGGCGCGCCGGTGCTCAAGCGAGTGATCCCGGTCGCGCTGGCGATCGTCGTGATCGTGGTCGTGGTGCTGGTCCTCTTGCTGCGCTGAACCACCAGCGCGAGATCCACCACCCCGGTCAAGCGCGCCGGTAGGGTCGAACCCGTGTTCGATCCGGAGGGGCCGGTGTTGGGCATCGACCCGGGCGTCTCGCGCTGCGGGTACGGCGCCGTCGCCCCCCGTCGGGGAGGCGCCCTCGACGCACCGGATTACGGGGTCATCCGGACCCCCCGCTCGGCGCCGCTGCCGGAACGACTGGCGCTCCTCGCCGTCGAGCTCGACCGGTTGGTGCGCGACCTGCGGCCCTCGGCCCTGGCCGTGGAGCGCGTCCTGTTCCAGGCCAACACGCGCACGGCGATGGCGGTCGGCCAGGCCAGCGGGCTCGCGCTGGCGGTCGCGGGCCGGGCCCGGGTGCCGGTGTTCCACTACAGCCCCAACGAGGTGAAGCTCGCCGTCACCGGCGACGGCCGGGCCGACAAGGTGCAGGTGCAGCTGATGGTGGCGCGCCTGCTCGGGCTGGCTCAGGCGCCGCGGCCCGCCGACGCCGCCGACGCGCTCGCTTTGTGCGTCTGCCACCTCGGCTCGGCCGGGCTGCGCACCGCGGCCGGCGAGCAGGCGCCCGTCGTCGACGGCTTGTCCCGGGCCGTGGCGGCCGCGGTCGCAAAGGAGGGAGATCGGTGATCGGATCCGTGCGGGGCGAGGTGATCGAGCGCATCGCCGGCGGCGAGGTGCTCGTCGAGGCGAGCGGCGTCGGCTATCGCGTGCTGGTTCCGCTCAGCGCCATCCCCGGGCTCGAGCCGGGCTCCGCCGCCTTCCTGTTCACTCACCTTCACGCCCGTGAAGACGCCATGACGCTGTACGGCTTCCCGACCCGTGACGAGCGCGACACGTTCGAGGTCCTCATCGGGGCCAGCGGCGTGGGACCGAAGCTCGCGCTTGGCATCTTGTCGGTGCACTCACCCGGTGTGCTGCGCCGAGCGCTGCTCGACGA
>DASPXI010000072.1:0-22901 GCA_035637335.1 Acidimicrobiia bacterium
TCGGCTCCTGACACCGGCGACGGCGGGCGCGGTCGCCATTGCGATGGTCCTGACGACGGGCGGCGCCGCGACCCCCATCTCGGACGTCGCCGCCGCCGACATCGGGGCGCCGCCCGTGGCTCCCACCGCACCGTCGGGAGAGACCGGCCCCGTGCGTGTCATGGTCGTCGGTGACTCCGTCGCCAACAGCATGGCCCCCGGCCTCGAACGCGCCGGGCCCGCCCAGGGCCTGACGGTCTGGAACGCGGCGGTGGACGGTTGTGGCATCACCCAGGACGTCGGAGAGCAGCGCGTGTGGGGCTGGGAGCCGTCCCGCAGGGAGTGCACACCAGGGTGGCGAGTACGCTGGCCGCTCCAGGTCATCCAGTTCAACCCCGACGTCGTCGTGATGCTCCTCGGAACCGACGACGCCTTCGACCGCAAGATCGACGGACACGAGATCGCGTTCGACACGCCCGAGGGCGACCTGCTCACGCGCAACGAGCTCCAGGAGGCGATCACGGTCCTGTCGGCGAGTGGCGCCCGCGTCGTGGCGCTGACGACGCCGTACCACGTGATCGGCTGGCCCCGGCAGGTCCGGATCGACCGCTCCTCGTACAACCCGACCTGGGTCAACCGCTGGAACGACAACCTGCGCGCGGTCGCGACGCGCAATCCCGCGACCACGACGATTATCGACTTCAACCGGTTCCTCTGCCCCGAAGGCAAGTGGACCGACCGCATCAACGGCCTGACGGTGCGGCGGTTCGACAAGATGCACCTCTCGGACGAGGGGCCGACCTGGCGGCAAGCTGGCTCGCGCCGCAGCTCGTGCACCTCGCCCGCGCACCGGTTCCGACCACGAACGCCTCGATCGGTACGCCGCCGCCCGCGCCGTCGCCCTCGGCCGGTGGAGTTGCTGCTCGGCGCTAGGACGCCAACGCCGGGGATTGCACGTCGCGATGGCGGCGGATGCTGCTGATCACGGCGGCGGTGACGGCGAGGGTCGCGAGACCACCGAGCCACAGGCCGGCGCGCGGCCCCAGCTGCTCCGACACCCACCCGACGATCGGCCCACCGATCGGCGTGCTGCCGAGGAACGCCACCGAGAACAGCGCCATCACGCGCCCGCGCATCTCCGGCGCGCACTCGGTTTGGAGAACGCCGTTCGCCATGGCGGTGAAGCCGATACCGGCGGCGCCCACGGCGACCAGGACGACCATCTCGACCGCGAGCGTCGGCGCGGCGGCAGCGAAGACCAGCACGACACCGAATACCAGCGCGGACCCGAGAAGGAAGCGGCGCGTCGCCCGGGCCTCGTGAGCGGTCACGAGCGCGCCGACGACCGAGCCCACGCTCATCAGCGCGTACATGGCCCCGAACGTGCCCGCGTCGCCGCCGAAGGTCTGCTTGGCGAGGAGGGGCAGCACGACCTGGAAGTTCCAGGCCAAGGTGCCGATCACGGCCGTGAGAACGAGCGGCAGCCGCAGGGCGGGCGTCGACCAGGCGTAGCGGAGGCCCTCGCGGAGCTGACCCTTTCGCTTCGGCACGGGCTCGACGGCGAAGAACTCGTCCCGGCGCATCACGACGAAGGCCGCCACTGCCGCCCCGTAGGACAGCCCGTTGGCGAAGAAGCACCACGAGACCCCTGCGCGCGCGATGAGGAGACCCGCGATCGCCGGGCCGACGACGCGAGCCCCGGTGAACATCGCGCTGCTCAAGCTCACTGCATTGCTGAGGTGCTCGGTGCCGACCATCTCGCCGACGAAGGCGCGCCGCGTGGGATTGTCGATCGCGAACACCGCCCCGAGCGCCAGCGCCAGGGCGTAGATCATCCAGAGCTGCACGACGCCGAGCACGGTCACGAGCCCGAGGACGAGCGCGAGCAGACCGGCAGCCAGTTGAGTGCAGACGAGCAGTCGCCGCTTGTCGACGCGGTCGGCCACGACGCCGCCCCACGCCCCCGCCAGCAGCATGGGCGTGAACTGCAGCGCGGTGGTTATTCCGAGCGCGACGCCACTGCCCGTGAGCTGGAGCACGAGCCACGCCTGCGCGATCGACTGCATCCACGTCCCGGTTGTCGAGATCAGCTGACCGACGAAGTAGAGGCGGTAGTTCCGCACGCTCATGGCCCGGAACGTGTATCGGGTGGCGCGCCGCAAACGCGTCATGGCCGGCTCCGCGGTGCAGCCGCGTCGCCGGCGTCCTCTTCGAGGAGCCGCTCGAGGATCCCGGCGGCGCGTTCGAGCGTGATTCGCTCGTCTGCTGTGAGCGTCGCCAGCCTCCGTTCGAGGTACGCGGTCTTGCGGGAGCGGCTCTGTTCGAGGAGCCGGCGCCCTTCGGGCGTGATCTCGACCCGGGCGACGCGCCGGTCGTCCGGATCGGTCAGGCGCTGCACGAGGCCCCGCTGCTCGAGCCGGCCGACGGCGGCGGTGATCGTGGGCGGCTGCACACGCTCGACGGCGGCGAGTGTGCCCAAGGTGATGGGCCCGTCCCGCTCGACCGTCGCCAGCACGGCGAGCTGGGTCGGCGACGCCGTGGTTTCGCCCTGCTGGCGGAGCCGCCGGGCGAGGCGGGTGATCGCCAGTCGCAGCCGGGCGGGGAGGGCCGGTTTCGGAACCGTGTGCTGCTTTCCTGGTGTACCCGTTCGTGTGCGTGCCATCTCCACAGGGACAAACTAGTTAGCCTGTCGAAGTATTTCCAACTCTATTTGCGGGCAGGCTCCGCTTGACGGAACCGTGACGAAACACGCAAACTGAACTTGCACGCCGTGTGAATCTTCTGGGTATGGATTTTGGGGGCGCTTCCATGACCACCAACGAGCGAACCGTCGGCCGGTACCTGCGCTGGCTGCTGGCGGCCCTGTCTGCCGGGGCGGGGGTCATCCACTTTGCGGTGAGCGGGGGACACTTCGATGTCGGCTGGACCCACGGCGCCTTCTTCGCCGTCGTCGCGTGGTCGCAGCTGGCCTGGGCGGCGGGAGTGGTCTTGCGCCCGACCCGGCGGCTACTCGCCGCCGGCGTCGTCCTGAACGCCGGGATCGTCGGCGTCTGGGTCATGTCGCGCGTCTGGGGTGTCCCGATCGGCCCCGAGGCCTGGACGCCCGAGCCGGTGAGCTTGGCCGACGCTCTCTCGTCGGGCTTCGAGGCCGGCATCGTGATGCTGTCGCTCGCCGTGCTGGTGCGGCCGGCGCTGGCGCAGCATCGGGTGCGCCCGTCGTTCGCGATCAGCGGGCTCGGTGTAACCGGGTTGGCGGTGGCAGTGATCTCGACAGTCGCCCTCACGCCGTCGTTCGCGTCCGATCACCACGGGCACGGCGGCGAGGAGGCAGCCGGGCACAGCCACGGCGCGACGGCCGCCAAGGCCGGAAAGTCGCACGCCGCCACGGCCGACGGCCACGCCGGTGGGCACACCGACGCCGTCATCCAGGCCGACGGCAAGTCGGCGTGCGAGCAGGCGGGGGTCGCGAACGCCGGGAATAGCGGCCACGGTCACCGCGGGCCGGTCCCCTTCCAGCCCATGGACGCGCCGACCCGTGAGACGCTCGCCACGCAGGTCGCGGCGTCGAACGCCTTCGTCGCCGCGCACCCGACGGTTGCGGACGCAGAGCGCGACGGGTACCACCGGATTACCCCGTACGTCCCCTGCATCGCGGCCCACTACATCAAGTTCGGCGCCCTCATCAACCCGTTCGACCCCGCCGAGCCCGAGATCGCCCTGTACGACGGCACGAACCCTGACAGCAAGATCGTCGGTCTGAGCTACCTCCAGTTCAACGGCTCTCAGCCGGACGGCTTCGCCGGACCCAATGACCCGTGGCACGTGCACGAGCAACTCTGCCTCGGTGCCGGAGGCGTGCTCGGTGACGAGACCACGACCGAGGCCGAGTGCGCGGCTCGCGGCGGAAAGATGACCGAGCTCGGCAACCTCTGGATGACCCACATGTGGAACGTCCCGGGTTGGGAGAGCCGCTGGGGTCTCTTCAGCTCCGAGCACCCCGACCTCGGTGGGGTCATCGGCAACATGAACGCCTTGCCCGACGAGGTCAAGGCGGCGCGGGCGAAGGCGATCGCGGAGAAGAAGGCCAAAGAGAACAACTAGCCGTCAACTGATCCGACGTTCTTTCTCTCGGGGTCCGCGCACCGCGCGGGCCCCGATCGCGTCTCCCGCCGTCGCAGTGACTTGACGGAAGGTGACGCCCGACGCAAACTGCCCGGAGTACTTGCACCCTCTGTGAATGTTGCGGTCCCGGAGAGGGGGGCGTTGCATGACCACGAACGAGCGCACCGTCGGTCGGTATCTGCGCTGGCTACTGGCGGGACTGTCATTGGCTGCGGGGGTGATTCACTTCGCGGTCAGCGGCGGGCACTACGACGTCTCGTGGATCCACGGCACGTTCTTTGCCGTCGTCGCCTGGCTCCAGTTGTCCTGGGCGGTGGCCGTGATCCTGCGACCGACCCGGCGGTTGCTCACCGCCGGCGTGCTCCTGAACGCGGGGATCGTCGGCGTGTGGGCACTGTCACGTATCTGGGGTGTGCCCGTCGGGCCCGACGCGTGGACGCCCGAATCGGTCAGCCTGGCCGACGCTCTCTCCACGGCTTTCGAGGGCGGCATCGTGGTGTTGTCGCTCGCGGTGCTCGTGCGGCCGGCGCTCGCGCAACGTTCCGTGCGTCCGTCATTCGCCATCAGCGGCCTCGGTGTCACCGGGTTGGCGGTGGCCGTGATCTCGACCGTCGCGCTGACACCCTCGTTCGCGTCGGATCACCACGGCAGCGGCTCCGACGAGGCGGCCGGCCACAGCCATGGCGCAGCGGATGTCCGCACCGGCGGGCACCACGACGCCGTCGTCAGCAACGCAGCTCGGGGCAATACGCCGTGCGAGCAGTCAGGCCCGCCCGCCTCCGCCGGCCAGATCTCGAGCGCCGGTGGCCACGGGCACCGGGGGCCGACGGAGTGGAAGTCCATCGCCGACCGGGCCACCCGAGACCAGCTCGGTCAGCAGCTCGACATCGCACACGCGGTCACGCTGCAGTACTCGACGGTCGCCGACGCCGAGGCCGACGGGTACCACATGGTGACCGGGTACGTGCCGTGCATCGGCGCCCACTACATCAAGTTCAGCAACATGATCGGCGGGTTCGACCCGGCCAAGCCGTCGATGCTGCTCTACGACGGCACCAACCCGGACTCGAAGATCGTGGGCCTGAGCTACTCGGTCCTCACCGACCCCAAGAAAGCGCCGGAAGGCTTCGCAGGGCCCAACGACCCGTGGCACAAGCACGACAGCAACGGCGGCCTGTGCCTGAAGGGCGGGGTCGTCGTCGGCGCCGAGAGCACGAGCGATGCCCAGTGCGCCGCACGCGGCGGCAAGAAGCAGGCGTTGCACAACCTGTGGATGATGCACGCGTGGGTTGCCGATGCCTGGCCGAGCTCGTGGGGTGTGTTCAGCGCCGAGAACCCGGACCTCGGTGGCAAGATCGGCGACATCAACGCCACGCCCGACGCGGCGTCGAGGAAGCAGCTCGCCAACACCGAGGTCAAGGACTAGCGGCCTTCGGTAGAGCCAGATCGTTTCGGGGCCCGCGCTGAGCGCGGGCCTCGGCGCGTCCCGGCCCTTCAGTAGTACGGCGACCAGCCGGTTGTGCGCAGCAGCTTGCTCTCCCAGTCGTCGCGCACCTCGAGCGCGTCGTGCATCCACGTGCCGGGCGCCCGGAACTCGGGCGGCACCTCCGTGGACACGAGCGCCGTGATGCCCTTCGGCTCGACGACCTTCTGCCAGAGCACGACCTCGCGCCAGCGCCCGGTGCCCCATGCGGGGCGCAGGACGGCTTGGAGCTCGAGCAGCGAGCGACCGGTGCGCCGGCCCTCATCCAGCATGGGCGCGTAGTGCGTGCGGGCGGCCTCGAGGTACTCGTCGAGCATCCCTTCGTGCGGCCAGGCGGTGTCCTCCATGAACAGGGTGAGCTCGTGGTGGCCGCTCGCCGGCACTGACGACAGCTCGACGTCCTGCAACGGCGACCAGGGCACCGGCACCAGCGCCTTCGCGCGTACTCCATGGCGCAGCTGGTCGACGTCGCGGGCCCACGGCTGGAGGTCGCCGTCGTGAAGCCGGGAAGTGAGCCGTTCCCAGGCGGCGCCGTCGCGCACGGCGGTGAGCGTCACCACGTTGTACGCGCGTCCGGTGCCGTGCGCGTGGTGGAGGAAGTAGAGGAGTCGGGCGTCGTCTCCCTCGGTGAGCGCTGGCATCCAGCCGTCGCGGTAGGCGGCCTCGAACTCCTCTTCCCGCGCCCCCACGACCTGATGGACCTCGTGCAGGAAGAGCATGGGCGATCGGTCCTCCGGGTCAGCGATCGGCGAGGAGCCTACGCAGGATCTCGTCGATCGCGCCGTCCGCGAGGGCGCGCAGCTCGTCGTCGGTGCGGTCCTGGATGGGATGAGCCACGAACACCCGCGCCGGGTCGGCGCCGAGCGCCGAAGCCTGAGCCGCAGCGGCGTCGACGAACTCCGTGGACGCGACCATCACGCCCGGCACACCGCCGCTCTCCAGGTTGACGATGTCGTGCACACTGCACGACGTGCACGAGCCTCAATCGGCGAGCGCCTCGATGACGACGTCGCACTTTGTTCCGATCTCGTGGCGCAGGTCGATCGGAGCCGGCTTCGCAAACGTCGGTTTGGCGAAACGCTGCACCTGCAGGCCCCGGCCCGTGAGCTGCTCCTCGACCCGGTCGAGGAACACGTTGCCGCGCGGCTTGGAGATGTCGAGAAGCCCAACGGTCCGTCCATCGAGCGACGCCGGTCGCGGCGCCGCCTCCCGGGTCGGCGCGGCCCGCTCGCCGGTCGGGTCGAGCAGCACACGGGGAGCGCTCACGGCCTCACCTCCCGGGTGACGGGCTGGCTGCCGCCGGGCCCGTTGATCCAACCGCCAATGATGGCCGAAAACAAGCCGGCGCCGCCGCCGGCGTGGACGATCAGCAAGCCGGTGTCGGGGAACTTGGGAACGGTGGCGCCGGAGAGCGTCTCGGGCAGGCCCTCGGCGATGCCATCCGCGCCCCGAACGACGGCGTCGCCGTCGAGCTGGAGGTTTGCGAGGAGCTCGTCGCGCACGCGCGCCTTCGACCAGCCGGCGTCGCGGAACACGCGCGCGTGCTCGGGCGTGATGACGAGCACGGCGTCGAAGCCGAGCGCGAGCTTCGGGTGCGGTACGGCTCGCAGGCACGCGGCGAGGGAGCGCGCCAACGACTCCGGGGTGCGGCTGAGCTGATCGACGACACCGCGGACGCCGTCGCCGGCGAACAGTGTGACCGCCGAGGCGCCCGGATCGAGACCGCGCTCGACGTGCAGCGGCTCCCACGGTGAGCCCGCATCGTCTTCGGCGAAGCAGAACGTGTACTTACCGGGATTCCCGAGCGTTGCCCGGTCGACCTCACCGGGCCGGCCGCCGCCGACGTTGCGCACGACGAGCTGCAACGCACGACCGATAGTGGCGTTGGCGCGGTTGCCCTGGCCGAGCGCGTTGACGCCCGAGTTCATTCCGATTGCGCGCGCGATCGGACCGTTCACGATCACGACCGGGCCCGAGAAGTACGTCGTCGCGAGCAAGCCGTGCATGTTGAACTTGTCGGTGCACGCGGCCTCGATCGTCGCCAGCACGATCGGGAGGTACTCGGGCTTGCAGCCCGCCATCACGGCGTTGGTGGCGACCTTCTCGACCGTGCACTCGACGAGGTCGGGCGGCACGACCGCGACGACCTCATCGGCCTCCCGCGTCGTACCGGTCAGCATGCGGGCGACACGTTCGGGAGTGGGCGGCACGACCGGGAGACCGTCGCTCCAGCCTCGCTCGAGCGACGCTTCGACGTCGTCTTCCTGGTCGCCGATCTCGATACGACGTGACCGCAGACGTGCCGCGCCGGTCGCGGTGGCGCGGGCGGCGGCGACGTCGGGGTCGAGCGTGCGGGAGCCGCACCCGGGCCGGTACTCGGGCAGGCCCGAGCCGAGCGGCGCCCGGCCGGTGAGCGCCTCCCACTCGGACCGCAGCCAGCCCTCGGTGCGGGCGACGATCGCACCCCCCTCGACGCGGAGCAATGTCGGGACGGTCTCGACGTCGAGCGCGAACGAGACCTGGAGGTCGGTGTCGTCGACGACCTTCACCGCGTCCGGAAACGTCGGGTCGTCCTGCGTGTACACGGTGAGCGGGACGTCGCCGTCCGCTAGATCTCCGAGCACCGGCGCGACCACCCGACACGTCGGGCACTCACGCTTCACGATAGCCACCAGCCCGTCAGGGAGCTGCGGTGTCACGATCGTCATTGTGGCGTCGTCGCGTCGACGACGTCGCAGGCAGCGATACCAAGGTACGTGGGGTTGCGCTCCATTCTCGGCGCTCATACCCTAGGGGGGTATCCCCTCAGGGAGGAAGCGTGCATGTCGCTTGCCGTTCTGGTCCTCGGCGCCACCGGGCGATTCCGGCCCGTCGCACAGCTCCTCCTCGACCGTGGTCATCGAGTACGCGCCGGGACGCGCGACCCGGGATCGCCCGCTGCTCGGCAGCTCGCCGCGCTGGGCGCCGAGCTCGTGGCATGCGACTTCGAGGACCGAGCGAGCCTCGAAGCCGCGGCCCATGGCGTCGATGCCGTGTTCGCGAGCGGCACCGCCCATCAGGCGGGGCCGGCGGGGGAGGTCCGACACGGGCGCAATCTCGCCGACGCGCTGAGCGCGGTAGGGGTGAGCCAACTCGTCTACAGCTCCGGAGCAGGCGCCGATCGACGCACCAACGTCCCGGTCTTCGAGAGCAAGAGCGAAGTCGAGAAGCACCTCAACGCGCGTCGGGTGCCATCCACGATCCTCGCGCCCGTGTATCTCATGGAGAATCTGTTCAATCCCTGGAACGTCTCGGCGCTCGAGGCCGGCTTCTTTCCGGCGTTCCTGCCAGAGAACCGATCAGTCCAACAGGTGCCGGTCATCGACATCGCCGCCTTCGCAGTACACACACTCGAGCATCCCGACGACTTCCTTGGCGAGCGCGTCGAGCTTGCTTCCGACTCGGTGACTGCGCTCGAGGCGGCTCGTTTCGTCTCCGCGGTGTCGGGACGCGAGCTCGAGGTGCGCGAGCTCGCGCCGAGCGGAGGGCTACAAGTTCTCTTCGAGTGGCTGGATCGAGTGGGCTTCGACGTCGAGATTCCCGCGCTTCGGCGCCGCTATCCCCATGTGCAGTGGCACACGTTCAGTGAGTGGGCCGCTGATCAGGAGTGGGAAATCCTTTCCCGTTCGCCGCGCATGCAGAAGTTCGAAGGATGTGCTCGGCTATGACCGATCGTCACACGCCTCGCGCCGTTTGTTGCCTGACCGCCAAATAACTCGCCGAAGCTCCTGTGGTTGCGGCCGCCAGAATCAACCATCGGCTCATACGCGGAAGGTGCCTGAAAGCGAGCAGGGTGGCCACTGCGTCGACTGCGTCGGAGACGACGGCAGCCTCGAACCAGCCACGAGCGGGGGCGTCACGGCGGAGCGCGATCAGCGCGCCGAGGCCGAGGGCGAGATCGCGCACACCAATGGCGCGCCCGAGCGGATTGATGCGCCGGTCGTCAGTTCCCGTCCATGCCCGCACGAGCGGGCGAGGAAATACGACGTACAAGGATCCAGCGATGATCCGCCCAATCGCCACGTTCTCGGGTGTCATTGGCAGCATGAGATCGCGGGTGCAGTGCGACTACACGCGCACGAGCCTTGCGATGGCAGCGGTGGCTTCGGCGACCTTGTCATCGGCGCTCTTCCCGCCGGATGACAGCGCGTCACGGACGCAGTGGCTGAGATGGTCCTCGAGGAGCTCGACCGCCACGGCTTGGAGCGCGCGCGTCGCCGCCGAGACCTGAGTGAGCACGTCGATGCAGTAGGTGTCGGCGTCGACCAGCCGTTCGAGGCCTCGCACCTGGCCCTCGATGCGGCGTAGTCGCCTGCGTAGCTCGTCCTTCCGCTGGTCGTACCCGGGCATGGTCGCCTCCACAGCCTCGACACCTTGCCGATACCCCTTAGGGTATCGAGCAGCAACGCCGAGCGCTGCACGCCTACGGTGGGGACTCGTTCGATGGACGCCTTGTCGTTGCAAGATCTCGGGCAAGCCACGGGCGAATCGCGGGAGCGCCTCCGCCACTGGCACTCGCTCGGTCTCTTGCCAGGCGCGAACGCTGACCAGTTGCCCCGTGAGTCTCTCGAACGAGTGCGTCTCATCCAGTTTGCGGCTAGCCGAGGGATCAGCCCCGAGGCTCTCGCCGACGCGCAAGCTGAGCAAGGAGACCTCCTGGGCCAATACCTGTCGCTGCTGACGCCCGAAGGGCCTCGAGCGACGTACGCCTTCGACGACGCCGCTGCTCAGATGGGAATCGATCCGGCAATCGTGACCCGAGTCGGTGCGGTCGTGGGCCTTGACGAACAGGAGTTCCTATACGAAGAGGACGTTGCAGCGTTGCGCTCGATCCAGACGGCCCTTGCAGCCGGCTTCCCCGAGGAAGCGATCGTCCAACTCGCGCGCGTACTTACCGACTCGCTGAACCGGGTGGCCGAAGCTGAAGCCCGACTCTTTCACTTCTACGTGCATGAACGCCAACGTGAGCAGGGCCTCAACGGTGAGGAGCTGCTCTCTGCCCAGCAAGAAGTGAATGACCAGTTGCTGAGAACTCGTAGAGCCAACAGTCTTGTACTTCCATCGCAAAGGGTGGGAGCGAGCGCTGCGCGAAGACCTCGTGTTGCACCTAGCGGAAGATCTCGAGGCGGGCAAGGAGCCCGGAAAACTCCGCCTCGCTGTCGCGTTCGTGGATCTGTCGAGCTTCACGCCGCTGAGCCAGGCCATGGGGGACACCGCGGCGGCGCAGGTGCTCGACCGCTTCTCGAATCTTGTGCGCAGTGCAGCAAGTCGCCATGCCGGTACCGTCGTGAAGCAGATCGGGGACGCGTTCATGGTCATCTTCCCGAGCGCCGCATCGGCAGTCGATTGGGCGTTGGACGTGGACCAATGTGCGTCGACCGAAACGAGATTTCCCGCGCTGCGCGTCGGGATCCATGTCGGATCGGTGCTGTATCGACACGGTGATTACGTCGGCATCAACGTCAACATCGCGGCCCGGGTCGCGGACGCGGCTGGCTCTCACGAGATATTGGTCACCGCGGACGTTGCACTAGAAGCCCATATGGATGCCGGTTCCGACTTCGTGGCGCTTGGATCCCGTCGACTCAAGGGGCTGATCGAGGAAGTCGAGGTACTCCGCGTCCGACGCCGTGGCGCGCAACCGAGACGAGCGGTCGACCCGGTGTGCGGAATGGAGCTTGATTCGGGTGATGCGGCCGGCCGGCTTCGTTGGGGAGGCCAAGAGCTTTTGTTCTGCTCCATGGGATGCTTGCAGCGCTTCACTGCCGACTCCGAGCGCTACCTCCCGGGACGCGGGGTTACGGCTGGCGCTCGATCAGATAATCGATCGCCGTAGTGAGGACGGCGAGGTCGTCGGGCTCGATGGCAGGGAACATCGCGATGCGGAGCTGGTTCCGGCCGAGCTTGCGGTACGACTCCGTGTCGACGATGCCGTTCGCCCGCAGTTGCCCCGCCAGCCAGCCGGCGTCGACCGACTCGTCGAAGTCGATGGTCGCGGTCACGCGGCTGCGTTCGTCGGGCTTGGCGACGAACGGCGTTGCGTGTTCGTGGGCCTCGGCCCAGCCGTACACGATCTCAGCCGAGCGGTCGCAGCGCGACGCGCACCACTCCAGCCCACCGTGCCCGAGCATCCAGTCGAGCTGATCAGCGATGAGGAAGAGCGTCGCCAGGGCGGGCGTGTTGTACGTCTGGTCGAGCCGCGTGTTCTCGAGCGCGATCGGCAGGCTGATCGACGGCGGGATCCAACGACCCGATGCTCCGATCCGTTCGATGCGCTCGATCGCCGACGGTGAGCAGCAGGCGAGCCACAGGCCACCCTCGCTGCCGAAGCTCTTCTGAGGAGAGAAGTAGTAGACGTCGAACTGCCCGGGGTCGACCCGTAGCCCGCCGGCGCCCGACGTGGCGTCGACGAGGACGAGCCCGCGTTCGGCCTCGACGCCGTCAGGGCGCTGTACGTCCATCATCACGCCCGTGGACGTCTCGTTGTGCGGGAAGGCGTACGCGTCGACGTCTGGATCGGCGCGTAGCTCAGGATGCGTGCCGGCAGGCGACTCGATGACCTGGGGCTCCTCGAGATGCGGCGCGCCGGTGGCGGCCGCCGCGAACTTGGCCGAGAACTCGCCGAAGCTCAGGTGCTCGCTGCGCCGCTCGACGAGGCCGAAGACCGCCGCGTCCCAGAAGACGGTCGTGCCGCCGACGCCGAGCAGCACCTCGTAGCCCTCGGGCAGGTTCAGCAGCTCGGCAATGCCGGTGCGGATCCGCCGCACGACCGACTTCACGCCCCCGCGCCGGTGGCTCGTGCCGAGGTACCTCGGGGCCGCCGCCGCCAGCGCGGCCACGGCTTCGTTCCGCACCTTCGACGGCCCTGACCCGAAGCGGCCGTCCGACGGCAGCAATTCGGGCGGAAGGCGAACGTCGCTCACAAATGCAGGCTACTGGGCAGCACTGCGGTTCACGCCGGTTTCGTAGGCGAAGATCACGGCCTGGACCCGGTCGCGAAGGTCGAGCTTCATCAGGATCCGCTTCACGTGGGTTCTGATGGTCGATTCCTCGACCACGAGCGCGGCGGCGATCTCGCGGTTCGATAAGCCCCGAGCGATGAGCTCGAGCACCTCGCGCTCTCGGCGGGTGAGCTCATCGAGCTTGGTCTGATTCGCAACGTCGGGCGGCGGCTGCTGGGCCATGCGATCGATCACGCGCCGGGTGACCGACGGCGAGAGGAGCGAATCGCCGGCGGCGATCGAGTGCACCGCCGCGATCAGCTCCTCGGGTCGTGTGCGCTTGATCAGGAAGCCGGAGGCGCCGGCGCGTAGGGCGCCGAAGACGTAGTCATCCTGCTCGAAGGTCGTGAGGATCAGAATTTTTGCCTCGGGCGCCACCCGCGACAGCTCGCGGGTGGCACTGATGCCGTCGACGTCGGGCATGCGGACGTCCATGAGGACACTGGCGCGCGAGCTCGGCGCCGAAGCGATTGTCGCCGACCTCGCGAACCGCGACGACACAGCCCGTCTCGTCGATGCGGTTCGCGAGCTTGATGTGCTCGTCTCGAACGCCGCGCTGCCCGGCGGCGGGAAGGTGGAGACGTTCTCCATCGAGGAGATCGACCGCGTGCTCGAAGTCAACCTTCGTGTGCCCATGGTCCTCTCAAGCCACTTCACGCGGCCATGGTCCGACGCGGCTGCGGTCACGTTGTATTTGTGTCGTCGCTGGCTGCCGCCTTCCCGACGCCCGGGCTCGCGATCTACAACGCGACGAAGTCGGCTCTCGCCGGCTACGGCCTGTCACTGCGCGGCGAGCTGGCTCCTCGGGGCGTCGGGGTCTCGATCGTGTACCCGGGCCCGATACGAGGCGCCGCGATGTGGGCAGACACGGGTCTTTCGCCACCAATGGGCATCAGCACCAGATCGCCCGAAGACGTGGGTCGGAGCGTTGTCCTGGCGGTCGAGCGAAATCGCGCCGAAGTGATGGTTGCTCCTCTGGCCCTCCGGGTCGGGGAGGTCTTCGGCCGCAGCGCTCCTGCCGCGGTCGTCAGGCTCGCGCCCCGGTTGGGCGCCTATCAGCTCACCGACGCCATGGCGGAGGCTTTGCGGTACAAGCGCTAAGGCCGGCTGCGACACACGTCACCTCGAATCTCCGCATATCCGTGCTACCGTACGGATATGGCGATCATGGCTGATCACGAGCACCCCGTCGACGCCGCTCGCGTCCGGCGGGCCCGCGCCGGTGTCATCGGGGCGGAGGACGCCGGTCGCCTGTCCGGCCTGCTGGCGCTGCTGGGCGATCCGGTCCGAGTCAGGCTGCTGTACGCCCTCGATCTCGTCGACGAGCTCTGCGTCGGAGACCTCGCGCTGGCGCTCGGCATCACCGAGGACGCGGCCAGCTACGGGTTGCGCATGCTGCGCACCGCCGGGCTCGTCCAGACCCGCAAGGACGGCCGCGTCGTCTACTACCGCCTGGCCGACACGTTCCCCGAGCCGTTGCTCGAGCACTGCCTGCGCGAGCTCCTGCGCCTGAGCGAGCTCGCCGGTGCCGAGCATCCGAAGCGCGGGTCGTCCCGCCGGAAGCTGGTCCGATGAGTCACGGCGCCCATCACGGCGGCCACGGCGATCACGCCGAACACGCGGAAGAGTTTCGCCACCTGTTCTGGCGCAACCTGGTGCTGGCGATCCCGGTCGTCGTGTTCAGCCAGATGTTCTCCGACCTGCTCGGCTACACGCTGCCGAGCGGCACGGCCTGGATCTCGCCCGTGTTCGGGATCATCGTCTTCCTCTACGGAGGCCGGCCGTTCCTCACCGGCCTCTACGAGGAGCTGCGCGCGCGTCAGCCGGGCATGATGACGCTGATCGGCTTCGCGATCACGGTCGCGTTCGTGGCCAGCCTGGCGACCAGCCTCGGCATCGGGAGTCTCGACCTCGACTTCTGGTGGGAGCTGGCTCTGCTGATCGTCATCATGCTGCTGGGCCACTGGCAGGAGATGAAGGCCGTCGGTCAAGCGCAAGGCGCGCTCGCGGCTCTGGCCGAGCTGCTCCCTGACGAGGCGGAACGCGTGACTCCCGACGGTGGTATCGAGACGGTTCCGCTGAGCCAGTTGCGCGTTAGCGACATCGCGCTCGTCCGACCGGGAGGGCGCGTCCCTGCCGACGGCGAGATCGTCGAAGGCGAAGCCGAGTTCGACGAATCGATGATCACGGGTGAGTCACGGCCGGTGCCGAAGACGGTCGGCGATCGCGTCGTGGCCGGGACCATCGCGACCGATTCGGCCGTTCGCGTCCGTATCGACGCGGTCGGTGACGACACCGCCCTCGCCGGAATCCAGCGGCTCGTCGCGGAAGCGCAGCAATCGCGTTCACGGGCGCAAGCGCTGGCCGACCGGGCTGCGGCCTTCCTCTTCTACGTCGCCGTCACCGCCGGCATCGTCACATTCGCAGTTTGGATGCTCCTCGGCGATTCCAGCGCCGCCGTCGAGAACACCGTCACGGTGCTCGTCATCTCGTGCCCGCACGCGCTCGGGCTGGCGATCCCGCTCGTCATTGCCCTGTCGACCGCCGTCGCCGCCCGAACGGGGATCCTCGTGAAGGACCGCATGGCGCTGGAGCGCATGCGGGGGATCGATGCCGTGCTCTTCGACAAGACGGGAACCCTCACGAAGGGCGCCCACGTCGTCACCGGCGTCGCCCTCGCCCGCTCCCACAACGGCGTTGCGACGGAGGACGACCTGCTCGCTCTGGCCGCCGCCGTCGAGTCGGACAGCGAGCACCCCCTCGCGAAAGCCATCGTGGCCGCCGCCGAGCGCGCCGGTCGTCCCCTACCGCCAGCGCGCGACTTCCGTTCAATCACCGGGCGAGGCGTCGAAGCCACCGTCGACGGCACACGCGTCGCCGTGGGAGGACCTGCCCTCCTGCGCGAGCGCAACCTCACCGTGCCCGACGAGCTCTCCCGTCACGTCGAGGAATGGAAGCAGCGAGGTGCGGCGGTGCTCTACGTCGTCCGAGACGATCAGGTGTACGGGGCCCTTGCCCTCGAGGACGAGATCCGCCCCGAGTCGAAGCAGGCCGTCGACGACCTGCACGCCCTCGGCGTCAAGGTCGTCATGATCACCGGGGACGCAAAGCAGGTTGCGGACGCCGTGGCGAAGCAGCTCGGCATCGACGAGGTCTTCGCCGAGGTGCTGCCGGAAGACAAGGACAAGGCCGTCGCCGAGCTGCAAGGCCGCGGCTTGGGTGTGGCGATGGTGGGGGACGGCGTCAACGACGCTCCTGCTCTCGCCCGCGCCGACGTGGGGATCGCGATCGGCGCCGGGACCGACGTCGCCATCGAGTCCGCCGGCGTGATCCTGGCCTCGTCGGATCCCCGCGGCGTGATCGGGGTCATCGAGCTCTCGCGGGCGAGCTACGTCAAGATGATCCAGAACCTGGCGTGGGCAGCCGGGTACAACATCATCGCAATCCCTCTCGCCGCCGGCGCACTCGCCTGGGCCGGCGTCATGCTGCCGCCGTGGTCGGCCGCCGTGGTGATGAGCTTGTCGACGATCATCGTGGCGCTCAACGCCCAGACGCTGCGCCGCCTCGACCTGAGGCCGGAACACATCGAGGCGACCATTTCAAAGGGAGCCCGCGAGCCCGAGAAGGTGGGGAGCCGTGCCTGAGATGACATCGTTCGAGCAAGGTTTCTGCCGCAGCGCTCCGTGGCGCTGGCTCGCCCGGCGCGTTGTTCTGCCGTGGGCTCTCCAAGGCGAGCACCTGTCGGGCGACGTCCTCGAGATCGGAAGCGGCAGCGGCGCCATGGCCGCCGAGCTGCTGCGGCGCTTCCCGGACGTCCGGCTGACGGCGACGGACTACGACGACTCGATGGTCGACGTCGCTCGCGAACGGCTCCGCGAATTCGGTGATCGCGTCGAGCTGAAGCAGGCGGACGCCACGCAGCTACCGTTCCCCGACGAGTCGTTCGACGGGGTGGTGTCGTTCATCATGCTGCACCACGTAATCGACTGGGAGAAGGCGCTCGCCGAAGCCGTACGCGTGCTACGACCGGGCGGACGCTTGCTCGGCTTCGACCTGTTGGACAACCGATCGATGACCTGGCTCCATCGGGCGGAGCGCTCACCCCACCGGATGATGCGCTGGGACGAGCTGAGACGCGAGACTCAGAAGCTTCCGTTGCTTGGAACCCTCAACTCCGGCGTCGGCGCCTTCACTGCCCGATTCGACCTGCAGAAGCGCTAGCGAAACCGAGGGGAGTTCGTGAGATGGCCCGACCTGACTTTCCCGCGCCGGACCAAGGCTTCCTGCTCACACACTTCCTGGTCGTCTCCGACATGGAGCGGTCGCGCGAGTTCTACACGAGGCTGCTCGGCGGCACCGTGGTCAACGAGCGCAGCCCGGTGATGATCAAAGTGGCCAACAGCTGGTTGATCCTGAACGAGGGTGGCGGCCCGACCGACGACAAGCCCGAGGTGGTCCTCGAGACCCCACCCGACCCGAAGCGCACCAGCGCGTTCCTGAACATCCGCGTCGCCGACATCGCTGCGACCTACGACGAATGGCGCAAGAAGGGGGCCGAGTTCCTCACCGAGCCCAAGGACCACGGCCGCGAGATCCGTGCGTACGTGCGCGACCCCGATGGTCACCTCATCGAAGTCGGCCAGTCGACCGGGATACTCGACGCGATGGAGGGGCGCTAGCGACGGGTCGCCGCGGTCGACCGCGGCGCGTCGCCCACGACCTCCCGGTACCACGCCGGGCGTTCGGTCCGCGCCCAGTACGGCGTGACGTCACCACGCGTCATGCCGCGTAGCGCGATCGGGTCTCGTATCGCGAAGTAGATGTGACCGAGCACGGCGAGCCAGATTCCGAGCGCGAACCAGTCGTGCACGAACGTCGCTCCCGTGCGCCAGTCGTTCGGGAACGGCTCGAACCAGCGCATGATCGACCCGGTCGCGAGCATCACGAGGATCGCGGCGCCGAAGAACGTCGCGTTGAGCTTCTGGCCGGGATTGAACTTGCCGAGGTCGAGCCGCCCGGGGCGAGCTCGGTTGCGGCGCCCGAACCATCGGGCGTCGTCCTGGCTCCAGCGGTTGAGGCGCCCGAGATCGCGCCGCAGCTGCGCGCCGCGGCGGCTGACCAGGGCGAGCAGCACCGGCGCTGGAAGCAATAGCCCGGCGTAGGTATGGACCTGGCGGAACAGCTCGCGCCGCCCGAACAGCGCGGAGAACGGCCCCGCGTACAGGACCGCGCCCGTGAGCATGAGCACACCGAACAGCACTGCCGTGGTCCAGTGCGCGGCCCGCTCGACGCGGTCGAAGCGCGGGATCGTGGTCCGCGCCTCGCGGTCAACCTGCGTCGTCATGGCGCGTTGTCGTCTCGGTTGTTGGAGCGCCCGACCCAGGCGTCGACGTCGTAGCCGCGTTCCTGCCAGTAGCCGGGGACGACCTTGTCGGTCACCTCGATCTCGTCGAGCCACTTGATCGACTTGTAGCCGTACATCGGCGCCACGTACAGCCGCACCGGGCCGCCGTGCGCGTCCGACAGCTCCTCGCCTTCGAGCTCGTAGGCGACGAGCACGTCGTCACGGCGCGCCTGCTTCAGGGTGAGGCTCTCGCTGTACGCGCCGTCGAACGACGTGAACCGCAGAGCCTTCGCACCGGCCTGGACGCCGGCGCGGTCGAGCACGTCACCGAGGCGAACGCCCTTCCACGGCACCGAGTAGACGCGCCAGCCCGTCACGCACTGGAAGTCGCGCGTCAGGCCGGTGGGCGTCATGGCGCGGAGGTCCCGATACGTGAGTGTGAGCGGTTGGTCGACGAGCCCGCCGACGCGCAGGCGGTATTCGTCGCGATCGCGATGAGGCATCGACCCCGTGACCGAGTAGATGCGGAAGCGGCCGATGGGCAGGAAACCGGAGAGCCCGGTGCCGTCCTTCGCCAGGTACGGGCCGATGCGCTGCTCGAGCCAGCGCTGCGCATTGGCGCCCCAGAGGATGCCGGCAGCGCCTGCGCCCAGCAGACCCAGGAACACCCGCCGGCCGACCGGTGCGCCGTCCATGGATCTCAGGATACGGACGGGCTCGCCCGCGGCCGCATCGCGTGTCCTTACAAATCGCGAAACGCTCGCTCAGCCCAGCGTCAGGACCTCGCCGAAGCCGGCCTCGATCGACTTCACGAAGTCGCCGGTGTCGGGCACGGCGACGGCATCGGTGTTGATCCCGATGCAACAGGTGTCGCAATGAGACAGCAGCATGATATTGGCCGCAGTGCCCGACAGTGGGCCGAACGGGTACAGGCGCTCGAGCTCGGCGCCCGCGACATAGAGCGGGAACGGCGAGCCGGGCACGTTGCTCGTGACGAAGTCGGATCCCTTGAGCATTGCCCCGAAGAACGTGGTGGTGGCCGCGGTCGGGAGCTGGTTGAGCACCATCGCGAGTGTGTCGGTGAGCGCGACCGCCGGCTCGTCGCGCACTGCCCGCGACAGCTGTCCGAGCGTGTGCATCCGCTCGGCCGGGTCGGCGATCTGGAGCGGGACGAGAAACCGGGCCGGGGTGAAATGGTTGCCCCCAAGGGTGGCGGTCTCGCCGCGCACGTTGATCGGCATGACCATACGCAGGTTGTCCGGCGCGAAGCCGTGCCGGTCGTGGTAGCGCTCGAGCCCGCCCACCACGGCCGTCACGAACGCATCGTTGAGGGATCCGCCCGCCGCTTTGGCGGCGCGCTTCAGGTCGTCGAGCGGTACATCGAGTGTTCCCAGACGGCGGGCGAGACTGCGGGCGCCCATGATCGGGGAGCCGGGCGCGCTGGCCGGCGCGAGAAACGAAGCCAGCGAGCGCGCCACGCGAGCCGCCTCGCGAACCGCGCCCTGCGGGTCACGGACGGCGGCGCGCGCCGCCCCGAACGCGTTCACCAGCCCACGCCGAACAATGTCGAACGCCTGGCGGCGCCGGTCGTCGAGCGAACGTCGGACGAGGTCGAGCGGCTCGAACACGGGCAGGTCCTCGAGCTCGTCGCAGGGGCCGGGCGCCGCCGGCTCGCGCTCGAGGTCGAACAGCATCATGAGAAGCTTCATGCCGCCGACGCCGTCGGTCATCGAATGGTGGACCTTGATCACGAACGCCGACCGTCCGCCCTCCAGCCCGTCGACCACGGTGTACTCCCACAGGGGCCGAGCCCGGTCGAAGCCGGCCATCGCCGCGTTGCGAGCGATTTCGAGCACGCACTCGAAGTTGGCCGGCTGGGGCGCGCGCACGCGGCGGAGGTGGTACGACAGGTCGAAGTGGGGGTCGGCCGACCAGTACGGCGGGCCGGCGCGCAGCAGCGGTGTCACGACCCGTTGACGCAGGCGAGGGATGAGGCGGCTGCCGCGGTCGACGCGCTCGACGAGCGCGTCCCAGTCGGGACTCCGGTCGAAGGTGAGCAAGGTCACGACCGTCGACCGCAGGGTCGGATCTTTCTCGACGTTCCACATGAGGGCGTCGGCGTCGCTCATGTGGAGATCGAACTGCTCGGACCCCGCCACGGGGCCAGACTGCGCTATGCCCCGTATTTCTGCAAGCGGCCGGCGTTGGCGAGCATCAGCGCCATGAGGTCCTTGGTGGGGCGGAGGCCGAGGCCGCCGCGCAGGCACCACCGCTCGCCGAAGCGGTCGACCTCGTCCTGCCCGCAGCGCGCACTCCATAGCAGCGCCGGCACCGGGTGCCACGAGTGCGCCGCCATCTGGCTCGGCGTCGAATGGTCGCCGGAGACGGCGACCACGTCGGGGTTCAGCGCGCGCAGCTCGGGGACGACAGCGTCGAGGTCCTCGATGGCCCGAACCTTGCGGGCCCGGTCGCCGTCCTCCCCGGCGGAGTCGGTGCCCTTGTGGTGCAGGAAGAAATAGTCGTAGTCGACCCACGCGTCCCGCAGGATCTGCAGCTCTTCGTCGAGCGCGCCGGGTTGGCCGAGCACGTCCATGCCCAGGAGCCGGGCGATGCCCCGGTACATCGGATAGATCGCCACGGCCGCCGCCCGGAGCCCGTACCGCTCTCCGAAACCGGGCAGCTCACGGTGAGTGTCGAAGCCGCGCAGCAAGATCCCGTTCGCCTTCGGCTCGTCGGCGAGTACGCGCCGCGCCTGCGCGATGAGCTCGGTGACGAGCTCGGCGGTGTGCTTGGCGTCGGGCTCGAGAGGCTGCGGATCAAGTGGAGCGACGCCCTCGTGTTGCGGGTCGGTGTCGGTGAGCGCGGGGTCGAGACCGGGCCCGCGCAGCACGACGAGCACACGATGTTCGCGTTCGTGCCGGAAGATCACCTCCGCGCCGTCGAGGCGCACGGCGTCCTGCAGCTTGTCGACGACGGCGGCGGCCTCGTCGTCGGGGATGCGGCCGGCGCGACGGTCGGTGATGGTGCCGTCGCCGGCGAGCGTGCACAGGTTGCCGCGGGCGGCGACGTCGCCGGGCCGGAGCTCGAAATCGAGTCCCGCCGCGCTGAGCGCGCCGCGCCCGAGCTCGAAGCGCTCGGGGTCGTAGCCGAACAGGCCGAGGTGACCCGGGCCGGAGCCGGGCGTGATGCCGGGGCCGACCGGCTCGACGAGCCCCGTCACGCCCTCCGCCGCGAGGCGGTCGAGATTCGGAGTGTCGGCCTCCTCGAGCTCGGTGCCGTGCTCGTCGTCGGCGTAACCGCCGAGCCCGTCCATGACGACGAGCAGGATCTTTGTGTCCGCGGCTTGGATCAGCGGCGCGACATCCATGCCGTCACCGTACCGTCGATGGGGGAAATCGGCTCGCTCGTGGCGGCCATCACTCATAAGGCTTGGTCTTGTGGAGATTCGAGAGCTCGCGCCCGCAGAGACCCACCTCGCCTACGCCGCGATGCGGGAGCTGCGACCGCACGTCGAATCGGAGCCCGAGTTCGTGAGGCGAGTCAACGACGTGCAACGCCCAGGCGGCTACCGGCTCGTTGCGTCGTTCGACGCTGGCGACCACATCGCGGCGGCCGCGGCCGGCTTCCACATCCGCGACATGCTCGCGTGGGGTCACTATCTCTATGTCGAAGACCTCGTGACCCGGGAGTCGGCCCGGCGGGCCGGGCACGCCACCGCGCTGCTCGATTGGATTCGGGCCGAGGCCGACCGCAACGGCTGCGACTGCATCCAGCTCGACTCGGGAGCGCACCGGCACGACGCGCACAAGCTGTACCTGGACTGGGGCTTTGCGATCACCGGACACCATTTCGGCCGCGTGTTGGGGGACAGCGCCGGCCGGTAGCGTTCAGGTCATGGTCGAGTCCGTGTTCACCGGCGTCGGTGTCGCGCTGGTGACGCTGTTCGACGACCGCGGCGACCTCGACGCGGCCGCCACCGCCGGACTCGCCGCCCAGCTCGTCGAGCTCGGCGTGCGCGCCGTGGTCGTGGCGGGGACCACCGGCGAAGCCGCCACACTCGATTCCGGCGAGCGGGTCGCGCTCCTCGACGCCGTGCGCGGGGAGCTGCGTTCGTCGGTGCCGGTGATCGCGGGCACCGGCGCGCCATCGGCGCGGCAAGCTGTCGCCTTCACCCGCGACGCAGTGGAGCACGGCGCCGACGCCGTTCTCACGCTCTCGCCGCCGGGCGCGATCGATCCGCGGCCCTATTACGAGGCCGTGACCAAGGCGGCGACCGGTACACCGGTGCTCGCCTACCATTTCCCGAAGGTCTCGCAACCCGGTATCGCCGTTCGCCAGCTCGGCGACCTCCCGGTCGCAGGGGTCAAGGACTCCTCCGGCGACGCCGAGCGACTGCTGCACGAGCTGCACGAGTACGAGGGGCCGGTCTACACGGGCTCCTCCGCACTGCTGTCCTTCGCCGGTCCGCTCGGCTGCGTGGGGGCGATCCTCTCCCTGACCAACGTCGAGCCCGAGCGGTGTGCTCGCGCATTCTCCGGCGACGTCGTCGCCCAAGTCGCACTGGCGGAGTCGCACCTCGCCGCGCACGACCGGTTCCCGCGGCGCCTCAAGAAGATGGTGGCGACTCGATTCGGGACGTCAACCGTTTGCCGCGTCGCCTGAGGGCCTCGCCTCAGGCCGGGCTGAGCAGTTCCTCCAGCCGGTAGAAGCGAAGCGGCGTGTCCCAGAGCACGGCGTCGAGGTCGCCGCCGTCGAGGCCGTGCTCGGCCGACTCCTTCAGGAAGCTCGTCACGGCATCGGGGTACATGGCGTCGGGGTGCGGGAAGTCGCTGGCCCACACGACGTGGTCGGCGCCGACCTGCGACACGGTCCACGCCGCCAGCGGGTCGTCTGGATCGGTGCTGATCATGCACTGGCGGGCGAAGTACTCCGA
>DASPXI010000073.1:0-19139 GCA_035637335.1 Acidimicrobiia bacterium
CCGTGGGGCCGGAACGAGGCACGCGATAGGAGAAGTGGAGGCGGACGTCGACCGCGTTCGACCCGGTCCGCTTCACGGGGACGCGAAGCAGCGCGCGATCGACCTCGGCGTTCACAGCCTTGCCGTTCACCGTGACGTCCCGAACGCGCAGCCCGGCATGCAGAGCCGGCAGCCCTGGGAGCACCCGAAACTCTGCGGCGCCATCGTCCGGTCGCTGCACGCGCGCATGCATGCGACCTTCGACGTCCCCGGTGCCGGGCTCGACCGTGACGCTCAACGCGTACCGGGGCGCGTCCTCGAGCGAGGCGGCCTCGAGCATCGCCCGGCCACCTGGCGACAACGACGGCGAACCGGGGTCGAGGGACGGGAGCTCGGGCAGCGCCGGCGGCTTGCCGGCACGTGGCGTTCCTGCGGTCGCGCCCGCCGGCGGGACGAGCGTGACCGTGATGACCGCGGCCGCGACGACAAGTCGCGCGGCCCGACCCATCAGGCGAGTGTGGCAGACCCCCGGTTCAGGCTGTGGTCGGCTCGGGGCCCGCGGCACGGGCCTCGTCGACGTGCGAGAGCGCGTCGCGCAGCTGCTGGATCCAGTCGCCCTCGTGCTCGCGCACGAGTTGCACGCACCACGACAGCGCCTCGCTGCGGCTGCGGGCCACGTTGGCTTCGACCAGCGTGTCGAGCACCGAGCGCTCCGGCATCCGCAAGCGCGTCATGACCGGGACGCTGAGGGTCGTGAAGATCACGCGCTCGCCGCCGCACTCGGCCCCCCAGGCGATCTTTCGCCCGAACTTTGCCTCGGCCTGGTCGGCGATGCGCATGCGCTGGTTGCGGGTGTCCTCCCGGAAGGACTCGATCCGGCCCCGACAGGCGGCGGCCCGGGTCTCCTCGTCGGCATCCTTGGCCTGTTCCGGCTCCGGGAGCTTTCCGACGACCAGGATCTCGTCCCGGTCGTAGGTGATCTCGGGCGGTCCCGTGAACCAGTCGTCCGGTAGCCGTCCGACGAACCATCCCAGGGTGGTGCTCGATACCTGTTTCATGATTACAAGATTACAGCAGGCGCTCCCGAATGCCAGCCGCCACCTCCCCCATCTGGGCCTCGCTCTCGTACTTGGTGCGGGGCCAGAAGAAGCCCCGCAGACCGTCCTTGCGCCGGCGGGGCACCACGTGCACGTGGAGGTGGGGGACGCTCTGACTCACGACGTTGTTCTCGGCCACGAACGAGCCTTGGGCCTCCCTCGCAGCCGTGACCGCCCGGGTGACCCGCTGCACCTCGAGGAAGAACGGGCCGACGAACTCCGAAGGCAGGTCAAGCAGGGTCTCGATGTGCGCACGGGGCAGGACGAGCGTGTGGCCGTAGAAGAGCGGGCGGTGGTCGAGGAACGCGACGACGTCATCGGTCTCGAGAACGAAGAGGGCGGGGATCTCGCCCGCGATGATCTGGCAGAACTTGCAGCCGGCGGTCCTGCTCACTCCGGCGAGGTGTAGGGCCGCTCGCGGGGCTGGGCCGCCTCGCGCTTGGGGACCATCACCTTGCGGCGGAAGTAGCAGACTTCTTCGCCTCGCTGGTTGAAGCCGCGTGTCTCGACGGCGACGACGCCGCGGTCGGGCTTGCTCGACGACTCCTTCTTGTCGAGGACCTTGGTCTCGGCATAGATGGTGTCGCCGTGGAACGTCGGCATCTTGTGCTTGAGCTCCTCGACCTCGAGGTTGGCGATGGCGACGCCGCTCACGTCGGGCACGCTCATTCCGAGCACGAGCGAGTAGACGAGGTTGCCGACCACGACGTTCTTGCCGAACTGCGTCTGCTTCTCGGCGAACCACGCGTCAGTGTGCAGGGGGTGGTGGTTCATCGTGATCATGCAGAAGAGGTGGTCGTCGTACTCGGTGATGGTCTTGCCCGGCCAGTGCTTGTAGACGTCGCCGGGCTCGAAGTCCTCGAAGTACCGGCCGAAGGGCCGCTCGTGCACCGCCAACAATGCTCCTTTGTCGCCGTCGCAAGCTCCGGCTCTACATTTCCTGTCGCCCTCGCAAGCTCGGGCTTCGCGGCAGCGGGCGGCGAAGCCGCCGCCACCGCGGGCGACGGTCGGCAGAGCCGCCGTCGCCGCGGGTGAGCTTACGATCCCGCTCCAGTCGAAGGAGGAAGCGCCATGCCCCAGGTGTCGTTGCTGGCCAAGTTCCGGGTGCACGAAGGCAAGGGCGAAGAACTGATCGCCGCGTTCCGGACGCTCTTCGAGCAGGTCGAAAAGGAACCCGGGACGGTGCTGTACGTGATGAACCGGGCCAAGGACGATCCCGATCTGTTCTGGTTCTCCGAGCTCTATGGCGACGACGACGCGTTCGCGGCGCACGGCAGCAGTGACGCGATGGCAAAGGCCATGCCGACCTTGGGCCCGCTCATCGCGAAGTCGGAGCTGGTCCTCGGCGAGCCCGTCTTGGCGAAGGGTCTTCCTAGCTGAGCCTCGGTCGGCTCAGAACCGAAACCGCGTCGCGCCGTAGGGCTCGGCCGTCCCCAAGGCGTAGACGGTGGTCGGGGTCATCTCGTACACGTCCCACGGGGGCGGGCCGGCGCTCGGCGCGCTGAACTCGGCATAGAAGGCGCCGTCACGAACCGTCGCTGCCACCCCTGAGAAGAGAACACGTGGGCGATGCGCTGCAGCTTCGCATCGTCGGTGACTCTAACCGCCTCGCCTTCCATGACGAGGTCGAACGGGTATGTCGCCACCGTGATGGCACAGTGCGGGTTCTTCGCCAGGTTCTTTGCCTTGCGAGTGCCGGCGCCCGAGGTGAAGTACAGGGACCCGTCGACGAGCATGACCCCCACCGGCATGACGTGGGGCGTGCCGTCCGGATTCAGGGTTGCGAGCCAGGGCGTATGCCGATTGGGACCGCCCGTTTCGGGCGCCTGATGGGACAGACCGCCCTCCAGAGCGTCACGTGCCCGGGTCCAATCGATCAGCGGTGCCTCGTAGCCATCGAGGTTCCGCTCGTCCACCGGCGCATCCGTAGGCATGTCGTCGCTCCCTTCGGTCGGCCCCCTTGCTAGTCGAGACACCCGACGACGATGAAACTCATCGGTGATGATCAGCGTGTCGGATACAGCACCATTTGCGTGCAGCGCTGGAGGGCGATCGTTCGGCCGGTCGTCTCGTTGGTCACGGTGACGTCCCACACCTGGGTCGTGCGGCCGATGTGAGCAGGAGTCGCCTTGCCGACCACCGCCTCACCCGACCGTGCGCTGCCGAGGAAGTTCGTCTTGAGCTCGACGGTCGTGAACGTCGCGCCGTCGGGAAGGTTGGCGCCGGTGCCCGCCGCGCAGAGCGCGTCGGCCAGCCCGACCACAACGGGGGCCCAAAGGTAGCCGGTTCCCGCGAGGAGTTGCTCCGTCGTCTCGAGCCGGCCCCGTACGACGTCACGCTCGACCTCGAGCACCTCGAGCCCGATCATCGACGGGAACCGCCCCCACGGCGCCTCCTCGTTGAAGCGGCGAACGCCTTCGGCGCCCGTGTACTCGTCCACCTCGCTCAGGTCCGGTACCGCTCGAGCAGACCGCGCGCGATGACGAGGCGCTGGATCTCGTTCGTGCCCTCGCCGATGATCATCAGCGGCGCGTCGCGGTAGTAGCGCTCGACCGGAAGCTCGGTCGTATAGCCCACCCCGCCGTGGACGCGCATGGCCTCGGTGGCGATCTCGAACGCGGCTTCGCTGGCGAACAACTTCGCCATGCCCGCCTCCACATCGGCCCGCTCGCCCGCCTCCTTCTGCGCCGCCGCGTGCTCGGTCAGGAGCCGGGCGGCCTGGAGCTTGGTGCCCATGTCGGCGAGCTTCAGCTGGATGGCCTGGTGCTGGGCGATGCGCCGCCCGAACGTCTCCCGCTGCTGCGCGTAGGCGATCGCGGCCTCGAACGCGGCGCGCGCCACGCCGACCGCGCGGGCGGCGATGTTGATGCGACCGACCTCCAGCGCCGACAGGATGAAGTGCTGGCCGCGGCCGAGGCCTTCGTCGCCGCCGAGGACGCTGCCGGCGTCGACCCGGTGCCCGTCGTAAACCATCTCGACGGTCTCGATGCCCTTGTAGCCGAGCTTGCCGATGTTGCGGCTGACGCTGATGCCGCCGAAGCGGTCCGCGCCGGGCTCCTTCTCGACCATGAAGCACGTGATGCCCTCGTCGGTACGGGCCGCCAGCGCCACCAGTCCCGCCCGCTGCCCGTTGGTGACCCACATCTTCGTGCCCGTGATCACGTACTCGTCACCGTCGCGCACCGCCCGGCACGTGATCGCGCTCGTGTCGCTACCGGCGTCGGGCTCCGACAGTGACAGAGCGCCGCGAATCTCACCGCTCGCAAGCCGCGGCAACCAGCGCTTGCGCTGCTCGTCGGTGCCGTGCGCCTTCAGCAGGTTGGCCGCGATCACGTGCGTGTTGAGGATGCCCGACAGCGACATCCATCCCGCCGACAGCTCCTCGATGACACCGCAGTACGTGGGCAGGTCGAGCCCGAGACCGCCGTGTTCCTCCGGGATCGTGATGCCGAAGAGACCGAGGGCGCGCATGCCGTCGACGATCGCCGCCGGGTACTCGTCGGCGTGCTCGAGGTCGGATGCAACCGGCAGCACCTCGCGCTCGACGAATCGTCGCACCGTCGCGACCAGCTCGGCGCGCACCTGCGGATCGGTCGTTGCCACTGCCGGCGAGCCTACGTCTCGGCGCCTCCGAGCGCGTCAGTCAGCTCGGCGCGACCGCTGACTCCGAGTTTCTCGTACGCGCGCTGGAGATGGTTCTCGACCGTGCGCGTCGACACGACGAGGGTCGCTGCGATCTCGCGGCTGGTCAATCCGCGGGCCGCGAGGTTTGCGACCTCGAGCTCGCGCTTGGTGAGCGCGACGGGATCGGCGCCCGGGTCCAGCGCGGGCGTGTGCGCGCCCTCGCAGCGCTCCGCGAGCCCTCGGGCGCGTTGCGCCGAAGCCGACGCCCGCCGCCGTAAGCCTTCGCGGTCGTGCACGACTGACGCCTGGTTGGCGGCCTCGGCCGCGAACAACCGAGCTCCGAGCGCCTCGAACGCGTCGCACGCGGTGTCGAGACCCTGTGCATCATCCTTCGCGAGCGCGGTTGCGTACGCGACGCGCGCCGGCATGAGCTGCCCGTCAACGTGCTCCGCGACCGACACGAGCCGCTCCACCGCCTCCGCCGCCTCGCCGAGCCGGGCGAGGTCGTGGAACGCCCCGGCGGCAAGCGCGAACTGACCGCCTTCGAGACCGGATTCGGCGGCGGCGCGCAGCATCGCCAGGGCGCGGGCGTGCTCCCCGCGCGACCACGTGAACCATGCCCGCCCGCGTTCGATGTCGACGTCCATCATGCGAATCGGCGTCGGCGGCTCGGCATCGAGGCTGGCCAGCGCGGCCTCGGCTCCCGCGACGTCGCCGGTGAGCGACAGCGCGTGGGCGAGCCCTCCGAACCCCCACCGCGCGCTCGGGTGGGCCAGCTCTCCCCACAGCACCGCCGCCTCGCGGAGCCAGCGAGCGGCGGTGACCGGGCGTCCCTGGAGCAGGCAGATCCGTCCGAGCATCACGGTGAACCACCCCTGCCCCTCGAGCACCTGGGACGCGACCGCGCCGTCGTACCCCGCTTGCGCCGTGGCGGCGGCCTCGTCGAGGCGCCCCGCCTCCGCAAGGGCGAGCGCCCGCGCCACCAGGTACACACCCGGACCCGCCATCTGCACCTGGTCACCGAGCTCGATCCGAAGCTCGAAGGCGCGGTCGGCGACTCGGATCGCGTCCGCCGTACGGCCCGACAGCGCGTACGCAGCGCCGACCGCGAGTGCCGCCTTCACCACGACTCGGTCGGGGTAGCGCGTCTCGTCGAGCAAGGGCACGCCGAGCGCGACGGCATCCGTCATGTTTCCCGCGAACAAGGTGTGGATGGCACGCTGCCCCGCGAGCTCGGCGCGCAGGTTCGGGTCCGTGACGGCGCGTTCGGTCTCCAACGCGACCCGCTCCGCCTCGTCCGGACGCCCGAGCCCGCGAAAGAGGTTGGCGAAACGCGCCTCGGCGATCTGCGCTCGTTCCTGTTCGGTGCGAGCCTCCGACGCGGCGCCACGCAGCACGTCCTCGGCTTCTTCGTGCTCGCCGAGCGTGTCGAGCATCACGCCCAGCAGATGGCCGGCCTCGACGCCGGCGCCGGCGTCCCACGCGGCGCGTGACAGACGACGCGCGAGCGGAAAGTCGAACGCGAACGCGGCCTGATGGGCCGCGGTGATCAGGAGCTCGGCGTGATCGGTGTCGCCACTCTCGAGTCGCCACACCGCGACACGCAACGCCTCTTCGGGCGAGAGCCGGCCGGAGCGTTCGGCGGCGTCCGCAAGCTCTCGCGCGATCCGCTCGTAGCGACTCCCAGGGAGCTCAGCGCGCAGCACCTCGCCGTAGAGCGGATGCGCCATGCGCACTTGGCGCGTCGAGTCCTCCGCCGCTACGTCGACGAGGCCCCGAGCTTCGAGACGCTCGATGCTGGCATGGTCGGTAAGCGCCTCGAGGTTGGGCAATGCGACCGGCTCCCCGACGCTCACCACTTCGAGGGCATGACGCTCGCCGTCGTCGAGCGTCCCGAGTCGCAGGCGGACCAGCTCGGTCAGGCGCGGCGACGCCGCCAGCGAGCCTTGCAGCCGCCAGATGCCGCGCTCGTCACTCAGCGCGCCGGACTCGGCGGCCGCGATGATCAGCTCGCGCAAGAACAGCACGTTTCCTTCGCTCGTCGTCCACAGCGCGTGCACGGTCGTGCCGTCGACGGGACCGCCCAGCACGTCGGCCGTGAGCATCGCAATGTCGGCGACCGTGAGCGGCGACACCTCGACCCGCTCGAGGAGCTGGTCCTTCCAGAGCATGACGACCGACTCGGGTGCCGCGTCTCCGGTGCGGAGCGTCACGACCGGGAACACGCCGCCTTGGAGCACGAGGTGCAGCAGCAGCGCCGCTGATGCCTCGTCGAGGTCGTGCGCGTCGTCGACGACGAGCATCAGCGGACGGTCGTCGCCATGGTCGAGGACGGCTTCGGCGAAAGAGCGCAGGAGATCGCCGCGGCTCTCGGCCGCCCGGCTCGCAGGCGGCAGCAAGCCCGCGAAGGCGCCATAAGGGATCGTGGCCGAGCTCCGGTTGGCACGCACGTGCGCGGTCGCGTAGCCCCGGCCGGTCGCCAGGCTCTCGCATTCGAACGCGAGTCGGGTCTTGCCCACCCCCGCCGGTCCGGCGAGCAGCACGCCGCCCGCGCCGCCGTCCATGGCTCCGACCACGCGGCTCAGTTCGCCGGCCCGGCCGACGAGCGGCCACGTCGCGGTGTTCACGACGGGTGCGGCCCCGGCCCTGGAATCACGGCGTGCAGTCTTTCACGGGCGGCGACGGCGGCTTTGCCGACCGTCGCCGCAGAGCCGGAGCTTGCGACGGCGCCAATAGGGACAGCCCGAGGGAATCCCGATCTCTACCGGTAGGTTGGAGGCACCGATGATGTACCACGCGATGATGGGCTTTCGCCGCGATCCGGACGCGATCGCGGGCAAGCGCATCGAGCGCGCGCTCGTGCGACGGGTGCTCGGCCTCGCCCGCCCCTACCGCTGGCTGCTCGTCGGGTTCCTGATCACGGCGATCGCGGCCTCGATCGTGACGGTCATCCCTCCGCTGCTGTTCCGGTCGCTGCTCGACACCGCCGTTCCGGACAAGGACCGCACGCTCGTCACCTATCTGGCGGCCGGCGCCGTGGCCCTTGCGATCGCCAACGCCTTGCTGAGCCTGGTGCAGCGCTGGTACTCGGCGCGCATCGGCGAAGGGCTGATCTTCGACATGCGGGTCAAGCTGTTCGACCACGTCCAGCGGCTCCCGGTGGCGTTCTTCACCCGCACCCAGACGGGTGCACTCATGTCACGGATGAACAACGACGTCATCGGCGCCCAGCAGGCGATCACGAACACGTTGGGCACCGTCGTCACGAACGTCGTCGGGCTGGCGGTCACCCTCACCGTGATGCTCGGGCTCGAGTGGCGATTGACGATCCTGACGCTGATCGTGCTGCCCGCGTTCATCATCCCCGCCCGCCGTATCGGCCGGCGCCTCCAGCGCATCACCCGAGAGGGCATGCAGCTGAACGCGTCGATGAACAACACGATCGCCGAGCGCTTCAACGTCGCCGGAGCCCTCGTCGTCAAGCTCTTCGGCCGGCACAACCGGGAGCGGGAGCAGTTCTCAGGTCGAGCCGAGCGCGTGCGCGACATCGGCATCGCCACCGCGATGTACTCGCGCGTGCTGTTCGTGGCGCTCGGGTTCGTCGCCGCCGTCGGCACCGCGGTCGTCTACCTGATCGGCGGCAACCTCGTGATCTCGGGCACGCTGTCGATCGGAACGGTCGCCGCGTTCGTGATCTACGTGAGCCAGATCTACCAGCCGCTCACTCAGCTCACGAACGCACGCGTCGACGTGCTCACGGCGCTGGTGTCGTTCGACCGGGTGTTCGAGGTGCTCGACTTCGAGCCCCTGATCGCCGACCGGCCCGGCGCCGTCGACCTCGTGTCGCCGAAGGGGCGTGTCGAGCTCGACCACGTGTGGTTCCGCCACCCGCCGGGCGCGGTCACGTCGCTGCCCTCGCTCGAGGAGGGGGTCGTCGTCGCCGACGACGACGAGAGCGGTTGGATCCTGCGCGACGTGACGTTCCGTGTCGAGCCGGGCGAGCTCGTCGCTCTCGTAGGCCCGTCGGGCGCAGGCAAGACCACCACGGCGATGCTCGTGCCGCGCATCGCCGACGTCAGCGAGGGGCACGTGCGCGTCGACGGCCGCGACGTGCGCCACCTCACTCTGGAGTCGCTGCGCGACGCGGTCGGGTTCGTCATGCAGGACCCACACCTGTTCCACGACACGATCGCCAACAACCTTCGTTACGCGAACCCGGACGCCACCGACGACGAGCTCGTCGCTGCGTGCAGGGCCGCCCGGATCAACGAGCTGATCGTGAGCCTGCCGGATGGCTACGGCACCATCGTCGGCGAGCGTGGCTATCGCATGTCGGGAGGCGAGAAGCAGCGGCTGGCGATCGCACGCATGCTGCTCAAGGACCCCGCCATCGTGATCCTCGACGAGGCGACGTCGCACCTCGACTCCGAATCGGAGCACGCGATCCAGCGAGCCCTCGCCGACGCGCTGCGCGGCCGTACCGCGTTGGTGATCGCGCACCGGCTGTCGACGATCGTCGCCGCCGACCGCATCCTGGTGATCGACGACGGCCGGATCGTCGAGCAGGGCAGGCACGAGGAGCTCCTCCGCGCCAACGGGCTGTACGCCGACCTCTACCGCACACAGCTGGACCGGGCGGCCGAGCCGGCCTAGGCGTCTGCGGCCGCCGGCGGGAGCCACCAACCGCGTTCGGCGATTCCGCCGCCACTACGATCGTCGCGCTTCTCCGAACCGACACTTCGTTCATGCCGTCCGACGACACCACTCCGAACGCGTCGCGGCGAGAACAGCGGGTGCGCCGGCGCCGTCGCTGGCGACGCTGGCTGCTCCTCGGCGTCGCGACCGCCCTCGTCGTCTCGGGCACGGCGTACGCCATGACGGGCCCGCTGCGTCCCGACGACGACAAGAGCGCGGCGCGCACTGAGGCAACGAGGCCCGCCCCGGTGGGCGTCGCGCCACCGGAGGTCGAGCACGCGTGCCGCTCCCCGCTCAACCCCCTCGAGCCGCTCCGGCTCTGGATCGGTGGGGACTCGCTGGCGGGCTCGCTCGGCCCGTCCCTCGGTGCGCTCACCGGCAAGAGCGGGGTCGTGCAGCCGGTGGTCGATTCACGCCCATCGAGCGGCTTGCTCTCGCCCGACTTCTTCAACTGGCCGAAGAAGGGCGCCGACGACATGGCCACGTTCAACCCGGAGGTGGCCGTCTTCATCATCGGTGCGAACGACGCGAAGAACCTGCCGAAAAGTGCCGAGCAGAATCCCCAATGGCAGGCGCGGTACTCCACGCTCGTCGAGCAGATGCTGAACGTGCTCGCCGGCAACGGACGAGCCGTCTACTGGGTCGGCGCACCCGTCATGTCCGACACCGCGTTCTCCGAGCGTGTCGAGAGCGTGAACGCCGTGTTCCGAGACGTCGCCGCCAACCATCCGCGCTTCACCTACGTCGATGCCTTCACGATCTTCTCCGGCCCGGACGGGAAATACGCACCGACGCTGCCGGGAGCTGACGGGAAAACCGTTCGTGTGCGCGCCCAGGACGGAATCCATTTCACCCCGGAGGGTGGCGACATCCTCGCAACGACCGTGTTCGATCAGCTCGACTCGCAATGCCAGATCACGCGGCAGGCGGTGGAAGGAGTCGTCAAGCCGATCGTCGAGGTGAAGGGGAGCTCTTCGGTGCCGGGCACCCGTCGTCGGTAGTGTTCGCGCGACGACGGCGGCTTTGCCGCCCGTCGGCGCAAAGCCGGAGCTTGCGACGGCGCAGGGAGAGAGTATGACCGGTCAGCTCGAAGCGGCGGGGTTCGCCGTCGAGGCCGCAGCACGGGTGATCACGGCGTCGGCCGAGAGCCTGGCCCGCGCCTCGGCCGACGAAGGACGGGTCTCCGTCGCCAAGCTCGACCGTCACCAGGTCCTCGCCTATGACCTCGCCCACGCCGCCAGCGCGCTCGAGGGCTGCCGCGTCATGCTCGACTACGGCGGGCACGGCGAGCTCGAATCGCTGCTGGCGCGCGCCTTCGTCGCCGACGCCGTCGCCGACCTCGGCGCCCGGCTGGTGGCCCGCGACGAGGTGTGGGGCACCGACCCCGCGGTCCTCCAACATGCGCACGATTTCGTCGCCGAGCACCGCTCACCCGAGTTCCTCGAGCAACTGGCCGCCCACCTCCCCCGCCACGGCACCGGCCCGACCCACCTGTCGGACGACTTCGAGCTCGTGCGCGAGACGTTCCATCGCTTCGCCGAAGAGAAGGTGCGGCCGGTCGCCGAGCACGTCCACCGCGCCAACGCCGACATCCCCGAGGACGTCATCTCGGGCCTGGCCGAGATCGGCGGTTTCGGGCTGTCGGTGCCGGAGGAGTACGGCGGCTTCGCGTCGGGCGGCGAGCACGACTACCTCGGGATGATCGTCGCGACCGAGGAGCTCTCGTGGGGCTCGCTCGGCGTCGGCGGCTCGCTGATCACCAGGCCCGAGATCCTGACGCGGGCGATCGTGCAGGGCGGGACCGACGAGCAGAAGCAGCGCTGGCTGCCGCGCATCGCGAGCGGCGAGCTGATGGTGGGCGTGATGGTGACCGAGCCCGACTACGGCTCCGACGTCGCCAACATCAAGGTGACCGCCACTCCCGCGGACGGCGGCTACCGGATCAGCGGGGTCAAGACGTGGGCGACGTTCGCGGGGCGGGCCGAACTGCTCATGCTGCTCGCCCGCACCGACCCCGACCGCAGCACCGGCCACCGCGGGCTATCGCTGTTCGTCGTGGAGAAAGAAGCCGCGCCCGGCCACGAGTTCGCGTTCGAGGAGCCGGACGGGGGCAAGGTCGAAGGCCGGGCCATCGACACGATCGGCTACCGCGGCATGCACTCCTTCGAGGTCGCGTTCGACAACTGGTTCGTCCCCGCCGAGAACCTCGTCGGCGGCGAGGCCGGTCTCGGGCGCGGCTTCTACCTCCAGATGGAAGGCTTCGAGAACGGCCGCCTGCAGACCGCCGCGCGCGCCGTCGGGCTGATGCAGGCCGCGTTCGAGGCCGGCCTGTCGTACGCGCAGGAACGCCGGGTATTCGGCCAGTCCGTGTTCGACTACCAGCTGAGCCAGGCGAAGCTTGCCCGCATGGCTGTGCTCATCCAGGCCGGGCGACAGTTCTCCTACGACGTCGCCCGCAGGATGGCCAAGGGTGAAGGCGCGCTCCAGGCGTCGATGGTGAAGGCGTACGTGTGCCGAACGGCCGAGTGGGTCACGCGCGAGGCGATGCAGCTTCACGGCGGCATGGGCTACGCCGAGGAGTTCCCCGTGTCGCGTTACTTCGTGGATTCCCGGGTGCTGTCGATCTTCGAAGGCGCCGACGAGACACTGTGCCTGCGCGTGATCGCCCGCCGCCTCGCCGAGCAGGCCCTCGAGCGCACCGGCAGCTGAGCAATCCCCACACCCCCCATCCATGGGAAGGAGATCGCACCATGGACTTGAAGCTCGAGGTGCTCGTCCTGCCTGTCTCGGACGTCGACAAGTCCAAGGCGTTCTACGAGCAGGCCGGCTTCAACGCGGACGTCGACACGCAGCCGAACGAGAACTTCCGCATCGTGCAGCTGACACCGCCGGGGTCGGCGTGCTCGATCATCATCGGGAAGGGCCTGACCACCGCCGCACCCGGGTCCGCCCAGGGCCTCACGTTGGTGGTCAGCGACATCGAGGCGGCGCGGGCCTACTTCATCGAGCGGGGAATCGACATCAGCGACTTCTTCCACTTCGGGCCGGAAGGACAGGAGCAAGGGCTCGATCCGGAACGCCAGGACTACGGATCGTTCGTGTCGTTCACCGACCCCGACGAGAACAGCTGGCTCGTGCAGGAGAAACGCGGCTAGCGGCTAACGCGCGAAGAGCGCGAAGAAGTCTCGTTCGCCGGGCTGCAGGTAGCGGTCTTCGCCCCGCTGCATGTCGGGGAGGAGCTTTCGGCCCTTCACGCCGTTCGCGTTCACCGGGTCAACCTGGTCGTAGAGGTAGTACGTCACCCACTGCGAGTTGATGTCGAGCTCCATGGCGCGGACGGCGCCCACGCGAGCCAGCACGTCGCCGAGGGTCTTGGCGTTCAGGCCGTTCCCACCGACGTAGATGAGACCGCCGTTCGCAGCCACGCCCACCGCGGAGCGCCAGACGTACACCTTGTTGCCGAGCGTCGCGCCCCAGTGGTCGGTCGAATCCGACGCCAGATCCTGCGCCGGCTGGCCGCCGTCCACCATAAGGTCCAGATTCTGACGCACCGTCTTGACGTTGGGCCCCATCTGGAAGTCGCGCCCCCACATGCCGACGTCGGCCGTCCCATCGGTGAAGATCACCAGCGACGCCGCGCCGTCGCGCAGTGGCTTCACCATGTCACCGTCCGCGTAATAGCCACCGCGCGAGCCGCTCATCTTGAACCCGGAGTTGAACGCGGCCACGAGCGCGCTGCGGTGATCCTCGGGGATCTGGGCGCCCCAGGGATTCGGGCCCGCGCCCGGCTCCTGCAGGCCGGGGACGAAGACCGTCCGCAGGAGCTTCGTGTCCATCCATGCGACGCCGGTCACGAGGCTGGTGTGGACCGGCTCGGGTCGCATGAACGTCGTGTACACGGCGGGCAGGCCCTGCACGGTGCGGCCGGTCGGTTGCCAGACGCCCTCGTTCGGCAGCGGCGTGGTGAACGGCTGTGCGTTCGGTGGAGGCGCGAGGTGCTCTGGCTCCGGCGGCGCGCTCACCACCGGCGCCGGCGGTTCCTTCTTGACCTTCTTGGCGACGGCGTCGTTCCCGGGCGCGGCCGCCTTCGGCAGACCGTGCTCGGGCTTACCGCCCTCCGGTGGCGGATGGTTGCTGTACCACCAGTGCTCGATCCGGTTCACGAGGCCGCCGCCGCCGTGATCGCGGATCCATTCGACGCTGCGAACGGTCCAAGGGTCCGTGCCCGGCGCGGTGAGCGCGTGCGCGTACGACCAGCCGACCACGCTCATGAACACGATGACGACGAGCGCGACGGCACGCCGGACGATCTTGTGAAGCCTCAATCGACGCGCCCGACGCTCCTTGCGGCGCTCGCGCCGGCTCGGCCCCCAAAACTTGGCGTCTGGCTCCAAGCGCTCGGGCGTGCCCGCGTCGCCTTGGACCCCTTCGTCGGTCCGTTCGTCCGTGCTTTGGTCTGTGGTGATTTCGGTCGCGCTCATCGAAGCGGTCCCCGCCGAGTACGGACCTCTCGATGCGGACCTTAGGTGTCGCCGTGTCTCGATTCGCGGATGGTCGGTGGACGGCCGATGCCGAACGCTTCGCGGCGGGCGTCGTCGAGCGCGTCCAGGCGCACACGGAGCCGGTCGATCCCGTCATCTGCATCCGCGACGAACGGGCGCGCCATGTCGACCGCGAGCGCACGCACGCGCGCCGCGAGCTGCTCCGTCTCGATGATCCGGTACTTGACCTCGAGGAGGGACTTGCGGCGCGTCCCTTGCGGCAGAAGTGATGCCTCGACGAGCTTCCGGTCGATGGCGACCGCTTGGTCGTACAGGTCGTCGGTCAACGACTCGAGCTCTTCGAGGAGGACGCCGGCGCGTGACCGCGCGACCGCGCGCCGCGTCTCGTCCACGCAGCGATGGAGTCGACGGTGGAGGATCGCGGCGTCGCTCTGCGACAGCTGCCAGCCGCGAGGCACACCGGGGTGCCGGCGCCGCAGCCACAGCACCAGCGCGACCGGCAGGAGGGGCAAGCCCGCGAGGATCAACGGGTCCATGCGGCCACTGTGCCCGGCCGCGTCCCGAAGTGCGAGTCAGCCGGTCGGGTCGTTCGCCTCTTCGGTCTTGGCGCTGCGGGTCATGCCGGCCCGTTCGCCGCGGCGGAGGAACTTCGTGGCCATCTTGCGGCTGGCTTCGTCGATCATCTCGTCGCCGAACATGACCGCACCCTTGCGCTCCCCCGCGGCGCCTTCGGTGGTCGCCTTCTCATATGCCTCGAGGAGATCGATGGCGTGGTCGAACTGCTCCTGGGTGGGGGTGAAGATCTCATTGATCACCGCGACCTGGTCGGGGTGCAGCGCCCACTTGCCGTCGTAGCCGAGGATGCGCGGCCGCATCGAGTACTCGCGCAGGCCGTCGAGGTCGCGGATCTTGAGGTACGGGCCGTCGATGACCTGGAGCCCGTTGGCGCGACCGGCCATGAGGATCTTCGAGAACACGTAGTGGAAGTGGTCCCCGGGGTACTCGGGGATCTGTACACCGCCGGTGAGAACGGGCATCTCGGTCGACGCCGCGAAATCGGCCGGGCCGAACACGATCGTCTCGAGGCGGGGTGACGCGGCGCAGATCTCCTCGACGTTGATGAGCCCGCGCGCCGTCTCGATCTGCGCTTCGATCCCGACGGTCGACTTGCGGCCGGTGGTCTCCTCGATCTGGGTGAGGAGCATGTCGAGGGCCTGCACGTCGGCGGCCGACTGCACCTTCGGGAGCATGATCTCGTCGAGACGCTCGGACGCGTTCTCGACCACGTGGATCACGTCTCGGTACGTCCACTTCGTGTCCCACGCGTTGACACGCACGCAGAGCACGACGTCGCCCCAGTCGAGGTCGTTGATCGCCTTGACGACCTTGTCGCGGGCGGCTTCCTTCTCGAGCGGGGCGACGGCGTCCTCGAGGTCGAGGAAGACCATGTCGGCGCCGACGTTCGGCGCCTTGCCCATCATCTTCTCGCTGGAGCCGGGCACCGAGAGGCAGGAACGGCGGGGAAGGTTGCGCGAGCGCTCTGACATGGTCCCGAAGGGTAGCTATACGCTCGACACGTGGCGCAATCCGCTCCGGAGCGTACGCTCCACGAGCTCGCGAACGGCGTGTACGTCTGGCTCCAGCCTGGCGGCGAGTCCGGAGTCAGCAACGCTGGGGTCGTGGTCGACGACGACGGCATCACGATCATCGACACGCTCATGGTTCGCTCGCAGTGGGAGCCGTTCGCGGAGGCGGTCAAGGCGCTCGAGCTCCCGATGCGGCGCATCGTGCTGACGCATGGTCACATCGACCACGTCGGCGGCACGAAGGCGTTCCCCCATGCCGGCGTGTACGCCTCGCCCCAGACCAGCACCGTGCTCGACGCGCCCATGCCGATCGAGGCGTACAAGTCGTTCATGAGCGCGTTCGACGAGGAATTCGACGACCTCGCCGAGCTCGGCACGAGGCCGGCAACCCACCTGATCGACGGGGCCGCGTCGCTGACGCCCCGCGTCGAGGTGCTCCCGGCGAGCGGTCACACGGAAGGCGATGTGATCGCGCTCGTCGCCGACGCCGACGTGTGCTTCGCGGGCGACCTGTGCTTCTTCGGCGTGACGCCGCTCGCGTTCCAGGGCGACCCCGCGACGTGGGCGGAGATGCTCGACGCCGTCGCCGAGCTGGCCGACACGATCGTTCCCGGCCACGGCCCGATCGGCGGCGAGCGTGAGCTCCGCGAGCTACAGGACTACCTCCTGGCGTGCGTCGCCGCCAACGGTGATCCGAACGCGATCCCGCCTGGCCCGTGGGACTCGTGGATCGAACGCGAGCGCGACGCAATCAATGTCGAGCGCGCCGCCCTGCTCGCCGAAGGCCAGGACGTCATGCCGCCGAGCATGCTGAAGGCCATCGGTTTCGGATGATGATGCGCATCGCCCGCATCAATACGCCCCGCCCAGCTTGCTGTGGTCCCAGCTCAGGGTCTTCTCCGGCTTCACGCGGATCACGACGCGCTTCGCCCCCATCGCCCGCACGCCGTCGCGCACGGTGTCGTTGAGCGGGCCCCAGTAGCGCTCGTAGACCGCCTCGCCGTAGCGGAGCACCTCGTCGGGGTCGTCGACGATCTCGGCCCGACCCACGATCGAGACCCCCTTCAGCTGCTCGTACCGGTCGCCCGTCGCGACCAGGACCGACAGCCGCGGATCACGACGCAGATTCAGGACCTTTTGCGACTTGGCGTACGTCCAGAACGCGATCTCGCCGTCCTGCATCCCGTACCACATCGTCACAAGGTGCGGCGTCCCGTCGGCGTTGATCGACGCGACCTGGAGGTCGCGTCCCGCCTCGAGGAACGCGCGGATCTCGTCATCGGTCATCTTGATCGCGTCGCGCCGGCTCACCACGCCGCACCCTATCCCCGCCTATGCGACTACTTTCGGGCCGTGGCCAAGAGTCCCGACCCGTCGATCAAGCTCATGAGCCTCAAGGGCGTGACTCGGACGCTCGACGACTGGGCGACGATGTTCCATCTGACGCTCGTGATCCTGCCGCCGCAGCCCGAGGCGTCCGCGTGGGTGCCCGTGGCGCGTCGCATCTTCCGCGTGTTCCGTGACGCCGACTCCCGGGCCGCGTACTGCGTCGTGGGCGCGCCTGCGGTCGCGCGACGCATCCTCGGGGACGCCGCCGACGAGGCGCTCGTGTTCGTCGACCCCGCCCGCGCGCTCGTGCAGAGCCTGGGGCTCGAGCGTCTCCCCGCGTTCGTGCACCTGGCTCAGGACACCTCACTCGTGGCCGCGGCCGAGGGTTGGGACCCGCGCGAGTGGCAGGAGGTCGCGCGCGCCGTCGGCAAGGCCATGGCCTGGTCGGTGCCCGAGTGCGCGGGCCCGGGCGACCCGGCGCCGACGCCGGGCTGGTCCGCCTGACCGGCGACCGATCGACCTGTTTGACGGTTTTTCAACCCCCACCTGAACCGGCCGAATCCGCCCATACACGCCGCTGACCTGCATATTCGGACGGGGTGGCATCAGCCGGAGACCGGGGTCTAGGGTGCGCCCCGATCCGCACGACCCCTGAGGTGCTCAGTGGACGTACGGGTTTGTTGTTTGCGAGCCCGACCCGCAACGACATCAGTCCACGGGCTGCTGGCGGAACAGCCAAGGAGAACCCATCGATGAAGCTCCGGCCCGTCCGGATCGTCACGACACTCGCGTTCGGGCTGGTACTCGTATTGCTCTCCCCCGGATACGCGCCCGGTCAGCCGAGCAACGACGTCAGGGCCAAGGCCGCGCAGCTCGAGAAGGACCTCGAGGCGAGCAACAGGAAGGTCGCGGCGCTGGGTGCGCAACTCGACGAGGCACAAAAGCGCGTCGACGACGCCGAGGCGAAGGTCGCCGACGCCGAGGCGCGCATGAAGCCCGCGAAGGACGAGATCGCACGCATCAAGTCGCTCATCAACGAGCGGGCGGCATCGATCTACAAGGTCGCCGGCGCCCAAGGTCCGCTCGACGCAATCAACACCGAGCACGCCAACGACGCCACGGCGCGCTCGCATTACGGCGACGTCGCCGCCGGTCACGACGACGCGCTGATCGACCAGTTGAACGTGGCCAAGCAGGAAGTGCAGGCGCAACGGGATGAAGCCGACCGGGCCCGCGCCGAAGCGACGTCCGAGCGCGACGCCGTCGCAACGGCCAAGGCCGATGCGGACGCGGCGGCGGAGCAGCAGCAGAAGCTGCTCGATCAGGTCAAGGGCCCCATGGAGCAGGCGCTGCGGGACCAGACCGCGGCGCGGGCGCCGAAGGGGGGCGGGCCACCGCCGGTCGGGAGTGGTGGGGCCGGCGCGGCCGTCGCGTACGCGCAGGCGCAAATCGGCAAGTCGTACTGCAACACGGCAGATCGGTTCGGTCCCGACTGCTACGACTGCTCCGGCCTCACACACAGCTCGTGGGCAGCAGGTGGCCTGGACATTCCGACCACATCGGGGGCGCAAGGCTCCGCCTACCCGCACGTCAACATCAGCGATCTCCAACCCGGCGACCTCATCACCTCGAGCAGCTGGAGCGCGCACGTCGGGATCTGGGTCGGCGACGGCTATGTGCACGCCACCAACTACCGCAACAACCCGAACGCGGTGAAGTTCGTCGCCGGGACGGGCAGCGTCGTCGACGCCGTGCGTCCCAGCTAGCTGGCCCTCGCCGCCCGACCGGCGCACCACCACAGGACGCGGTACTCGCGTCGCGTTGGTCGCGTTGTGCTCAGCCGCTCAGGTCGACGGCGGTGCTGTGCTCGACGACGGTGGTGAAGTGGTCGGGGGCGGGGGCGGTGGAGGAGGCGGCGGCGTCGGGGCGGGCGTAGGCGCGGGCGCCGGGGCCGGGGGCGGCTCCTCCGGAGCGGGCGCAGGCGGGCGGACCGAACGCGCCCCCGTCGTCGGTGCCGGGCGCGGTGTCGTTGTGGTCGGCGGCGCCGACGTCTCTGGTGCAGCCGGAGTCGTGGCCACCGTCGTCGTCGACGGTGTCGTGGTGGTGCTCTCAGAGCCGGTGTCCGCGTTACGTCGGGGGTCGTCGGACCGGTTGAGAGCCATCGCGCCGAGTCCGGCTCCGACGATGACCGCCAGCGTGATGAAGCCGGCCGCCACCAGCGCCCGCCGCCGTCCGCGCTTGTTGCCACCCGCTCGGGATGCGCCGTGTTCGCTCGACGACTCCTCCGTGAGGAACCCGGGTTCGGCCTCTTCGATCCACGCCGGTTC
>DASPXI010000074.1:0-7894 GCA_035637335.1 Acidimicrobiia bacterium
GTGACGGTACCGACCGGGTGTGACGCCTACCTGCGTTGGGTCACTCACTGTCCCTATAGGTAGGGCAAGTGACCCAACGCGGGAAAGGGGGCGTCTCAGTACCGGTAGTGGTCGGACTTGAACGGCCCCTCGACGGGGACGCCCAGGTAGGTCGACTGCTCCTCGGTCATCTTCGTCAGCTTGGCGCCGAGCTTGTCGAGGTGGAGGCGCGCCACCTCCTCGTCCAGGTGCTTGGGCAGTGTGTACACCCGACGCTCGTAGAAGTCGTGGTGGCCGTACAGCTCCATCTGGGCAATGACCTGGTTGGTGAAGCTGTTGGACATCACGAAGCTCGGATGCCCGGTCGCGTTCCCGAGGTTCAGCAGGCGCCCCTCAGAGAGCACGATGATGGCGTGGCCGTCCGGGAACACCCACTCGTCGACCTGCGGCTTGATGTTCACGCGCTTGATCCCGGGGACCGCAGCGAGCCCGGCCATGTCGATCTCGTCGTCGAAGTGACCGATGTTGCCCACGATCGCGTTGTGCTTCATCCGGGACATGTGGTCGACCGTGATGACACTCGTGTTGCCGGTGGCAGTGATGAAGAGGTCAGCGGTCTCGACGACGTCTTCGACCGTAACGACCTCGTGCCCCTCCATCGCCGCCTGCAGCGCGCAAATGGGATCGATCTCGGTGATCACGACCCGGGCGCCCTGGCCGCGCAGCGCCTGGGCGGAACCTTTGCCGACGTCGCCGTAGCCGCAGACGACGGCGAGCTTGCCGGCGAGCATCACGTCGGTGGCGCGGCAGATCCCGTCCACCAGTGAGTGCCGGACCCCGTACAGGTTGTCGAACTTCGACTTCGTCACGGAGTCGTTCACGTTGATGGCCGGGAACAGCAGGGTGCCGCCCTCCATCATCTGATAGAGGCGGTGGACACCAGTGGTGGTCTCCTCGGTCACGCCCCTGACCTGTTCCGCGACCCGGTGCCAGCGCCGGTTGTCTTCGGCTTGGACACGGGCGAGCAGCGCGAGGACGACATTCCACTCCCGCGAGTCGCCCGCGGCCGGCTCCGGCACCTTGCCGGCGCGTTCGTACTCGACGCCTTTGTGCACGAGCAGCGTCGCGTCACCGCCGTCGTCGAGGATCATGTTCGGTCCGTCGCGATCGGGCCAGCGGAGCGCCTGGTCGGTGCACCACCAGTACTCCTCGAGCGTCTCGCCCTTCCACGCGAACACCGGAACTCCGCGCGTGGCGATGGCAGCGGCCGCGTGATCCTGGGTCGAGAAGATGTTGCACGACGCCCAACGCGCCTGCGCACCGAGCTCGAGCAGGGTTTCGATGAGCACCGCGGTCTGGATCGTCATGTGCAAGGACCCGGTGATCCTCGCCCCGCGCAACGGCTTCTCCGCGCCGTACCTGTCGCGCAGCGCCATGAGGCCGGGCATCTCGTGCTCGGCCAGCTCGATCTCCTTGCGGCCGAAGTCGGCCAGGGAGAGATCGGCGACTTTGAAGTCGGGGGCGCCGGAGGCGGCGTCCGCCGGCCTGTCGGTGGTCGAGGTCATCAAGACTCCTCGTGTCGGGCGCGCACGAACGCGCACGGGATTTCAGGGAGTCGGCCCAGATCACTGGATGACAGCCGCAGACGGCCCGACCGGCTCCCAGCGTACCGCGGAACGGCTTTACGCGCCCCGGCCCAGGGCGTCCTTGAGCTGGACGATGGCGTCGATCGGGCCGGGGTCGACGTCGTGATCGAGGGCGAGATAGCAGCTTGCCCAATCGCCCGTGTACATGAGGTCGAGGAGTTGGGCCAACCCCCCCTCGCCGGCGGCGCGGACCTCGAGCACCTGGACCAGCGTCTCCTCGATGAGGCCGCGAGTGAGGGCGAAACGCCGGTCGACCTGCTCGTGCTCGAAGTCGTGCCGCAGCTCGACCAGCGTGAAGACCTGGCGGGTGACGTCACCGTGCTGGCCCCACCCGCAGATCTCGTTGTGGTCCAGCTCCGGGTAGACGTTCGAGAACGCGGGCGCCTTCGCGTTCTCGTTGATGTCGCACTTCCAGCGCAGCGCCGCGACTCCCCCGAGCGCGCCACCGCCATAGAAGATCGGAATCGTCGTCCCGACTTTGCGTGCGATCTCGCGTGCCGGGTTGGCCGGCACCGGAACTTCGGGGCGGCACTTGTCGCGTCGAGCTGCGAGTTGACGTTGCGCCTGATCGAGCCACGCGTTCCCTTCCGGCAGCAGTCCGATCCGCTCGAGCGCGGCGAACAGCGGTGCAACGAGCGCGCCGAGCGCCGCACGCGGGAGGTACCCAGCGGGACATTCCACATGAACGCCACCCCGTGCCCGCGCCAACTCCGCGAGCGCCCCGCCGTTGCTCAATGCGACGACGCGCGCGCCGGCGTCGAGGGCGCCTGTTGCCATCTGCAGGGTCTCGTCGGTGTCGCCCGAGTACGACACCGCGAACACGAGCGTGCGCGGCCCGATGAAGTGTGGTGTCCGAAGCTGCTTCAGGACGACGACCGGCACCGGCAACGTGGCGTTGGCGGCGGCGGCGAGAGCGTCGCCGGCGATCCCCGAGCCGCCCATGCCGAGCACGACGATGTTGTCGATCTCTGCAACGGTCGGGAGCGGCGCCTCGTCCAGCGCGTCGCGCGCGCTCCGGTGCGCGTCGGCGAGCTGCTCCGGCAACCCGCCGACGGCGTCGAGGAACCGCAGCGAGTCGGGCACGGACTACGCCTCGAACGTCGGTTTGATGCCTTCGCGCTCGGCCTTCTGCAGGAGCCGGTCGTGCTCGGCGTCGTCGACGCTCTCGGCTTCGTCGATGAGCATGATGGGGATGTCGTCCCGGACGGCGTAGCGCCGCTTGAGGCGCGGGTTGTACAGGGAGCTCTCGTCCTCGAAATACAGCAGGGGGCCCTTGTCCTCGGGGCAGGCGAGGATCTCGAGCAGCTTGGGGTCCAGGGCCACGGCGTCTCCTTTGGGCTTCTCTTCGCTCGCGTTGCAGCAGGCAGGCGCTGAACCTATTCCCCGCGTATCAGCGCGAGCACCTCGGCCGTGTGCTTCTCACACGAAGCGGCGTCCGCGGCCTCGAGGTTCAGGCGGAGCAACGGCTCGGTGTTGCTCGGCCGCAGGTTGAACCACCAGTCGCCGAAGTCGACGGTCAAGCCGTCGAGCCGATCCTGGTGAGCATCGGAGTAGGCCGCGGCGACGCGCTCGACGACGGCCTGGGGATCGGCGACGCGCGTGTTGATCTCTCCCGATTGCACGTAGCGCTCGAACGGCCGCCGCAGCTCCGAGAGCGGCTTGTCGGCCCGGGACAGCTGCTCGAGCATCATCAGCCCGGCGATGACGCCGGAATCGGCCCGGTAGTTGTCGCGGAAGTAGAAGTGCGCCGAGTGCTCGCCGCCGAAGATGGCGCCGGTCTCGGCCATGACCTGCTTGATGAACGAGTGACCGACCCGCGAGCGCACGGGCGTGCCACCCATCTCGCGGATGACCTCGGGCACGGCCTTGGAGCAGATGAGGTTGTGCACGATCGTCTCGCCCGGGTGCTTCTCGAGAATCCCCTTGGCCAGCATCGCCGTGGTGATCGAGCCCGACACCGGCTGCGCCTGGTCGTCGACGAGGACCATACGATCGGCGTCGCCGTCGAACGCCAGACCGACGTTGGCGCCGGCGTCGACGATCGCCCGCTGGAGATCCTTGAGGTTCTCGGGCTGGGTCGGGTCGGCGGGATGGTTCGGGAACGTGCCGTCGAGATCGGGAAACAGGATCGACAACTCGAACGGCAGGTCGGCGAAGACGGCAGGGACGACCACCCCGCCCATCCCGTTGGCGGTGTCGGCAACGACACGCAGCGGACGCAACGCGTCCAGGTCCACAAAGGAATGGACGTGCCGCACGTACTCGGGAAGGAGGTCGCGCTGCTCGACGCGGCCGCGCTCTTCAGCCCGTTCGAGCAACCCGCTGGCGACCATCGCCTTGATGTCCTTCAAGCCCGTGTCCTGGCCGACGGGCGCGGCGCCGGGGCGACACAGCTTGATGCCGTTGTATTGCGCCGGGTTGTGGCTGGCCGTGAACATCGCCGCGGGCGCGTCGAGCTTTCCCGACGCGAAGTAGATGAGGTCGGTCGAGATGAGCCCGAGCTCCACCACGTCGGCGCCGGCGAGCGTGGCGCCGTCGGCGAAGGCGGCCGCGAGCGGCTCCGAAGACGGGCGCATGTCGCGTCCGACGAGCACCACCGCGGGCTGGGTGAACGCGACGAACGCGTTACCGACCCGGCGAGCGATGTCGTCGTTCAGCTCGTCCGGATAGACCCCACGGATGTCGTAGGCCTTGAAGATCGTGTCGAGTCGCTGGTCGTCGCTCACTCCGCGGCAGGGTACCCGCCTGCCGGCACGCTTCTGTCCTGCTCGTCGCCCCGCTCGCTCCGCCGCTTACGCCACCACGGCCACACCGCCAACCCGGCGACGCCCAGGAGACCGGCGGCGGTGCCGGCCCGACCCAGGTTCTCGGCGGTCGTCGTCGAGTACTCGAGCCGGACGTCACGGGCGATCGGGACGACGACCATGAAGTTGGGGGTCGCACGCCACGGCCCGTCCGCGCCATGCGCGGTCCAATTCGGGAAGGACGAGGTCTTGACCATCACGGGCACTCCGGTACGCGACACGCGGAACGACACGGAGTGGTCGGTCGTGCGGATGTTCGTCACATCGACCTGCGGCAGCGAACGCCTCGGGACCGCGCTCGCAGCCGGGAGCGTTGGATCCGGCGAGTCGGCCCGTGACACGCCCGGCGGCCGCGCCCGTGCCCAGTTCGACGGTCCGCCCGCGACCAGCGGACGGTCGAGCAGGGACAGGTTGCGTTCGTCGGCCGGGGTTCGGGCGGGCGCGTCCCACCATGGCACTGCCACGTCGTCCTGCCAGTCTTGGACGGCGACCCCCGGAATGACAACGGGCTCCTCGACCAGCGCCTCGACGACCGGCGCGTCGCGCACCTGATAGATCGCCCAGCCGCGCGGCTGCTGCCCATCCGTGTCGGGTGACGTCGCCACCTCGACGAGTGAAGCCGACCTTGCCGCGTGCTCCTTCGCCGGGTCGGACTGGGCGAGGTAGTAGCGCACGCCCAGCTTCTGGAGATAACGGACACCGACATCGAACTCGGCGATCGAGCGGTACGGCAGCCCGCGCTGCGGATTGCTGGCGTTGCCGGGGCCAGCGAGTGTCGCGACGGTCATGAAGTGGTACGGCGTCGTCGCCGACGACTCGTAGTACAAACCTTCCATCGACGCGATGCGGCCGTCCGTCCAGTACGGCAGCATCATCAGCGCCAGCGGTGTGCCGTAGACACCGACATCCGAGCCCCCTTCCCACGTGGCGCGCCCGGACGGCAGCTTGTCGAGCTTGTCGACGAGAGCCCTGTACTCGGGATACGCCTTCGCGTCCGGGTCACGGCCTACATGCTCGTAGCCGCTGTAGTTCCACTTGGCCCAGAACGTGAGGAAGCCGGTGGTCTCGTACACCCGCCAGATCGCCACCCCGGCGACGAGCACCGTCACGAGCGCGATCGTCACCGCGCGCACGATCGCGTTCTTGCGCGCACGATCCTGCGATCGCGACGCGGCGACAGCCGACTGGGCACCGGCGGAGGGCGCGCTGAGCGCCGGCTCGTCGCCGACTGATACACGCTCGCCGAACAGCGGATCCCAAAAAGGCTCCCGTCCGCGCACCGCGAGCGCGGCGGCACCGCGTGCGAGCTCGGCCGCACCGAGCATCGCGAGGAAGACCAGACCGAGGTACCAGAACGGCAAGAGCCGGAGGTTCCAAACCGGCGTGCTGTTGACAAGGTCGGTCAGCCCCTCCCAGATACAGAAGGCGATTCCCATCACGGCCGTGAGCGCGGCGACCTCGAGCGTCACGCGTCGCCGGAAGCGAATCCCGGCTACGACGGCGACGACGATCAGCGGGACCATCCACAGCACGTACGCCGCGTACCAGGGGAACATGTACGCGCGGAACTCGCGGATCGGCTCGTAGCCCATGTCGGTCGTGTAGCCGAGGGTGGAGAGGAGCGGTAACGTCCACACCGCGGTCAGCAATCCGCCGACGCCGCCGATCGCGGCTAGGAGCCCGACGTTGCGGGCCGGGCGGCGTACCAGCCACACGATGACCGCGCCGACGACCGCGAACATGCCGACCACGAGGTGGCTCATCACGGTGGCGCCGAGCAGGACGGCCGGGAGCCAGAGCCGGCGCCGGTGGTCGAGCGCGTACGCGAGCGCGCCGAGGAAGCACAGCGCGAGCGTCAGCGCCAGCAGGAACGAGAACTCACCCGCGAAGTTGCTGGCGAGGTTGCCGCCCATGATGTGCTGGTTGCCGGCGACGCGCGTCGCCTCGACACCGGTGCCGGGGTCGCCCTTGAAGAAGAGGAAGATCGTTGCTCCGACCGCGAAGAGGGCTGGCGCGGGGTTCGGGGCGCGTAGGCCGCGGCCGAAGAGATAGGCGGCAGCCGGCAGCCCGATCGCGCCCAATGCGGAGACGAGCTTGAACGCGATGCTGTACGGCAGGAACGTGTCGAGCGCGACGATCAACAGCGCCGGGAACGGGAAGTAGAACTGCCCCGCGGGGAATCCCGCGTACCAGTCGGGCGCCCATCCGGCGATGCGGCCCTGTGGGAGCAGGTGGTCGCGCAAGAAGGCCGGCCACCACACGTGCGCGCCGGTGTCGCCGCCGGCGGGTGTCGTGTTCCGGAGCAACAGGTCGGGCTGCAGCTGGAACAGCACGAAGAGGCAGCACGCGGCGACGACGCCCACGCCCACCCACGTTTCGAGCTGATCCCACCAGGGCGGCCGGCGACGCGCCGCCGGCCTCGCCCGCGACTCGGCGTGTTCGGCAGGCGCGTCGGCCGGCGCGGGGCGCGTCGCGACCATGCGCGTCAGATTAGGTTTCGGGCGTTCCCTCGCTGCGGCAGGGTCCGTTCGGCGCTACGGACCAACTCGAGCAGCTCCTCCAAAGCGATTTCACCTTCGGGCGTCGCCCAGGTCTGCGAGTCGCAGTGAGCGCAAAGGCGGAGCGTCACCGCGGCCGACGCGATCCGCATGCTCATCTTGATCAGCGGCTTGCCGCACCTGCCACAGCGCATCCCTGCCCCCCGGCCATCCCGGCCATCCCGACCCTCCCGCTATCGGCCGGCACGACGGAAACCTTGAGCCCCTGCTGGCGTCTCAGCGACCGGCGAGCACGGAGATCGCAGTGAGGAGGTTGAAGCCGGCGTGGAGGAGGATCGATGCCGACAGGCTCCCGGTTCGGATCGCGAGCCCGGCCGAGACCAGCCCGAGCAGGAACAGGCCGGGCACCGCGATCACGGAGCCGATCGTCGGGCTCGACAGCGGGTGGACGGCGGCGAACGCGATCGCCGAGATGAAAGCCGCCCACGCGGGCGTGGTCTTGCGCATCAGAGCACGAAGCAGCGCGCCCCGGAACAGCAGCTCCTCGGCCAGCGGCGCGATCGTCACGACGAGCACCGCGAACATCACCAGCGTGACTCCCCGCGACCGCTCGAACTCCTGAACGACCTCCTGGGTCTCGACCCTCCCGTGCACGTTCACCAGCACTTGGAGGAACGGCAGGATGGCCAGCTGGAGCCCCACCCCGGCGAGGAGCCATCCCACGGCCGCGGACCAGCTGTCTCCGGGGAGGCGGGCGACGAGCCCGAAGTCGGCGCCGAGGGTCCCGCGGCCCTTGGTCCTCGCAATCAGCCAGAGCGCGCCGACGATGCCGATCGCCTGTCCGATCACCGAGCCGAGGAGCACGCCGACGTCGTCGCTCACGCGGTCGGCTGGCACGCCGGCCGCGCTGGCCACGATCGAGCCCGCGATCAAGGCCGCGACCAGGCCGGCCACCCAGGCCAGCACC
>DASPXI010000075.1:0-25874 GCA_035637335.1 Acidimicrobiia bacterium
GTCGTCGCGGTCATAGCGCCGCATCCCGTCCTGCCCTCGGGCACCGCACATCGTCGGGACGTTCCAGAGGTAGGGGTCGTCGACCATCGTGCTCAGCGCGCCTTCGACGTCCCGCAGTTCGAACTCATAGCGGCAGTGCGACACCCACAGCGCCTTGATGTCCTCCCGTGTCATCGGCGTCATCCTAAAGGGGGTCGGTACCGGCAAAGTCCAGGGCTACGCTCGGTCGCCGATGCCAACGGCAACGCCGATCACCGCCACCGACGAAGAGCTCGCAGCCGTCGCCTTCGACGCTGACGGTCTCGTCCCCGCCATCGTCCAAGAGGACGGGACGGGCCGCGTGCTGATGATGGCCTGGATGGACGCCGAGGCCCTCCGCCGCACCCTGGACGAGGGGCGCACTTGGTTCTGGAGCCGGAGCCGCAAGGAGCACTGGCGCAAGGGCGACACGTCGGGCGACCGCCAATGGGTCCGCGCCGCGTATTACGACTGTGACATGGACACGTTGCTGTTCGTCGTCGAGCAGGAGGGGCGCGGCGCTTGCCACACGGGCGAGCGCAGCTGCTTCTTCCGCGCCTTCGGGAGCGGCGCGAACCCGGGCAAGTTGTGAGTGGCCCGACGCGGGACGAGTTCATCGCGCTGGCACGCGCCTACACGGTCGTGCCGGTGTGGCGCGAGGTGCTCGCCGATCTCGAGACACCGGTGTCGGCGTTCGCCAAGCTCGTCGGCGACCGTGATGGCTTCCTGCTCGAGTCGGTCGAGCACGGCGAGCACTGGGGCCGGTTCTCGTTCATCGGACGAGATCCGGCGCTGACGCTCGTCGCTCGCGGGCGGCAGGTGGAGATTGCGGGCGATGTCGTCGCGCCGGGAGTGCCGCGCGACGAGGGGATCCTCGCTGCCCTCGAAGCGTTGCTGTCCTGGTATCGCGCTCCGAACCTGCCGGATCTGCCGCCGTTCCACGGCGGCCTCGTCGGCTACATCGGCTACGACGTCGTCCGCGAGATCGAGCGCCTGCCGAACGCGCCTGCTGACGATCAGGGGTTCCCGGACGCCGTGTTGTCGCTGACCGGGCACGTCACCGCGTTCGACCACTTCCGGCAGCGTCTGTATCTCATCGAGAACGTGTTCGTGTCGCCGGGCGCCAGCGCGAACGACGCCGGCGTTGCCTACGACGCCGCGCAAGCTCGACTCGATGCCAGCGTCGACGAGCTCGCCCGGCCGCTCCCGTACGTCCCGTCCGCGCCGCCGCCCGACCACGTCGACGAGTTGCCGTCGATCACTTCGACGATGCCCGGCGGTCTGTTCCATGCCGCGGTCGAGGCGGCCCGCGAGTACATCTTCGCCGGCGACATCTTCGAGATCATCCTCGCCCAGCGCTTCGATCTCGCTGGTGATTTCGATCCGTTCGAGGTCTACCGAGTGCTCCGGCAGATCAACCCGTCGCCGTACATGTACTTCCTTCGGCATCCGGAGGCGACGGTCGTCGGATCGTCGCCGGAGGCCCTCGTCAAGCTCGTCGATGGTCGGGTGATCAGCCGTCCGATCGCCGGGACGAGGTGGCGGGGGAGGACCGACGAGCACGACCGGCGCATGGCCGCCGAGCTCAGCGAGAATCCAAAGGAGCGCGCCGAGCACATCATGCTCGTCGACCTGGCTCGCAACGACGTCGGGCGGGTGGTCCGGTACGGCAGCGAGCGCGTCGACGAGCTCATGACGCTCGAGCGGTACTCGCACGTGATGCACATGACGAGTCAGGTGTCGGGCGACCTGGCCGAGGGGAAGAGCGCCGTCGACGTGTTGCGGGCGACGTTCCCGGCCGGCACCGTGAGCGGCGCCCCTAAGGTGCGCGCCATGGAGATCATCGACGACCTCGAACCGAGCAAGCGGGGCCCGTATGCAGGGGTCGTCGGCTACTTCGACTTCTCCGGCAACCTCGACACCGCCATCACCATCCGGACGATGCTCTGGCGCGACGGGCAGGCGAGCGTCGCCGCGGGCGCGGGGGTGGTGGCCGACTCGGACCCCGATGACGAGGACCTGGAATGCCACAACAAGGCCCGGGCGTTGCTCACTGCTGCGGCCGCGGCGCGCCGCCTGGCGCCGCTCGAAACGCTCGACACCCTCGAGACGGGGACCGGGATGCCATGAGCTTGAGCGAAGAGGTGCAGGCCATCCACGAGAACGCGGGCGTGGTCGACCGCTCCGACCGCGGCGCGGTGCTGGTGAGCGGTCCCGATGCGTGGTCGTACCTCCAGAGCATCGTGTCGGCCGACCTCGACGCAGTCGGCGACGGTGAGGGCGTGCACTCTTTGCTGCTCACACCGCAGGGCAAGCTCGACGTCGACTTCCGGCTGCTACGGGTGGGCGACGAGGCGTGGCTGGACTGTGATCCCGGGTTCGGGGAGCAGCTGGCGGCGTCGCTGAACCGCTTCCGGATCAGGGTCGAGTGCGAGGTGACCGATCGCAGCGGGAGCTGGGGATCGGTCGCGGTCCGGGGACCGGAGGCCGCACCGTCGGTGGCCGAATTGGGTGTGGAGCTTCCGGCCGCGTCCCATGCTCATGTTCAGTGGGAGGACGCGGTCGTCGTGTGTGTGCCGTGGCCCGAGGGTGACGGCTTCGATGTGGTCGGCCCGCAGCCGACCGTCGGCGAAGCCGCCGATCGTCTGACGGCCGCGGGCGTGCAGGCTGTCAGCGCGGGCGCATACGAGACGGTGCGCATCGAGCTCGGGATCCCGCGGCAGGGCTTCGAGCTCGACGAGAAGACGATTCCGCAGGAAGCGTTCCTCGAGCGCGACGCGGTCTCGTTCACGAAGGGCTGTTTCCTCGGACAGGAGCTGGTGTGCCGCATCGACACGCGCGGGCGCGTGAACCGGTATCTGCGTCGCCTCACAGGGATCGAGGAGGGGCGACCGCCTCGGGGTAGCGAGATCGTCTCGGGCGACAAGGTCGTGGGTGCGGTCACGAGCACCGTTGGCGCCACTGATCTCCCCGCGGCCGCTCTGGGCTACGTGCGGCACGAGGTCGAACCGCCGGCCGAGGTCGAGCTGCGCTGGGACGGTGGCCACGGACGCGCGCGCGTCGAGCCCGTGCCGACGCTCGCGTGAGCACCGACGCCGCCGCGACCGCCCTGTTCGCGTTCGGCTACCCGGTCTCGATCGTCGTGATCCTCCGTTTCGTTCCCGTCGTGCGCGAACGCCGGTGGAAGTGGTTTGCCGCGCACCAACTGGCGGTGGCCGCGATTGTCACCGGCTTTGTGCTCAAGGGCGACCGCCGGGCGGTGGCGGTCAACTCGTCGTGGCTCGCGGTGTCGACCGTCTGGTACGCGCTCGGCGGCCGCCGCGCGTCCACATGATGCGTTCCTGAAGCATCATTACGCTGCTTGACGCACGCATCAGGGACTGGCGGGGATCCTGACGACGAAGCGGGTGCCCTGGCCGTCGAGGGTCTGCACGTCGGCGGTACCGCCCATTGCCGCCGACAGCTCGCGGACGATGGCGAGGCCGAGGCCGGTGCCCACCTTGCGACCGGGCACGGTGCGAGACGTGTAGAGCCGGTCGAACACGTGTGGAAGGTCGTCGGCGTCGATGCCCGGCCCGTCGTCGTCGACCCGGACCTCGAGCGCGCCGTTCACGGAAGCCACGCCGACCGTCACACGCGTGCGCGCGTACTTCAGTGCGTTCTCCACCAGGTTCGCCACGATCTGACCCAGTCGTTCGGGGTCGGTATCGGCCGGGGCCGAACCGGCGCGATCGACGACGAGCTCGACGCCGACCTCACGTGCCGACGGACGAAACGCATCAGCCGCCTCGCCCACGACCTCAGCGGCATCGACCGGACGCGGCGTCAGCGAGAACTCGTGGGCGTCCAGCCGAGCCAGGTCGAGCAGATCGGCGACCAGTCGCTCGAGGCGCCGGGCCTCGGCGCCGATGACGCCGGCGGCGCGCTTTTGCTCCTCGCCGCCCTCGACGGTGCCGTCGGCGATCGCCTGCGCATACCCGCTGATCGAGGTGAGGGGTGTGCGCAGATCGTGCGACACGCTCAGCAGGAACTCCCGCTCGAGCCCGCGCGCCGCTTCCAGCTGTGCGGCCATGCCGTCGAGCGCTCGCGCCAAGCCCGCTAACTCGTCGTCGGGATGGCGGCCGAGGTCGACGCGGGCCGACAGGTCCCCGCCCGCGATGCGGTCGGCTGTCTGTCCCATCGCCGTCAGCGGTCGCGTGAGCCGGCGGGCGAGGTAGAAGGCGACGATCGCGGCGACGACGAGCGCCACCGCCCCGGCGACCAAGAAGAACGGGCCTGCCCGGCCGAGCGGTTGGGTCTCGACCTGCTGTGTGAGCACCACGACTGGCGTGTTGCCGTTCACCACCTGGAGCGGGTCGGCGACGAACACCGTCCCGCCCCGCTGCCCGCTTTGTTCCTTGTCGGCCAGGAGCGCCTTCGGGTCGAGATCAGCGGGCTTGAGTCCCTTCGGCAGGTCGGTCAGCCCTGCGCGGGCGGCTTCGTTCCCCAGCAACGCGGCGATGCCCTCCCGCACCTCGCCCGTCGGCGTCACCACGACGACACTCACATCCGACGCCCGCAGCGTGTTGGCGATGATCGACCGCAGGTTGCGCCCCAACCGACGCTGGGCCTGTGTCTGCGCCGCGCCGGCCTGCTGGTTGAGCTGGCGGAACTCGGTAAGCCGCGCGACCGCGTCGCTCACTGTCGGCGCCTTCTTTCGCAGATCATGCAGTGCGGAGTCCGCGGACGTCTGACGGAAGAGCGCTGCTGTCCCCGCTGCGCTCAGGACGAGCACACCGAACGCGATGGCGACCATCGCGACGAATAATCGTGTGCCGAGGCGTCGGGTGGGCGGTTTCATGTCCGCGGTCTGGGCCTCGCCGCCGGCGTCACGACTCCAGCCGGTAGCCGACTCCGCGCACGGTCTTGATCTCGAGAGCGTCGCCCAACTTCTTGCGGACCTGCGCGATGTGCACGTCGACCGTTCGCGCGTCGCCGTACCAGTCGTAACCCCACACGCCGTCTAGGATCTGCTGCCGTGAGAGTGCGAGGCCGGGCCGTTCGGCGAGATAACGGAGGAGATCGAACTCTTTCGTCGTGAACTCGACCGCCTGGCCGTCGAGTCGCACCTCGCGCCGGCCCACGTCGATCGTCGCGCCGCCGCACTGCATGACCTCGGGCGCGGGACCGCCGTCGACTCTCCGGAGCACTGCCTTCACCCGGGCGACGAGCTCGGCCGGGGAGAACGGCTTCGTGAGGTAGTCGTCACCGCCGAGCTCGAGGCCGACCACGCGGTCGACCTCGCTGTCGCGGGCGGTGAGGAAGATCACGGGGATCTGCGACGTGGCGCGCAGCCGCTTGCACACCTCGAGCCCGTCGAGGTCGGGGAGGCCGACGTCGAGCACGACGAGCCGGGGCCGGTGATCCCTGACCGCCTGCAGGCCGGCCTCTCCCGTGCCGGTCTTGAGCACCCGGAAGCCTTCGCGGGCGAGATACATGTCGACGAGGTCGGCGATGTTGGGCTCGTCGTCGACGACGACGATCGTGCCTTTCTGGTCGTGCACGGCCTCCATCGTCCCATTTCCCCGGTATGAACGGGCGCCAGGATCGATGCGTACCTCAGGGACGCGAGGCGTCCCTCAGGTGCGCATCATGGGAAGGTCAAGTCGCGGCGGCGGCTTTGCCGACCGTCGCCGCAGGCGCCGGAGCTTGCGACGGCGACCGGCTACGTCTCGAGGCGGTTCCTGCGGGCGATCTCGCCCAGCCAGCGGGCGCTCGGTTTCACGGTACGCGCCTGCGTCTCGCGGTCGACGGCGACGAGCCCGAACGTGGGGCGGTAGCCGAGGGCCCACTCGAAGTTGTCGAGCATCGACCAGTAGAAGTAGCCGCGGACATCGATGCCGTCGTCGATGCAGCGGCGCACACCTTGGAGCGCCTCGGTGACGTACTGGATCCGCTGAGCGTCGTCAGCGGTGCCGATGCCGTTCTCGGTGACGAGGATGGGCGCGCCGGTGACCGCGGACGCGCGGCGGATCGTCGTCTCGAGCGCCTGAGGCCAGTACTCGTAGCCCATCTGCAGCGCGGGGACACCGTCGGCAGGGCCGAGGATCCCGTCGGGCCCGAACCGGAGCCGTGTATACGTCTGCACCCCGACGTAGTCGTCGCCTCGGCACTCCTCGAGCCAGACGTCCTCCATCCGGTCGCGCGCCCGCGCCATCTGTGACTCGCCCCCGGGCTCGACCGCGAACTCGTGCATCGACAGCGTCATGCCCACCGGCGCACGGCCGGGCCCGGCCTTGATTGCCTCGTACCCCAGCCGGTGCGCCCGGATCAGGTTGTAGATGGCCTTGTCCATCGCGCCTTCGTCCCGCTTGCCGGGCGGGAACACGCCCAGGTAGTGGCCCATCAACGCGACGACGTTCGGCTCGTTCAGCGTGCAGTGGATACCGACGACGTCGCCGAGGTGGCCGGCCGCCACCTCGCAGAAACGGGCGAAGCGGTCGGCAGACTCGGGTGCCTCCCACCCTCCCGCCAACGACGCCCAGATCGGGCTCGTGAAGTGGTGATAGGTCACGACGGGCACGACGTCGTTCTCGTGGCAGGTGTCGATCATGCGGCGGTAGTGGTCGAGCGCGTTGCGCGAGAACTCACCTTCGGCTGGCTCGATGCGCGACCACTCGAGAGAGAACCGGTACGCGCCGAAGCCGAGATCGGCGAGCAAGGCGATGTCCTGCGGGTAGCGCCAGAAGTGGTCGCAGGCATCGCCCGAGGGCTCCGCGCAGCCCGACCCCGGGGTGTGCTCCCAGACCCACCAGTCGTTGTTCCAGTTGCCCCCCTCGACCTGGTGCGCGGCCGTCGCCGTGCCCCAGAGGAAGTTGTCCGGGAACGAGATCGCCATGGGCGGAAATCGTAGGCGGCCGTACACTCGGCGCGCGATGACGGCGGCTTTGCCGACCGTCATCGCAGAAGCCGGAGCTTGCGACGGCGACCAAAGGAGTCACGTGAGCGTGCTCGAGGAGATCCTCGCCGCAAAACGAGCGGAGTTCGCCCTCGTTCAGGAGTCCGAGGCACGCGACACGCTGCGACGTGCGGCGCTCGGCGCACCGCCGACCCGGGACTTCGCGGGAGCCTTGCGCCGGGTCGACGGACGGCTCGCCGTCGGGGCCGAGATCAAGCGACGGTCGCCGTCGAAAGGGGACCTCGCCCCGAATCTCGATCCCACCGTGACCGCGAAGGCCTACGAGTCGGGGGGTGCGGCGGCGCTGTCCGTGCTGACCGACAGGATCTTCTTCGGCGGGTCCGTCGACGACTTGCAGCGTGCACGCGCGGTCGTCGAGATTCCCGTCCTGCGCAAGGACTTCACCATCGACGAGACCCAGGTGTACGAAACGCGCGTGATAGGCGCCGACGCCGTGCTCCTCGTCGTCGCCGCGCTCGGCGATGACGGCCTGCTCGCGAGTCTGCGCGCCCGCGCCGACGAGCTGGGGCTCGCGTCGCTGTTCGAAGTGCATGATGGCGCCGAGCTCGACCGCGCCCTCGCCGCGGGCGCGACGCTCGTCGGCGTCAACGCCCGTGACCTCGGGACCTTCGACGAAGACCTCGGCGTGAGCGAACGGCTGGCGGCCCGAATCCCGAGTGCTGTCACCGCCGTCGCCGAGAGCGCGATCCGAACGCCTGACGACGCCGGCCGCATGGCCGATGCCGGATACGACGCCGTGCTCGTCGGCGAGGCGCTGGCGCGCAGCGACGACCCGGTCGCGCTCGTACAGGCCATGACCGAGCATCAGGTGCGACGGAGGGGGTAACCAGTGACTCGATTCGTCCTCAGCGAGCAGCAGATCCCGACGGCGTGGTTCAACGTGCTGCCCGTGCTGCCCGAGCCGCTGCAGCCGCCGCTGCATCCCGCGACGCGCGAGCCGGTCGGGCCCGATGATCTCGCGCCGCTGTTCCCGATGGCGCTCATCGGCCAGGAGGTGTCGACGGACCAGTGGATCGACATCCCGGGGGAGGTGCTCGACGTCCTGCGGGCGTGGCGTCCGACCCCACTTGTGCGCGCCGAACGGCTCGAGGCCGCGCTCGGCACCACAGCGCGCATCTACTACAAAGACGAGTCGATCTCACCCGCCGGTTCGCACAAGCCCAACACGGCCGTTGCGCAAGCGTTCTACAACCACGCCGACGGCGCCCGGCGGCTGACCACCGAGACCGGCGCCGGTCAGTGGGGCAGCGCGCTCGCGTTCGCGTGCGCGCAGTTCGACCTCGACTGCAAGGTCTACATGGTCCGCGCGTCGTACAACCAGAAGCCGTACCGCAAAATCTTGATGGAGGTCTGGGGCGGGGAAGTCGTCCCGTCACCCGTCGACCAGCCTGACCACCCGGGCTCGCTGGGCCTTGCGATCAGCGACGCGGTCCGCGACGCCGCCGGTCGTGACGACACGCACTACTCGCTCGGCTCGGTGCTGAACCACGTCCTGTTGCATCAGACGATCATCGGGCTCGAGGCGAAGGAGCAGCTCGCCCTGGCGGGCGACGCGACTCCCGACGTCGTGATCGGATGCTGCGGGGGTGGATCGAACCTGAGCGGTATCGCGCTGCCGTTCGTGCCCGACGAACGTGTGCGACTCGTCGCCGCCGAGCCGTCGTCGTGCCCGACGCTGACTGAGGGCGCGTTCGACTACGACTTCGGAGACACCGCGGGCATGACGCCGCTGCTCGCGATGTACACGCTCGGCCACGAGTTCGTGCCACCTCCCATCCACGCCGGCGGGCTGCGCTATCACGGCGACGCGCCGATCGTCTCGAGGCTCGTGCGCAGCGGGCGCATGGAAGCAGTCGCTTATCCGCAGGGCAAGACGTTCGAGGCGTCGATGCAGTTCGCCATCGCCGAAGGCAAGGTCCCGGCCCCGGAGACTGGGCACGCGATCCGGGCGGTCGTCGACGAGGCGCTGGCGGCCAAGGAGAGCGGGGAGGAGCGCGTGATCCTCTTCAACTACAGCGGCCACGGCCTGCTCGACCTGTCCGCCTACGACGACTACCTCAACGGCCGCTTGGTGGATGCATAGTGGGCGGTCCCCCAATCGCCCGTGGCGGTGAGGTACCAATAGAGAGAAGGAGAACCGCCGGCGCGAGGGCAGGCACCATGTTCGTCAAGATCTGCGGCATCACGAACGAGGAGGACGCCCTCCTCGCAGTCGCCCTCGGGGCGGACGCGCTCGGGTTCGTGTTCGCGCCCGGGAGCCCGCGGATGGTCACACCCGAAGAGGCGAAGAGCATCGTCAAGCGGCTGCCCTACGACGAGGTGCTCACCGTCGGAGTGTTCCGCGACGAGCGACCGCAGCGGGTGACCGAGATCGTGAACCGAGTCGGTCTCAAGGCCGCGCAGCTGCACGGCCGCGAGCCGCACGACGAGGTTGTGTACGTCCGCCAGCGGGTGCAGTACGTCATCCAGGCGTTCACGGCGGGCGATCCCGCGCTCGAGATGGCGGCCCAAGGTCCCGCCGACGTCGTGTTGATCGACGCGCCGACCCCTGGCGCCGGGCGCACCTTCGACTGGGTCCAGGTCCATGGCGCGCTCGAAGGCGCCCGGCTCCTGCTCGCCGGCGGGCTGACGCCTGAGAACGTCGCCGACGCGATCTTCTACGTGCAGCCCTGGGGGGTCGATGTATCCACCGGCGTCGAGACCGCGCCCGGCAGCGGCCGCAAGGACCCGCGCAAGCTGCGTCGTTTCATCAAGGCCGCCCGCCTCGCCAGCTCGATCATCGAGGGCGAAGGAGGCAACGGCGGCGGCGCCACCCTCTACGACTGGCAAGCCGAGGGCGTCTGAGCCACGGCCCAGGTGCGACTCGCGGCAGTCCACCTGAGCAGGGATACGCCCTCGGGCTGAAGTGTCCCTCCCCGTACAATCCGCCCATGACCGCACCCGCGCGTGGCCAGATCGCGCGGCTCGATCCTCCCGGCCCCGAGCCGGTCGGGCTTGGACGCTTCGGCGAGTTCGGCGGCCGGTTCGTCCCCGAGACACTGGTGCCTGCCCTCGAGGAGCTGGAGCGCGAGTTCCGGACCGCGTGGGCCGACGACGAGTTCCGTACCGAGTTCGCGCAGCTGCTCACGCACTACGCAGGTCGTCCGACGCCGGTGACCGAGTGCCGCCGGCTCTCCGATCGTCTCGGCGTGCGCGTCCTGCTCAAGCGCGAGGACCTCACTCACACGGGCTCGCACAAGATCAACAACGTGCTCGGCCAGTCGCTGCTCACGCGCCGGATGGGCAAGCAGCGAGTCATCGCCGAGACCGGCGCCGGTCAGCATGGTGTCGCGACCGCGACCGCGGCAGCGCTGTTCGGGCTCGAGTGCGTCGTGTTCATGGGATCCGTCGACGTCGAGCGCCAAGCCCTCAACGTCTTTCGCATGAAGCTGCTCGGCGCCGAGGTCGTGCCGGTTGACTCGGGCAGCGCAACGCTGAAGGACGCCATCAACGAGACGCTGCGTGATTGGGTCGCCAGCGTCGAGACCACCCACTACTGCATCGGCTCGGTGGTCGGCCCGCACCCGTTCCCGTGGATGGTGCGGGAGTTCCAACGCATCGTGGGCGACGAGGCGCGTCAGCAGTGCCGCGAGCTCCTCGACGGGGCCGACCCCGACTACGTCGTTGCGTGCGTCGGCGGCGGCTCGAACGCCATCGGAACCTTCGCCGGCTTCGTCGATTCACCTGAAGTCCGGCTCGTCGGCGTCGAGGCCGGGGGTCTCGGCCCCGAGTCCGGGAAGCATGGCGCGTCGGTGAACCGCGGCGTCCCCGGCGTCCTCCATGGCGCGCGTTCGTTGTTCCTCCAGGACGAGGACGGTCAGATCCGGGAGGCGCATTCGATCAGCGCCGGCCTCGACTATCCGGGTGTCGGGCCCGAGCACGCGCTGCTGGCCGCGACGGGCCGGGCCGAGTACGCGTTCGCCACCGACGAAGAGGCGCTGGAAGGATTCCAGCTCTTGTCCGTCACCGAGGGCATCACGCCCGCGCTCGAGCCTGCCCACGCGATCTCCTGGCTCGCGCGGGAGGCCGGCCGATCCGTGCCCAAGGGCGCGACGGTGCTCGTGACGCTGTCGGGCCGGGGCGACAAGGACGCGACGCTGGTCGCCGAGAAGCTGACCGGCGAGCAGCTGTCGTGAGGCTCGAGTCCCATTTGCGCGAGCGACGCGACGCCGGCCACTCGCTGCTCGTGCCGTACGTCACCGGCGGCCTCGGTTCCGGATGGCTCGACGTGGTGCGCGCGGTGGCCGACGCCGGCGCCGACGCGATCGAGATCGGCATCCCGTTCTCCGATCCGGTGATGGACGGTCGCACGATCCAGGAGGCCTCGCACCGCGCGCTCGAGCTCGGCGCGACGCCGGCGAAGATCGTGGCCGAGGCCGCGCAGCTCGACGTGAACGTGCCGCTCGCAGTGATGATCTATTACAACCTCGTGGCGCACGCCGGAGTCGAACGGTTCGCCGCTCAGCTCGCCGACGCGCAGATCGACGGGGCAGTCGTCCCCGACCTGCCGTTCGACGAGCTCGACGGTTGGGGCGACGCTGCAGATGCGGCGGGTGTCGAGACGGTTCTCCTCGCCGCGCCGACAACACCCGACGACCGGCTCCGCGCCATCTGCGAGCGGTCGCGCGGGTTCGTCTACGGCGTGTCGCTGCTCGGCGTGACCGGCGAACGCGCGCACCTTGCCGACCACGCCGCCGAGATGGGTCGCCGCCTCAAAGCGACGACCGACACGCCCGTGCTCCTCGGAGTGGGTATCTCGACGCCGGAGCAAGCCGTGGCAGCAGCGCGCGCCGCCGATGGTGTGATAGTTGGGAGCGCGCTCGTCCGCCGGCTGCTCGCTGGCGGCGGGCCGGAGGAGGCCGCCGGATTCGTCGGCCGGCTGCGCGCCGCGCTCGACGAGGCGCAACGAGCCTGAAGGAGCCGATGGTGGAGACCCGCACATTCGAGCTCGAAACCGCCGACGGGCCGATGGCCGTCTATGAGGCGCGCCCCGACGGCGACGCCAAAGGCGCGGTGATCGTGATTCAGGAGGCGTTCGGCGTGAACCACCACATCGAGGACGTGACGCGCCGCTTCGCCGAGGCCGGCTCTCAAGCGGTGGCGCCGCACCTCTTCCATCGCGCCGGGGGTGGCACGGCGCCGTACGGCGACTTCTCGAAGGTGATCCCGCTCTACGAGAAGCTCGACGACGCCGGGATCGTCACGGACCTGGACGCCACGATCGAGTTTGTGCATCAAGCGGGCTGGCGCGACGAACAGATCGGCATCGTGGGGTTCTGCTTCGGCGGACGGGTCACGTTCCTCGCCGCGCTGCGTCGAAAGCTGGGTGCCGCGGTCGGCTTCTACGGCGGCGGCATCGTCACTCAGCGCTTCCCGCAGTTCCCCGCCCTCGTCGGGGAGGCGGCGGAGCTGCAGACGCCGTGGCTCGGCCTGTTCGGCGAGCAGGACGATTCGATCCCGGTCGAGGACGTCGAGCAGCTCCGCAAGGCGCTTCGGGACGCGTCGGTCGCGACCGACATCGTCCTCTATCCCGACGCCGGACACGGGTTCCACTGCGACCAGCGCGACTCGTACAACGACGCCGCGGCGACGGATGCCTGGTCCCGTACGCTCGAGTGGCTCGATCGTCACCTCCAGGCAGCGAACGCATGAAAGACATGGAAGACGCGCCCACCACGGACTGCGACCTGTGCGAAGCGGCGCGGATCACACCCTGGTACCACGAGGACGAGATCTGCTGGATCGCCGAGTGTGAGATCTGTGCGGTGCCGATGGTGGTCTCGCGCAAGCACGGCGAGGCGCCGTCGGCCGCCGAGCTCGAGCACATGCTCGACCGTCTCGGTCGGGTGGCGGCGGACCAGCTGACCGTCGAGCACTACGTCGACGACAACATGCACAACATCCCCGACCACTTCCACGCGCATGCCCGGCCCCGCGGCGGCTTCTTCGGGCACGGGTTCCGGAAGGACAAGCAGACGGCGGAGTGAGCGGCGTCGAACAAAGCTCGGTTCGGTCGCCGCCTGAAGCCCCACCACAACGGCGCTAGCGTGAGCCTGCGGCAGGCGCTCAATCCGAGTGGCTTGCACGTGCGTAGTCATGATGTGGGCTGTTTCCGACGATGCGCTCCTCGCGGGCCTGGCGACAGGCGACTCCGACGCGGCTGCCGCCTTCGTCCAGCGATTCCAGCGCCGGGTGTTCGGTCTGGCGGTGACGATCGTCGGCGACCGGCGGGCCGCCGAGGACATCGCCCAGGAGGCGTTCCTGCGGGCGTGGCGTCACGCCGGCGCCTACGACCCACGACGAGGGACCGTCGCGACGTGGCTCCTCACGATCACGCGCAACCTCGCCATCGACTCGGTCCGGGTGCGACGTCCCGTTGTCATCGATCCCGACTCGATCCTGGCCTTGAACCTCAGCGACGCCGGTCGACTTCCCGACGAGCTGGCGACTCTGCGCGACGACGCCGACCGGTTGTGCGCAGCGCTGGCCCAACTGCCGCCCGAGCAACGCCGGGCCCTGGTCATGGCGGGCCTGCTCGGGCACACGGCACGCGAGGTCAGCGAGGCGGAGGATATCCCCCTTGGGACGGCCAAGACCCGCATTCGCACCGCGCTGCTGCGTCTGCGCTCTGCGCTGACCGAGGAACGGGCCGAATGAGGGCGCACGGATGAGCCCCCTCGGCTGCGTGGAGGTGCGAGAGCTCGCGCCGGAGCTCGCGCTCGGCATCGTCGCGGGGCCTCAACGAGCAGACGCACTGCAACATGCAAGCGAGTGCGGCCCGTGCCGCGTCCTGGTCGGCGAGCTGGCCGAGGCGGGCGACGCGCTACCGCTCCTCGCCGCCGAGGCCGAGCCGCCGCCCGGGTTCGAGGAACGGGTGTTGTCGGCGTTGAAGGCGCCGCGGCGTCGCACCCGGCGGCGCATCGCCGCCGCCCTCGGTGTTGCCGCCGTCGCGGCCGCGATCGTGAGCATCGTCGGCGTGCGCATCGTGGAGAGCACACAGGAGGACACGACGCGATCCGCAGCTGCCGCGAGCCAGGTGCGGTCCGTCGAGATGACCGGCGTCAACGGGCTGCACGCCGGCAGCATGTTCGTCACCGACGGAAATCCCGCAACCATCGTCGTGAACGTCAACTACGGCGTTCCGGCGGGCACCTACGGCATCGAGTTCCGCGCCGGGTCGACCAGGAAACGCATCGGCGACATGCGCATCCGAGACGACGGCCAGGGCTCCTGGGGTGCAGTCACGCGGCTGCCAACGACCGACGGCGGTTCGATCGTCCTCGTGGACGACAAGGAAACGGTTGTGTGTGAGGGACGCGTCACGCCGGTGAGCTGACGCCGAAAACTACCGATCAGCGCACGGTTGACCGATTCCGATCAGGTTTCCCTCGCTGTCGCGGAACCAGGCCGCCCGCTCGCCGGTGCCCTTGGACGGATAGTTGCCTTCCACGTCGGCGATCCCATTGACGGTCCGCAGCCCCGGTACGTCGAACTCCTCGAACACGACGCCGCGGTGGCGCAGCTCCGCAATCACGGCGTCGATGTCGTCGACTTCGAATGCCATCTGCGTATGAGTGCCTGACGGCGCGCCGCCCGACGCGAAGAGTACGAAGTGGCCGCTGCGACAGCGATAGCGCAACCCGCCCGGTCGCTCCTCCACAGGTTCGAGGCCGAGCTTCTCGGCATAGAACGCGCGCGCCCGTTCGAGGTCCCGCGTCGGGAGGCGCGTGGCCACATCAGCGTTTCGGAGCAAACCGTCAGTCATGTCAGATGTGACCTCCCGCGCCGCTACAACTCATCGTCAGGGCAGCGAATTCTCTACCCCGGCGCTAAGAGCCGCTCCTTCAGAAACGCCAGCACGCGGTCGAGCGCACCCCGAGTGGGGTGGCCGGGTTCGTCCACCAGATCGAGCGTCAGCACCGAGTGCGCGAACCGCTTGATCCCGTGCGGGTTGCCGCGGGACGAGTCGATCTCGACGGCGATGAATCCGTCACCCAGCTCGCGGCGCAAGGTCTCGAACCGTTCCGGCGGCACGGCGGGATCGGCGCTGAAACGGAGCCCGAGCGCGCACGCTCCCTGCGCGGCGCGGTCCTTGACCCGCTCGAAGTCGGCGTCGCTGATGCCGACGGCGGCCTTGTGTTTCGCGCTCACCGGGAACGGCAGCGAGGGCTGACTGAGGACGGGCGCAAGCATCGTGTCGTCCACCATCATCCCGAGGGCGAAGCCGCCGGTGAAGCACATGCCGACGGCTCCGACGCCGGGACCGCCGCACTCGGTGTGGGCGTCGGCGGCGAGCCGTCGTAACCACCCTGTGATCGGGCTCGTGCGATCGAGTGCGAACGTCGTGAACTCCCGCGCGAGACAGACGCGCGGCATCGTCTGGAACGTGTAGCCCCAGCCGAACTCCCTGCCTGGCGTGCCGAACAGCGACGGCATGAAGACCGTGAACCCGGCGTCGACGACACGACGGCCGAAGGCGATCACCTCCGGATGGAGGCCCGGGACCTCGTGGATGACGATCACGGCCGGCCCCGTCCCGGCACGGAACACCTGGCGGCTCAGGCCGTCGTGGGTGAACGTCGACTCGGTCAAGCCGGCCAGCGGGTCTCCAGGCACCGGGCTTCATACCTCCGAGGGGCTGATGTCGTCGAGCTTGCGGTCGGCGGGCTCGGGCAGCCAGGGCATGACGAAGGCGGCTGCGAGCAACGGCGCGATGCCGCAGATGGCGATGGCGGGGCCGAGGCCCCCGACGACCTCGTCGAGGTTCGTCGCGAGCAGGAGGCCGGCGGCGGAACCGGCGACGGCGCACACGAGCAGCAGCGCGTTCGACGTCCCCCGGACCTCGGTCGGGAACAGCTCGGTGTCGAACGCGGCGAGGACGATGGCGGCGCCACTGGCGAAGAGGATCGCGAACGTCGACGCCACCCAGAGGACGGCGCCGTTCCCAAGGAAGAAGATCATCTGGAACACGGTGGCCACCGCGAGCCCGACGATGGCGACCGGGCGGCGCCCGCGAGTCTCCGCGAGCTTGCCGGCGATCACGATGCCGAGCAGCCCTGGGAGCCCGCCGGTGACGCCTCGAAAGAGCGCGATCAGCGTGTTCGAGAACCCCTGCTCGTCCGTCAGGAACCGGTTCATCAGTTGGGCCGACGGCGCGCTGAAGAAGTTCGTGAGGAACGCGGCCAGCGCGAGCAGGAGGAACCGATGCCCATAGGCGCGGTCGAACACCTCACGGATTCGGCCGCGCCGCGCTGTCCGGCGCGCGAGATCCGCGTACCTCCCCGTCTCACGCAGGCTGCGGGCGAGGCGGGGGAGCAGGAGAACCGACGCCGCACTGATGGCGAAGGCGATTCGCCACGATTGCTCCGCGATGTCGGAGATCGGCAGGAGCACAACGGCGATCGCGAAGCCGGCGCCGTACGCAAGGGCAAGCATCGACAACGCGTAGGCGCGCGCACCCTCCGGGGCTTCCTCGACGGCGGCGATGGCGGCCACGACGAGCGCCGCGTTCACGAACGCTCGGGTCAGCACCTGCGCTCCGGTGAAGACGGCGAAGCTCGGCGCGAGCGCTGAGACCGCGTTGGTGGCACAAGCTCCACCGAAGCAGATCAGCAAGAGCCGGCGGCGGCCCTGCCGGTCGGCGAGCGCGCTCGCGACCAAAGAGACGAGCACGCCGCCTCTCGACACGGCGAGCGCGACGCCGAGTGTGCGCGTCGATTCCCCGAACGTCTCCGTCACCGGGTCGGCGGTCTGGCCGAACAACGCGCCGCCGAAGTTCGCCAGCGCCGCGATCGCGGCCAGCGTGGCAAGGAACCTGATCGCGTCGGGGTCGAAGGGGACAGGCGGCAGAAGGGGAGAGCGACGCGGGGGCTCGGGGGGCGGGCGGCCCTCGACGGCGGCCGCGAGCCGGGCCGCGTGGTACCGCAGCGTGCGCCGCTCGCCTTGCCGCAGGAACGGCCCGAGCAACCACTGGAAGTACGGCACGTGAGTCGGGTTCTCGACGCCGAGCTCGACCTCGGTGCCGTCCGTGTCCGAGCGACGTATCGCGAGCCGGAGCTGCGTGCTGGTGTCGGCCCAGTCTGGTAGTTGTCCGGTGAGCACGCCGTCGGCTGCGGGAGCGACCCCCAGGACGCGCCGGGCTGCCTCGCGAACCACGTTGGGCGGTGCATCGACGCTGATGAGCACAGGTCGAGGCACGTGCGGCATGCTACGGCCTTCGTCCGCGATGACCGTTGCAAAGGACGCTCATGCCCAAGCTGAAGCCCGGTGACACCGCCCCCGACTTCGCTCTCCGTGACCAGCGCGGGAAGGCCGTGAAGCTCAAGGACTTCCGAGGCAAGAAGGTCGTCGTCTACTTCTACCCGAAGGCGGACACACCCGGATGTACGACCCAGGCGTGCTCCCTTCGCGACGCGGAGCCCGACCTGAAGAAGTTGAAGGCGAAGGTGGTGGGCATCAGCCCCGATACGCCCGAGAAGCAGAAGAAGTTCGACGAGAAGTACGGCCTGAGCTTCCCGCTCCTTGCCGACGAGGGGCACAAGGTCGCCCAAGCGTGGGGAACATGGGGCAAGAAGTCGCTCTACGGGCGCAGCTTCATGGGCATCATCCGCTCGGCGTTCGTCGTCGACGAGAAGGGGAAGATCGCCGACGCGTTCTACAAAGTCAGCCCGAAGGCGACTGTCCCGAAAGTGACCGAGGCGCTCGAGATGTGACGCGCGTTACGGGTTGCGGGCCGCCCAACTCGACCACGTCTCGCCTGCTCCGCGCGGATGCTCGCGCGCATACTGATAGAAACGGCGAACGAACTGGGCATGCTCGGTTTCGCCTTCGTGGCGCCACTTCGGCTTTGTCTTGATCGACAGCACGTCGATCCCGCCGAGCTTCTCCTGGCGATCAACGATGTCCTTCAGGCTGACGGCGCTGGCATTTTCGAGCATGTCGAACATGACAAGTGCCGTCGTCGTGCGCCCGTCCCCCGCAGCGCAATGGACGTGCACCCAACGATCGGCCGGTCGGTTCTGCCAGAACGCGACGAGCTGGTCGGTTGGGCGTCGGTGAAGCGCAGGTGGTCAGTGGCGTACACGCGCGCGTAGCTGCCACCTTGCACCCCGACGAGCTGCTCCTCGCTCTGAGGCGCGCAGCTTCTCGAGGCCTGCTGCAGAGAGATGATCGCCGTCGAGCTTTGCGGACGTCGATCGATACTTGCGAGGGACACCGGCTTTGTCCTCCGCGTTGATGATCAACGTCACGTTGCCCCCTCCCGCCCAGGCGGGGGAGGCCAGCGCACGACGAACAATGCGATCAGGATTGGCGGCGCGACGACGTGACGCGACCAGCGGATTCCACGTTCGATCCTGCCCTTCATTCCCTGCCCTTTCTCGCTCACCCCAGCCCGTGAGAGCGCCAGCATGCCCGACTCGGGCGGCTCACGCACCGACGGCGTGGAACCCTCCATCGACGTGCAGCATCTCGCCGGTCGTGGCCGGGAAGAGATCCGAGAGCAGCGCCACGCACGCCTTCGCTACGGGCTCGGTGTTCTGGATGTCCCAGCCCAGCGGCGCTCGCTCCGCCCACACCGATTCGAACTGCTCGAAGCCTGGGATGCTGCGCGCCGCGATCGTGCGGATCGGACCGGCGCACACGAGGTTCACCCGGATCCCCTTGGGCCCGAGGTCGCGCGCCAGATATCGGGCCGTCGACTCGAAAGCGCTTTTCGCCACGCCCATCCAGTCGTAGACGGGCCACGCCAGTGTGTTGTCGAAGTCGAGGCCGACGACTGATCCCCCCTCTCCCATGAGTGGGAGGGCGGCGACCGTCAGCGACTTGAGCGAGTACGCAGAGACTTGGAGCGCGACTGCGACGTCTTCCCACGGCGCGGTCAGGAACCCGCCTCCCAAGCACGACTCGGGCGCGAAGCCGATCGCGTGAAGCACGCCGTCGAGGCGGCCGCCGACGCGGTCGGCGAGCGCCTCGAGGTCTTCGGTGTTCGTGACGTCGAGCTCTACCACCTCCGGCGGCGAAGGCAGCCGCTTGGCGGCGCGCCGCGTGAGGCTCATCACCCGCCCGAACGAGGTCAGCACGACCTCGGCGCCTTCTTCCTGGGCGAGCTTGGCCACGCCGAAGGCGATCGACGAGTCGTTGAGAACGCCGGTGACGAGGATCCGTTTGCCGTCGAGCAGCATGCCACGCCCTGCTCAGAGCGGAGAGTTCGAGTGGCGCCGCGCCGGGCGCGCTTCCCGCTTCGTTCGGAAGCGCTCCAGCGCCGCCGCCAGCGCCCGTCGCGTATCGCGGGGCGTGATGATCTCGTCCACGTAACCCCGCTCCTCCGCCGGGTACGGGCTCAAGAAACGGGCGTCGTACTCGCGCTCGAGCGCGACCTGCTCGGCTTGGCGCGCCTGTTCGTCATACATCGCGCGGAGCCGCTTCCCGTGCAGGATCTGCACCGCGCCGCGGGCGCCCATGACGGCGATTTCGGCGCTGGGCCAGGCGCAGTACCAGTCGTTGCCGAGCGTCTTCGAGTCCATCACGATGTAGGCGCCGCCGTATGCCTTGCGGAGTGCGACGCAGAGTCTCGGGACAGTGGCGGCCGCGTACGCGTGCACGAGTTGGGCGCCGTGACGGATCATCCCGCGCCATTCGAGGTCGGTGCCGGGCTCGAACCCGGGCGTGTCGACGAAGGTCACCAACGGCACGTTGAACGCGTCGCACCACTGCACGAAGCGCGCGCCCTTGCGGGAAGCGTCGATGTCGAGCGTCCCGGCCCGCTGGCTCGGCTGGTTCGCGAGGACACCGATCGGCCGTCCACCGATCCGCGCGAGCGCGGTCACGAGGTTCGGTGCGTGACGAGCCCGCAGCTCGAAGAGGGTGCCGGCGTCGACGACGTCACTGATGACGTCCCGCACGTCATATGACGCGCTCGACGCGTCCGGCACCGCGGCCGCCGCACGGGTGCAGTCGCGGTCGACGGGGTCGGGGTCGGGGAGCCACGGCGGGTCGTCGAGGTGATGGTCGGGGAGGTAGTCGAGGATCGTGGCCAGAGCGGCGAGGGCGTCGGCATCGTCGTCGACGACGACTGCGGCTACGCCGCTGCGGAGATCGTGCACGGCCGCCCCGCCGAGGTCGACGGGGCTGACCGGAACGCCGGTGAACTCGCTCGCGGTGTCGGGGCCGCTCACGTAGGCGAACGCGTCGCTGGTCATCACGACCTGGTCGACGAGCCCGAGCACGAGCGCGGGTCCCGATACGCACGGCCCGACCACGGCCAGGAGTGTGGGCACGATGCCCGAGGCGTCGCTGAGCGCGAGAGCGACCCGTCCCGCCGCGTGCAGGGACGCCACGCCCTCGCTGACGTCGGCCCCCGACGTCGACACGGCGCCGACGACGGGCATGCCGAGCTCGATCCCGAGTCGAACCGCCCGCTCGAGCGCCTCGCTCTCGGCGACGCCGATGGCGCCGCGGTGTTTGCCGCCTTCGAGGCGGAACCAGCTGACGGTACGCCCGTGGAGCTCGGAGACGGCGGCGGTGACGGCGTCACTGCGCTGTGCCTGCACAGGCGCGGCCGGCGTGGGTGAGAACAGCGGCGTCACCGGGCTGCGATCAGTCGCCCGCGGTGAGCACGAGGCAAGCGTTGTGCCCGCCGAACCCGAACGAGTTCGAGATCGCAGGCTTGGGCCCGACATCACGCGGTGAACCCGCCACCACGTCGAGCTCGATGTCGTCCCCGAGCCGCTGGAGGTTGGCGGTGGGCGGGACGTCGCCGTCGCGTACGGCGAGCATCGCGGCCACCGCCTCGACCGCGCCGGCGGCGCCGATCAGATGGCCCGTCACGCCCTTCGTCGAGGTGACCGGGGGCGGCGAGTCACCGAAAACCTTGCGCACGGCTTCGGCTTCGGCGGCGTCGTTGAGCTCCGTCGACGTGCCGTGGGCGTTGACGTGCCCGACCGCCGACGCCACGATGCCGGCGTCGTCGAGCGCCATCTGCATGCACATGGCGGCGCCGGCTCCGCCGGGCGACGGCGCGGTGATGTGGTACGCGTCGGCGTTGCGTCCGTACCCGGCGACTTCGCCGTAGACCGTCGCGCCGCGCGCGCGAGCCCGTTCCCGGGACTCGAGAACGACACACGTCGCGCCCTCGCCGATCACGAAGCCGTCGCGGTCGGCATCGAAGGGACGGGACGCGCGCTCCGGCTCGTCGTTGCGAGTACTGAGGGCGCCCATGCGCGCGAACGCGGCGATCGTGAGCGGCGTCACAGCGGCCTCGGTGCCGCCGGCCATGACGACGTCGGCGGTGCCGTCACGGATGAGCCGCGCACCCTCACCGATGGCGTGCGCGCCCGCGGAGCACGCGGTGGCCACGCAGAGGTTGGGACCCGTCCAGCCGAGCTGCATCGCGACGACACCCGCGGTGGCGTTGGGCATCATCATCGGAACGAAGAACGGGCTGACGCGCGCTGCGCCCTTCTCGAGATAGATGCGTTCGTTCTCCTCGAGCGTGTGCAATCCACCCACGCCCGTCCCGATGATTACCGCACAGCGGCTCGGGTCGGCGCCGAGCTCGCCGGCGTCACCGAGCGCGTCCGCCGCCGCGCCGAACCCGAGCTGGGTCACGCGGTCCTGGCGGCGGGACTCCTTGGGCCCGAAGTACGGGACCGGGTCGAAGTCGGGCACCTCGCCGGCGAACCGGACCGGGAGGGACGACGGATCGAAGCTCTGGACCGTCCGCGCCGTTGCCTCACCCGAGCGCAGCCGCGCCCAGAACGCCTCCAGTTCGGTGCCGGCCGGCGTCTTGACGCCCACGCCGGTGACGACGACGCGGGGCCTGCCTTCGTGGTCGAGGTCACTCATGCTTCGGCGGCCACCTTGGCCATGACGACGTCGACCGCCTGGCCGACCGTCGTGACATCCTCGAGCTCCTCCTCGGGCACCGAGATGTCGAAACGCTCCTCGAGCCCCATCACCAGCTCGACGAGGTCGAGGCTGTCGGCGTCGAGGTCCTCTTTGAAGCGCGCACCCTCGGTCACCTGATCGGGCTCCACGCTCAAGATCTCGACCGCGACCTCTCGCAGCACCCCGAGTGCTTCGTCACGTTCCATCCGGTCCTCCTGTCGCGTCTACGGACGGTCGGAGATGGGTCAATGTCCCATCCCCAGGCCCCCGTCGACGGGGACCAGCGCTCCGGTGACGTAACCGGCCAGGTCGGAGCAGAGGAAGGAGACGACCGCGCCTACCTCCTCGGGTCTGCCGAACCGGCCTAGCGGCACCGATTCCTGCGCCTTGACCTGCCACTCCTCGGAGAGGCCGTCGGTCATGGCGGTCACGATAGGCCCCGGTGCGACGACGTTGCAGGTGACGTTGCGGGGGGCGAGCTCCTGAGCGACCGATCTGGTGAGGCCCAAGAGCCCGGCCTTGGCCGCGGCGTAGTTGGCCTGCCCCGGCCCACCCCGTTGGCCGACGACTGACGACACGTTGACGACGCGGCCCCACCGTGCTCGCATCATCTTCGGAGCCGCCCTGCGGATCGTGTGAAACGCGCCCGTGAGGTTCGTGTCGAGCACCGATCGCCACTGCTCGTCCGTCATACGGGCCACGAGCCCGTCGTGATTGAGGCCGGCGTTGTTGACGAGCAGCTCGACCGCGCCGAAGGCGTCTTCGATATCGCCGAACGCGCCGTCGACCGCGTCGGGGTCGCGCACATCGGCGCGCACGGCGAGAGCATCGGCGCCGGTCGCCTCGATGGCGCTACGCGTGTCCTTGGCGCCCTCTTCGTCGCTCGAATAGCAGAACGCGACACGGTGACCGGCTTCCGCGAGCGCGACCGCGCAGGCGCGGCCGATGCCGCGTGACCCACCGGTGACGAACGCGACCCGACTGTCGCTCACTCGTGCCTCACGCCTTTCCCCAGCGTACGAGCGCGCTGCCCCACGTCATGCCGGCACCAAAGCCGGACATGAGGACGAGATCGCCATCCCGCACACGGCCGTCGTCGGCGGCCTCGGCCAGCGCGAGTGGAATCGACGCCGCCGACGTGTTCCCGTAGCGCTCGATGTTGACGATGGTTCGCTCCTCCGAGATCCCCAATCGCCCCGCGGCCGAGTCGATGATGCGGATATTCGCCTGGTGAGGGACGAACCACGCGACGTCTGAGGCGGTCACTCCTGCGCGATCGAGGGTCATCCGAGCGGAGTCGACCACGGCCCGTACCGCCCGCCGGAACACCTCCTGGCCCTGCATCTTGAGGTACTGCTCACCGGCCGCGATTGTCTCGGGCGTCGCGGGCATACGGCTGCCGCCGGCGCGGATCTCGAGCAGTCCGGCGGCGGAGCCGTCGCAGCCGAGGTCCCAGGCGAGCACACCGGGCCCGTCGTCGGGGGAGCGGCTGAGCACGGCGGCGGCGGCGCCGTCACCGAACAGAACGAACGTCGAGCGGTCCTCGGGGTCGATGAGGCGACTCAGCGTCTCCGCGCCCACGACGAGGACGTGGTCGAGCCCGCCCGCGGTGAGCAGCGAGGATCCGGCCACGAGCATGTAGACGAATCCTGCGCACCCGGCGCCGAGGTCGAACGAGCCGCACCGCAACCCGAGACCCTCACCGACGAACGCGCCGGTGTGGGGGATGGGCTGCTCGGGCGTGGCGGTCGCCACGATGAGCAGGTCGACTGCGTCGGGCGGGATCCCGGCGTGCTTGATGGCGGCGGTGCCGGCCTCGATCGCCAGTGAAGCGGTCGTGTCTCCCGGCGCCGCGATGCGACGCTCGCGGATGCCCGTGCGCTCGACGATCCAGGCGTCGGTCGTGTCGACGCGCGCTTCGAGATCGGCGTTCGTGAGTCGCTGTTCGGGCACGGCGGTGCCCCAACCCTGGATGCAAGCCCGCATGCCTACGCGACTCGCAGCCAAGCGACCGGCTCGCCCTGGCGCATGCGTTCGCCATCGCGTGCGAGCAGTCCGGCGATCACGCCCCGAAACGGGCTGCGCACCGGTGTCGAGACGCCAGGGCCTTCGATCACGCCGACCGGCTGGCCGGCGTCGACCGTCTGGCCGCATGCGACATCGTGGGCGAACAACGGGCGGAACACGCCGACCGAGGGTGCCACGATGACCCGTTCGGGCACCAATAGACCCTCGCCCTGCACGAGTGCCGTCTCCATATCTATGAAACCTCCGTCAGTGTGGGGGGATTGTCGGGACTTGCCACGCCCTCGACGGGAAGGTCGGGCACGATCCGCTTCGCCAGCGTCGTGAGCATCGAGCCGTGACCTACCTCGAGGAACCGGGTCGTTCCCAGTCCGGCCAGGGTTTCCATCGACGTGCGCCACTGCACCGGCTTTGTGACGTGCACGGCGAGGCGTGTACGCCAGCCATCGGCGTCGTCATACGGTCGCGCGTCGTCGTTGGACACGACCGGCGCGGTTGGCTTGGAGAGCGGCAGTTGCGGGACTGCGGCGGCGAGGCCGTCCGCCGCGTCACGCATGAGCGGCGTGTGGAACGCGCCGCCGACGTTCAGCGGCGTTGCCCGCTTGACGCCGAGCTCTTTCGCCTTCGTGGCGCCGGCGTCGACGCCGTCGGGCGTCCCGGCGATCACCACCTGGCCGGGTGCGTTGTCGTTTGCAATCCAGCACGCGTCAGGCGCGGCACGGCACGCGTCCTCGGCTTGTTCGAGGGACGCTCCGAGCAGCGCCACCATGCGGCCAGGGTGCGCATCGGCAGCCGCCTGCGTGAGCTCGGCGCGGCGCGCTGCGAACCGCACGCCGTCCTCGAGGGGCAGCCCACAGGCGGCGATGAGGGCGCTCACCTGCCCGAGCGAGTGACCCGCAAACGCAACCGGCGCTTCGACGCCGTCTTTGATGGCTTCCCATGCCACCAGCGACGTGAGCAGCACGGCGAGCTGCGCGTCGCGGGTTCGCGCCAGCTGCTCTGCTGAGGCGTCGAGGATCAGCGGGGCGAGCGGCTCGCCCAGCGCAGCCTCCGCCTGGTCGACGACGCGCCAGGCCGGATGGTCGCGCCACGGCGCGCCCATACCGGTGGACTGGGTTCCCTGACCGGGAAAGATGAGAGCGAGCGCCACAGGCCGCTTCCGCTTAGCGAGTGGTTCGTGCCTCCGACCGGTGGCACGGGACGAGGGTTACACGCGGCGGTTACCCGGCGAAGAACGGCGTGTAACGTCTCGTCGCCGCGGCGATGGCGGCTTTGCCGACCATCGCCGCAGGAGCCGGAGCTTGCGAGGGCGACAAGAGGAATACGGTGCCGATCGATTCGGATTCGCTTGTCGCCCTGCTCCCACATCGACCGCCGTTCCGGTTCGTCGATGCGATCGATGCCCTCCAACCAGGCGTTTCGGTGCGGGGCCGCTACCGCGTGACGGGCGACGAGGAGTTTCTCGCCGGTCACTTCCCGGGAAACCCCGTGTTTCCGGGCGTTCTCCAGCTCGAGGCTCTGGCGCAGACGGGCGCGATCGCCGTGCTGGCCGACGACCGGTACGCCGGCAAGCTGCCGCTGTTCGGCGGGGTCGAGGACGTGCGCTTCCGGCGCCAGGTGGTCCCCGGCGACGAGCTGCGGCTCGTCGTCGACCTGGAGCGCCTGTCCGCCCGGGGTGGCTGGGGCAAGGGCAAGGCCACGGTCGAGGGCAAGACCACCTGCTCCGGTCGGCTGTTCTTCGTCCTCGGCTGACCTCTGCCAGGATGGGCCGGTGGCCCCTGCCGTCGATCCCGATCTCCTGAGCTTCGCCGTCGACCTGTCCCGCCGGGCCGGAGAGCTGACCCTGCGCTGGTTCGCCAGCGACGACCTGCAGGTCGACACCAAGGCCGACGGCACCCCGGTCACCCAGGCCGACCGGGCCGCCGAGCGCTTCATCCGCGAGCAGCTG